>NZ_JBHVOC010000007.1:0-294523 GCF_044142145.1 Streptomyces sp. BK79
CGCCCGCCCGGGGCCGGGGCCCCCCGGGGGGGGGGCCCCCGGCGCCGGGTGGTGCGGGTGGGTCGGTGGCGGGTCAGCCCAGCTGCCGCAGGGCGTCGTCGTCCACGTTCAGGCTCTCGACGGTGACGGTGTCCTGGACGGTGCTGACGGTGTCCTCCACGTCGAGGTTGAGCGGGAGGTCACCGGGGGCGGCGTGGGACGGGCTGACGGCCGCGACGACGAAGCCGGTGGCGAGGGACGCGATGGCGAGCATGCTGCGCTTCTTCATGCCTGCTTCAACTGCGCAACCGCCCCGGGGTCACGGGTGCGGGGCGGAGCCTCCCTCGACCGCGGGAGGCCGACGCGGGCTCAGACCCGGGCCGGCGTCGCGTCCGCCGCCCTGGTGAGGGCCGCCGCGGCCGCCCCCACCAGCCCCGCGTCCGTCCCCATCTGGGCGGGTACGACCGACAGGCGCCGCACGAACGACAGGGTCGCGTAGTCCGTCAGGGCCTTGCGCAGGGGGGCGAAGAGCACGTCGCCCGCCTTGCCCACGCCCCCGCCGATCACGGCGATGTCGATCTCGACGAGCGTCGCGGTGGCCGCGATGCCGGCGGCCAGTGCCTGCGCGGCCCGTTCGAAGGAGGCCACGGCGACGGGGTCGCCCAGGCGGGCGGCGGCGGCGACCGCCTGGGCCGAGGTGTCGCCGTCCGGGCCGGGGCGCCAGCCGGCGTCGAGGGCGCGGCGCGCGATGTTGGGTCCGCTCGCGAGGCGCTCCACGCAGCCGCGCGCGCCGCAGGGGCACGGATCGCCGTCCAGGTCGACGCTGATGTGACCGATGTGTCCGGCGTTGCCGGTCGGACCGGGGTGCAGCCGCCCGTTCAGGACCAGGCCGCCGCCGACGCCCGTCGAGACCACCATGCACAGCGCGTTGTCGTGTCCGCGTGCGGCGCCCTGCCAGTGTTCGGCCGCCGTGATGGCCACGCCGTCGCCGATCAGCTCGACGGGCAGGTCACCGGCGGCGGCGCGGACCCGCCGCACGAGCGGGTAGGCGCGCCATCCGGGCACGTTCACCGGGCTGACCGTGCCGGCGGACGCGTCCACCGGGCCGGCGCTGCCGATGCCGACGGCCGTGACCCGCCCCCACAGCGGCGACGCCGTCAGCTCTCCGAGCACGGCCTCGACCGCCAGCATCACGGTGTCACCGTCCTCCCGGGCGGGTGTCGCCCGCTGGGCGCGCGCCTGGATGCGGCCGTGGCCGTCCACCAGCGCTCCGGCGATCTTGGTACCGCCGATGTCCAGCGCTGCCACGAGGTCGGTGTGCATCAGAGTCGGATCTCCCCGTCGGACCGAAAGAACAAAAAAAGCACGAGAACTGGCGAGCACTAGCAGGAACTGGCGAGAACCAGCGAGAACACGTGCGCGCAGCAGACCGGTCTCCCGGTGGGGACGGGGGCCGGAGAGTGCGATGGACAGTGTCTCCCGCATCTGACAACGTTGTCCAGGCTCTATGCTCGACGCCACATCCTCATACAAACGCATGACCGACACATCCCCCGTGGACGACAGGAGCCGACGCACTCCCGTGGACGACAGGACAGGACACCGCATCGTGCCCGACACGCCCCGCCGCGCAGACCGCCTCCCCGGGAACCGTTACGGCAATCGGCCGACCATGAAGGACGTCGCCGCCCGGGCCGGGGTCGGTCTCAAGACCGTCTCCCGGGTGGTCAACGGGGAGCCGGGGGTCACGCCGGAGACCGAGCGCCGCGTGCAGGAGGCCATCGACGCGCTCGGTTTCCGCCGCAACGACAGCGCGCGGGTGCTCCGCAAGGGCCGCACGGCCAGCATCGGGCTGGTCCTGGAGGACCTGGCCGATCCCTTCTACGGGCCGCTCAGCCGTGCCGTGGAGGAGGTGGCCCGGGCCCACGGCGCCCTGCTGATCAACGGTTCCAGCGCGGAAGACCCCGACCGCGAGCAGGAACTGGTGCTGGCGCTGTGCGCGCGGCGCGTGGACGGGCTGGTGGTGATCCCCGCCGGGGACGACCACCGGTACCTGGAGCCGGAGCTGAAGGCGGGGGTCGCCACGGTGTTCGTGGACCGTCCGGCGGGGCGGATCGACGCGGACGTCGTGCTGTCCGACAACTTCGGCGGCGCCCGCGACGGCGTGGCCCACCTCATCGCGCACGGGCACCGCAGGATCGGCTTCATCGGCGACATGCCCCGCATCCACACCGCCGCCGAGCGGCTGCGCGGCTACCGGGCCGCGATGGAGGACGCGGGGATACCGGTCAAGGACTCCTGGATGTCCCTGGGCGTCACCGACCCGGAGCGGGTGCGGCGGGCGGCCGAGGAGATGCTCGCCGACCCGCATCCGGTGACCGCGGTCTTCACCGGCAACAACCGCGTGACGGTCACCGTCGTCCGCGTCCTCGCCGAACACGCCCGCCGTGTCGCCCTGGTGGGTTTCGACGACATCGAGCTGGCCGACCTGCTCCAGCCGGGCGTCACCGTGGTCGCCCAGGACGCGGCGGCCCTCGGCCGCACCGCCGCCGAGCGGCTCTTCCGGCAGCTGGACGGCACCCTGCTCGCCCCCGACCGCATCGAACTGCCGACCAGGCTCGTCACCCGGGGCTCGGGCGAGCTGCCGCCGGCGGACTGAGCGCCCCCTCGGCCTCGGGCCGCGCGGCCGGTCCCGTACGGCGCTCCGCGCGGCCCTCGACACCGCCACCACCGGAAGGATCCGCACCGTGCCGCACCCGCCCAGCGATGCGCCGGGGCCCGCGCCCGGCGAGGAACCGTGTGCGGCGCCCGGCGAGGACCCGTGGCCCGCGCCCGGCGAGGACCGGACACTGCGGGCGCTCGGTCTGGCGGGTGTCCCGCGTGAGGAGCCGTTGCTGTACCCGGGGGCGTGGCCCCGGGAGTCGGGGGTGCTGGACGGGGACCGGCTGCTGCCGCTGGACCGGGTGACGTTCGAGGACCGGGTGCCGGTGCTCGCGATCGGCTCCAACGGCAGCCCGGGCCAGTTGCGCCACAAGATGACGGAGTTCGGGATCGACTCGCCGCTCCCGATGGTCAGGGCGCGGGTCACCGGCCTCGACATCGGCGTCTCCGCCCATGTGAGCCGCATGGGGTACGTGTCCGCGTCGCCGATGGGCGCGCCGGGCGTCGTACGGGAGCTGTTCGTGCTGTGGCTCGACGCGGAGCAGCTCGCCGTGATCGACGCGAGCGAGGGTGTGCCGATGGCGTCCGGCAACTTCGACCGCGCCTGGCTGCCGGCACCCGACGTACGCGTCGAGCCTGCGGACGGGACGGTGCTGCCCGGCGCCTACGTGTACGTCAACCGCCACGGTGTCCTCGGCGACGGCGACGGAACGCCGCGCCGGCATCCGGGCGACCAGCGCGTCCTGATCACCGAGCTGCTCCGGGGGTCGGCCCGGCTGCGCGAGCTGTTCGGGACGACGCCCGAGGAGTTCTGCGCGCGGGCGCGGGCCGACCGCGGGCTGTGCGAGCGCGGGACGCGGCTGTTCGCCGGGGAGGGGCGGGTGACGGCGTCCGGCCTGGAGCGCTACGTGCGCCCCGGCCGGACCGGGGAACCCGCCCCGGGGATCCGTCCCCCTACTGCGCCGATGCCGTGAGGTCGCCGCGCCGCGGGGACGAGAAGCCCTCCAGGTCGGCGCGGGTCAGACCGGTCAGCCGGGCCACCTCACCGATGTCGAGGGCGCCGCAGTCCAGGCCGCGCAGCAGGTAGCCGCTGAGGGCCTTGGCGGTGGCGGGCTCGTCCATGACGTCGCCGCCGGTGCGGTTGGCGTAGCGGGCGAGGCGGCCGGCGGCCTGCTCGAAGCCCTCGCGGTAGAAGGCGAACACGGCCGCGTACCGGGTCGGGATGTGGCCCGGGTGCATGTCCCAGCCCTGGTAGTAGGCGCGGGCCAGCGCGCGGCGGGTGAGACCGAAGTGCAGCCGCCAGGCGTCGTGGACCTTCTCGGTGGGGCCGACGGGCAGGACGTTGGTGGAGCCGTCCGAGACGCGTACGCCGGTGCCGGCGGCGGCGACCTGCATGACCGCCTTGGCGTGGTCGGCGGCGGGGTGGTCGCTGGCCTGGTACGCGGCGGAGACGCCGAGGCAGGCGCTGTAGTCGAAGGTGCCGTAGTGCAGGCCGGTGGCGCGGCCCTCGGCGGCCTGGATCATGCGGGCGACGGCGGCGGTGCCGTCGGCGGCCAGGATGGACTGGCTGGTCTCGATCTGGATCTCGAAGCCGATCCGGCCGGGCTCCAGGCCGCGTGCCTTCTCGAAGGCCTCCAGGAGCCGCACCATCGCGGTGACCTGCTCGGGGTAGGTCACCTTGGGCAGGGTGAGGACCAGGCCGTCCGGGAGGCCGCCGGCCTCCATCAGGCCGCTGAGGAAGACGTCGAGGGTGCGGATGCCCCGGGCGCGCACGGGGGCCTCCATGCACTTCATGCGGATGCCCATGTACGGGGCCGCCGTGCCCTGCGCGTACGCCTCGGCGACGAGCCGCGCGGCGCGGGCGGCGGCCTCGTCCTCCTCGGCGTCGGAGCGGTTGCCGTAGCCGTCCTCGAAGTCGACGCGGAGGTCCTCGATCGGCTCGCGCTCCAGCTTGGCGCGCACCCGGCTGTACACCGGCTCGGCGAGGTCGTCGGTGAGGCCGAGGACGGCGGCGAAGGAGGCCGCGTCGGGGGCGTGCTCGTCGAGGGCGGCGAGCGCGCGGTCGCCCCAGGAGCGGACGGTGTCGGCGGCGAAGACGTCACCGGGGACGTAGACGGTGTGGACGGGCTGGCGGGTGCCCGGGTCTCCGGGGTAGCGGCGCTCCAGCTCCGCGTCGACCGGTGCGAGGGAGGCACTGATCTCCTCGCCGACGGCGCCCGCGAGGCTCGTGGCCACCTTCTCCTGCTGACCCATCCCACACCCTCCTGAAGTTCACTTTTCCGCTGAACGGAATCAATAATCCGTAGAGCGAAGTTATCTGCCGGTCCCCCGCCGGTCAACACCATCCTGCGCAGACGCCGAGGCCCCCGCGACCACGGACGGTCGCGGGGGCCTCGGTCGGGGTCTTCCGACGGGATGCTCAGCCCTTGCGGGACTTCACTTCCTCGGTGAGCTGCGGGACGACGTCGAAGAGGTCGCCGACCACGCCGTAGTCGACCAGCTCGAAGATCGGGGCCTCGGCGTCCTTGTTGATCGCCACGATCGTCTTCGAGGTCTGCATGCCCGCGCGGTGCTGGATCGCGCCCGAGATGCCGGAGGCGATGTACAGCTGCGGCGAGACGGACTTGCCGGTCTGGCCGACCTGGTTGGTGTGCGGGTACCAGCCGGCGTCCACCGCGGCGCGCGAGGCGCCGACGGCCGCGCCGAGGGAGTCGGCGAGCGCCTCGATGATCGCGAAGTTCTCCGCGCCGTTGACACCACGGCCACCGGAGACCACGATCGCGGCCTCGGTCAGCTCGGGACGGCCGGTCGACTCGCGCGGCGTGCGCGAGGTGACCTTGGTGCCGGTCGCGGCGGCGGAGAAGGACACCGACAGGGCCTCGACGGCACCGGCGGCCGGCGCGGCCTCGACGGCGGCGCTGTTCGGCTTGACCGTGATGACCGGGGTGCCCTTGGAGACGCGGGACTTGGTGGTGAAGGCGGCGGCGAACACCGACTGGGTGGCCACCGGGCCCTCGTCGCCGGCCTCCAGGTCGACGGCGTCGGTGATGATGCCGGAGCCCAGGCGCAGCGCCAGGCGGGCGGCGATCTCCTTGCCCTCGGCTGAGGACGGCACCAGCACGGCGGCCGGGGAGACGGCCTCTACGGCGGCCTGGAGGGCGTCCACCTTGGGGACGACCAGGTAGTCGGCGTACTCGGCGGCCTCGCTGGTGAGGACCTTGACCGCGCCGTGCTCGGCGAGGGCGGCGGCGGTGTCACCGGCGCCGTTGCCCAGGGCGACGGCGACGGGCTCGCCGATGCGGCGGGCGAGGGTCAGCAGCTCCAGCGTGGGCTTGCGGACGGCACCGTCCACGTGGTCGACGTAGACGAGAACTTCAGCCATGGGACTTCTTCTCTCCTGCTTGCGAGATGTGAGGGGCGGTCGGCGAATCCGGGGCTCAGATGAACTTCTGGCCCGCGAGGAACTCGGCGAGTTGCTTGCCGCCCTCGCCCTCGTCCTTGACGATGGTGCCCGCGGTGCGCGCCGGGCGCTCGGTCGCGGAGTCGACCTTGGTGTAGGCGTTCTCCAGGCCGACCTCGTCCTCGTCGATGTCGAGGTCGGAGAGGTCCCAGGACTCCACCGGCTTCTTCTTGGCCGCCATGATCCCCTTGAAGGAGGGGTAACGCGCCTCGCCCGACTGGTCGGTGACCGACACGACGGCCGGCAGCGACGCCTCCAGCTGCTCGGTCGCGGCGTCGCCGTCGCGGCGGCCCTTGACGGTGCCGCCCTCGACCGAGACCTCGGACAGCAGCGTCACCTGCGGCACGCCCAGGCGCTCCGCGAGCAGCGCGGGCACGACGCCCATGGTGCCGTCGGTGGAGGCCATGCCGGAGATGACCAGGTCGTAGCCGGCCTTCTCGACCGCCTTGGCCAGGACCAGGGAGGTGCCGATGGCGTCGGTGCCGTGCAGGTCGTCGTCCTCGACGTGGATCGCCTTGTCCGCGCCCATGGACAGCGCCTTGCGCAGCGCGTCCTTCGCGTCCTCGGGGCCCACCGTCAGGACGGTGATCTCCACGTCGTCGTCGGAGTTCTCCGAGATCTGCAGCGCCTGCTCGACCGCGTACTCGTCCAGCTCGGAGAGCAGACCGTCCACGTCGTCCCGGTCGACGGTCAGGTCATCGGCGAAGTGCCGGTCGCCAGTGGCGTCGGGCACGTACTTCACAGTGACAACGATCCTCAAGCTCACGCCGGCTCTCCTACTGCGTCGACATTTCAGTGCTGCCTCTTGCAGGCAGCATAGGCGCCCCAAGCGGCCGATCCCGGTCGGGGCGACCCGCGCTCCGCCCGGAATATTACTCGTCAGTACATCCAGTTCTTTCCCGCTAAGCAAGCGCTTTGAACTGTGACCTTCGCAACGCAGCGTAACCGGAACCCGACGGCTTCGCAGGAGCCGTCCCGCCGGCCGGTCAGTCGCCCAGCCCGTGATAGCGCCCTTGGTGGTACAGCAGGGGCCGGCCCTCGCCCGCGGGGTCGCCGGACAGGACCTCCGCCAGCACCACGCGGTGGTCCCCCGCGGGCACGCGGCCGACGACGCGGCACACCAGCCAGGCGAGGACGCCGTCCAGGACGGGGACGCCCCCGGGGCCCTCGCGCCAGGCGGTGGGCGCGGCGAAGCGGTCGGCCCCGCTGCGGGCGAAGGTGGCCGCGAGCCCTTCCTGGTGCTCGCCGAGCACGTGCACACCGACGTACTCGGCGACGGACACCGCGGGCCAGCTGGACGAACCGGTGCCGATGCCGAAGGAGAGCAGCGGCGGCTCGGCGGAGACGGAGGCGAGCGAGGTGGCCGTGAACCCCACCGGCCCGGCGTCACCGCGCGCGGTGATCACCGCGACCCCCGCCGCGTGCCGCCGGAAGGCGGACCGGAACAGGTCGGCCGTGGCGAGCCCCGGCGACGCGAGGCCGGGTGTGACCGTCATGGCGGGTGTTGCCCTTCTGCGTTGCGCCTCGCCCCGGGGAGAGGGGAACGAAGGCCGGGGTGCAGGCTGACGACGAGTGGTACCCACAGTCAATTACGTCCTCGGACACGGGGCTGTGGAGAACGCCTCACCGGTGGCGTGGCGATGGTCACACCGCCTCCCCCAGCGCCGCGATCACGTCCGCCTTGCGCGGCTGCCCGACGGCGCGCCGTACGACCCGGCCGTCGGCGTCGAGGACCAGCACGGTCGGTGTGCTGAGCACGTCCAGGGCGCGGACGAGCTCCAGGCGCGCCTCCGCGTCGATCTCGACGTGCGCGACACCGGGGACCATGCCGGCCACCTCCGCGAGGACCCGCCGGGTGGCCCGGCAGGGCGCGCAGAAGGCACTGGAGAACTGCACGAGCGTGGCGCGCGCGCCCAGCTCCGCGCCGAGCCCGGCCGAGTCGAGCAGTGGGCCCGACCCGTCGGGCGCCGCTTCCGCCACGCCGGTCCGCGCACCCGCGACGCCTCGCCGCCCACCCGGCACGTCGTGCCGCCCGTCGTCGCCCTGCCCGCGCACCCGCGTCCTCCGTTCCGCCGCCCGCACGGCTCTCCTCGGCCCGCGGCGCACGCCTGCCCCCGGTCCGGTCGTCCATGGGTGCAGCGCGCACGGATCGGCGGAGATTCCCGTTCAGCGTCATGTTTCGGCCACCGAACGGCCGATGACGTGATGAGGATCTCGCCACGGGCGGGCACCAAGGCTGGTACACGGGCCGTTCATGGGGCACGATCTGCGACAAGCCGTAAACCTACGGCTGCGTAACTTTCGACTGGGAGCCCCTTCTTCCCAGGCTGACAAGGAAGGGTCCGACCCGCCCATGGCAGAACTCGCCTATCGCCCGGCCATCGGTCTCGCCCGCACCCTCTTCAAGGCGTGGGACCTCAAGATCGACTGCCAGGGCTCGGAGAACATTCCGCGCTCGGGCGGTGCCGTGCTGGTGAGCAACCACATCAGCTACCTGGACTTCATCTTCGACGGCCTGGCCGCGCTTCCCCAGAAGCGGCTGGTGCGCTTCATGGCGAAGGAGTCGGTCTTCCGGCACCGGGTCTCCGGTCCGCTGATGCGCAACATGAAGCACATCCCGGTGGACCGCAAGCAGGGCGAGGCGGCGTACGCGCACGCGCTGGACTCCCTGCGGTCGGGCGAGATCGTCGGCGTCTTCCCGGAGGCCACGATCTCCGAGTCGTTCACGCTGAAGAGCTTCAAGTCGGGCGCCGCGCGCCTGGCCCAGGAGGCGGGCGTCCCCCTGATCCCCATGGCGCTGTGGGGCACGCAGCGGCTGTGGACCAAGGGCCACCCGCGCAACTTCAAGCGCAGCCACACCCCGATCACGATCCGGGTCGGCGAGGCCATGGAGGCCCCCCGCGATCAGTACGCGGGCGCCCTCACCCGCAAGCTGCGCGAGCGCGTGCAGGAGCTGCTGGAGGCCGCCCAGCGCGCCTACCCGGTCCGCCCCAAGGGCGCGGACGACCTCTGGTGGATGCCGGCCCACCTCGGCGGCACGGCCCCCACCCCGGAGCAGGTCCGCACGGCCGAGGCGCACTGACCCCGGCCGACGGACCCGGCCGCTACGGCAGCGCGGTCGGCAGCGTCGCCCACAGGTGAGCGCGGTCGGTGGCCGCCTTGAGGACGTCCAGTACGGCCGGATGCGGTGCCGCGTACAGCTCCGGGCAGTCCTCCTCCCCGGCCGCCGTGTCCGGCGTGAAGGCCAGCCGCTCCCCCTCCAGGGAGAACCGGGCGTTCACGCCGGGCTTGTTCCCGCGCGGGTCCTGGCGGTGCCAGGCGCCGTCGAAGCGCACGGCGACCAGCCCGTGGATCACGTCGAACCGCTGGTAGCACAGCGCGGTCGGGATGTCCTCGGCCCGCAGCAGCGCGGCCAGCGCGTGCGCCTTGGCGTAGCAGATGCCGGTGCGCTGCTCCAGGACGTCCGAGGCGCGCCAGGTGACGCGCGGGTCACCGGAGTCCTGGGAGTGCGGAACGGTGTCGCGCACGAACTCGAAGGCCAGCCGCGCATAGTCATACGAGTCCGCCGCCTCCTTGGCGAGCCGCCCGGCCGCCTCGCGCACACGCGGGTGGTCGTGGTCGATGGCCTCGTCGGCGGCCAGGTAAGCAGACAGGTCAGGGGACTTCTGGATCAGCTCCATGTCCGCAGAGCATAGAAACGCGACCACCCGCCAGTCAATGACTTTTCAGGTGGTCGCATATCTATGCATAGCCCGAGAGGCTCCCGCTAGCGCGCCGTCTCCTCCTTGAGGGCGGCGACGAACGCGTCGACGTCGTCCTCGGTGGTGTCGAAGGCGCACATCCAGCGCACGTCGCCGGCGGCCTCGTCCCAGAAGTAGAAGCGGAACCGCTTCTGCAGGCGCTCGCTCACCTCGTGCGGCAGCCGCGCGAAGACCGCGTTGGCCTGCACCGGGTAGAGGATCTCCACCCCGTGCACGGCGCGCACGCCCTCGGCGAGCCGCTGGGCCATCTCGTTGGAGTGCCGGGCGTTGCGCAGCCACAGGTCCTTGGCGAGCAGCGCCTCCAGCTGCACGGACACGAAGCGCATCTTGGAGGCGAGCTGCATCGACAGCTTGCGCAGGTGCTTCATGTGGCGCACCGCGTCCTGGTTCAGGACCACGACCGCCTCGCCGAACAGGGCGCCGTTCTTGGTGCCGCCGAGGGAGAGCAGGTCCACGCCGACCGCGTTGGTGAACGTGCGCATGGGCACGTCCAGGGAGGCGGCCGCGTTGGCTATCCGGGAGCCGTCCAGGTGCACCCGCATGCCGTGCGCGTGGGCGTGCTCGCAGATGGCGCGGATCTCGTCGGGGGTGTAGAGCGTGCCCAGCTCGGTGCTCTGGGTGATCGACACGACCTGCGGCATCGCCCGGTGCTCGTCGTCCCAGCCGTACGCCTGCCGGTCGATCAGGTCGGGCGTGAGCTTGCCGTCGGGCGTGGGCACGGTGAGCAGCTTCAGGCCGCCCATGCGCTCGGGGGCGCCGCCCTCGTCGACGTTGATGTGCGCGCTCTCGGCGCAGATCACCGCACCCCAGCGGTCGGTGACGGCCTGGAGCGCGACGACGTTGGCGCCGGTGCCGTTGAAGACCGGGAACGCCTCGGCGCCCGAGCCGAAGTGGCTGCGGATCACGCGCTGGAGGTTCTCGGTGTACTCGTCCTCGCCGTACGCGACCTGGTGCCCGCCGTTGGCCAGGGCCAGGGCGGCGAGCACCTCGGGGTGCGCGCCGGCGTAGTTGTCACTGGCGAAACCGCGGACCTCGGGGTCGTGATGGCGACGCGCGTCGGTCTTCGGGGGGTTCACGGCTTCTCGGTCAGCCACAGACGGTTTCCGTTCACTTCCGCGGCGGGCTTCTCCCAGACTCCGGCGACGGCCTCGGCGAGGTCCCGTACGTCCGTGAAGCCCGCGAACTTCGCGTTGGGGCGCTCGGCGCGCATCGCGTCGTGCACCAACGCCTTGACCACCAGGATCGCAGCCGCGGAGGTCGGCCCCTGCTCGCCCCCGGCCTTGCGGAAGTAGTCCGCCATGGCCAGTGTCCACGCCTCGGCGGCGGCCTTGGCCGCCGAGTAGGCGGCGTTGCCCGCGGTGGGGTGGCTCGCGCCCGCGGCGCTGATCAGGACGTAGCGCCCGCGGTCGCTGCGCTGGAGCGCCTCGTGGAAGGCGAGGGAGGTGTGCTGCACGGTGCGGATCAGCAGCTTCTCCAGCAGGTCCCAGTCGCCGAGGTCGGTCTTGGTGAAGGTCTGGCTGCCGCGCCAGCCGCCGACGAGGTGGACCAGGCCGTCGACCCGGCCGAAGTCCTTCTCGATCCGGTCGGCCCAGGCGCGGGTGGTGTCGAGGTCGAGCAGGTCGACCTTCTCGCCGGTGACCGCGGCGCCGCCGTGCGCGTAGCGGGCGGCGTCGACCGCCTCCGCCAGCCGCTCGGGGTCGTTGTCCGAGCCGACGACCGTCGCGCCCGCCTCGGCCAGCCGCAGCAGCGCGGCCCGTCCGGCGGGTCCGCCCGCCCCGGCCACCGCGATCACCGCGCCGTCGAGCGCCCCGTTCCCCATGGTCCTCGCCTCCCGAGCCTGTTGCCGTGCCTGTTCCTGCCCGCCGGTGCCGTCGCTCACGCGGCGGCCCGCTCGGCGCCGTCCGCCGAGGCCGTGATGCCCTTGGTGGAGGCGATCACGTTCTTCAGCTTCTTGGACAGGGCCTCGTAGAACATGCTCAGCGGAAACTCGTCCGCGAGCACGTCATCGACGAGTTTGCGCGGCGGCAGGGTCAGGTCCAGGGCGTCGGGGCCCTTGGCCCACTTCGAGCCCGGGTGCGGGGCGAGGTAGGTGGAGACCAGCTCGTAGCCGGCGAACCAGTGGACGAGCTTGGGGCGGTCGATGCCGTCCCGGTAGAGGGTCTCGATCTCGGCGCAGAGCTGGTTGGTGACCTGCGGGGCGCGCTGCCAGTCGATGAAGAGCTTGTTGTCGGTCCAGCGGACGACGTCGTGCTTGTGCAGGTAGGCGAAGAGGAGCTGGCCGCCGAGCCCGTCGTAGTTGCGCACGCGCTCGCCGGTGACCGGGAAGCGGAACATGCGGTCGAAGAGGACCGCGTACTGCACGTCACGGGCCTGCGGGACGCCGTCGGCCTCCAGCTTCACGGCCTCCTTGAAGGCGGTGAGGTCGCAGCGCAGCTCCTCCAGGCCGTACATCCAGAACGGCTGGCGCTGCTTGATCATGAACGGGTCGAAGGGCAGGTCGCCGTGGCTGTGGGTGCGGTCGTGGACCATGTCCCACAGGACGAACGCCTCCTCGCAGCGCTTCTGGTCGTGGACCATCGCGGCGACGTCCTCGGGCAGGTCCAGGCCGAGGATGCCGACGGCGGCCTCGGTGACCCGGCGGAAGCGGGCGGCCTCGCGGTCGCAGAAGATGCCGCCCCAGGTGAAGCGCTCGGGGGCCTCGCGCACGGCGATGGTCTCCGGGAAGAGGACGGCCGAGTTGGTGTCGTAACCGGCCGTGAAGTCCTCGAAGGTGATGCCGCAGAAGAGCGGGTTGTCGTAGCGGGTGCGCTCCAGTTCGGCCAGCCAGTCGGGCCAGACCATGCGCAGCACGACCGCCTCGAGGTTGCGGTCCGGGTTGCCGTTCTGCGTGTACATCGGGAAGACGACCAGGTGCTGCAGGCCGTCGGCGCGGTGCGCGGCGGGCTGGAAGGCCAGCAGCGAGTCCAGGAAGTCGGGCACCTCGAACCCGCCGTCGGCCCAGCGGCCGAGGTCCTTCACCAGGGCCTCGTGGTAGGCGCGGTCGTGCGGGAGCAGCGGGGACAGCTCCTCGACGGCACCGGCGACGCGGCGTACGGCGTCCTCGGCGACGGCCCGCTCCGGGGCGCCCTCGGCGGCGAAGTCGATCGATCCGTCCTTGGACTGCCAGGGCCGGATGCGCTCCACGGCATCCTTGAGCACGGGCCACGCCGGGTGCTCCACCACCCTGCTCGCCGGAGGAATGTTCTCCTCCACACCCACCTGCACAAGAATTTCCGTCATGTCCCATCCTCCACGGGAGAAGCTCGCGTCAGGACACCGTATGCGTACGAGGTTTCTCCTATCAAGGGGAGCCTCCGTAAATTATCCTGCCCGACCCCGAGCTTCACCGCATTTTTTCCTGCGGGATGCCTGACTCCGTATACCAGGCGCGGCACAGGGGAAACGGTCCCGCAGGGCCGTTAGGCTGCGCCCTGCCATCGCCGCCGTCGACGGAAGCGAGTCGAGCCTTGAACTTCCTCACCATCGGTCACCGCGGAGCGATGGGTGTCGAACCCGAGAACACCCTGCGTTCCTTCGTCGCCGCCGAGCAGGCCGGCCTCGACGTCGTCGAACTGGACCTGCACCTGAGCAAGGACGGCGCGCTCGTCGTCATGCACGACGCGGACGTGGACCGCACCACCGACGGCACCGGCGCCATCGCCGACAAGACGCTGGAGGAGCTGCGGGCACTGGACGCCGGCCGCGGGGAGCGGATCCCGGTCTTCGAGGAGGTGCTGGACGCCGTCTCGGTGCCGTTGCAGGCCGAGATCAAGGACGCGGCGGCGGCCCGGACACTCGCCGAGGTCATGCTGCGGCGCGACCTGGTGGACCGGGTGGAGGTCATCTCGTTCCACGACGAGGCCATCGTGGAGATCGCCCGGCTGGTGCCGGGGGTGCGGACCGCGCTGGTCGCCCAGTACTACGGCCCGGAGGTCGTCGACCGCGCCGTCGCGGCCGGCGCCCGGACCCTGTGCCTGGACATCGAACGGATCACGCTGGAGGTCGTGCGGCTCGCCCGCAAGGCCGGCCTGAGGGTCTTCTGCTGGACGGTGAACACCCAGGACCACCTGCGGCTGGTGCGCGCCCTGGGCCTGGACGGCGCGACGACCGACTACCCGGAGATCAAGCGCACCGGCCGCTTCACCGCCTGAGCGGGCGGGCCGGCGCGCGTCACACCAGCGGCTTGACCAGCAGCTCGAACGCGAGGTCGTCCCGCTGCGGAATGCCGAAGCGCTCGTCGCCGTACGGGAAGGGGGTCATCTCTCCCGTACGGCGGTAGCCGCGGCGCTCGTACCAGGCGATGAGGTCCTCGCGCACGGAGATCACGGTCATGTGCATCCGAGTCGCGCCCCACGTCTCGCGGGCCCGCCGCTCCGCCTCCGCGATGACCTTCTTGCCCAGCCCCTCGCCCTGGAGCGCCGGACTGACGGCGAACATCCCGAAGTAGGCGTGCGCGCCGCGGTGCTCCAGCTGGCAGCAGGCGACTATCGCGCCGTCCCGCTCGACGGTCAGCAGGCGGCTGTCGGGCGACTTGATCACCGCCAGCACCCCCTCCGGGTCCGTGCGCTGCCCCTGGAGGATGTCCGCCTCGGTGGTCCACCCGGCCCGGCTGGCATCGCCGCGGTACGCGGACTCGATGAGCGCGACGAGGTCGTCCACGTCGGCGTCGGTGGCGTCGCGGTAGGTCAGTCGGCCGGTGGTGGTGTCCATGATGGGATGTCTCTCCGATTCGTCCTCGGGCGCGGCGCGGGCACCGACGAGCGTAACGCTGCCAGTAGGGTCGGTCCGCATGGTGCATGTACTCAGCAGCCGGATCCTGCTCCGCCCCACCGACCCCGACCGCTCCCGCGCCTTCTACGGCGGGCAGCTCGGGCTCGCCGTCCACCGGGAGTTCGGCACCGGGCCGGAGCGGGGCACCGTGTACTTCCTCGGCGGCGGCTTCCTGGAGGTCTCCGGCCGCGCCGAGGCGCCGCTCGACCCCGCGCTCAAGCTGTGGCTCCAGGTCGAGGACGCGGCGGCGGCCCACGACGAACTGCGGGGCCGGGGGGTCGCCATCGTGCGTCCCCCGGTCAAGGAGCCGTGGGGACTGGTGGAGATGTGGATCGAGGACCCGGACGGCACCCGGATCGTGCTGGTGGAGGTGCCCGCGGACCATCCGCTGCGCTACCGGCCGGGGATCTGAGCCGTCGGGGCGGTACCTGCCGGATGGCCGCGGGCCGGGCCCGGCCTTAGCGTGCTGTGAAGGGGACGGACGGTCTGCGGCTCTGCTTCGGTCTGCGGCTCTGCTTCGGTCTGTGACTCTGTGGCTCTGTGGCTCTGTGGCTCTGCGGAAGGACACCCGGCGATGAAGCTCCACGAACCGGTGCTCGGTGGTCCCTGCTGGGCGGAGCTGGGGACCGGCGACCTGGAAGCGGCCAAGCGGTTCTACACCCGGCTGTTCGGCTGGCGGCCCGAGACCGACTCCCGGCAGCAGGCGGGCGGCTACACGATCGCCCACCTCGGCGACGCGGCGGTCGCCGCCCTGACCCCGCTGTACCAGCCGGCCCAGCCGGTCGCCTGGAACGTGTCGTTCGCCGTGCGGGACGCGGACGCCGCCGCACAGCAGGTGGCGTCGGCCGGCGGGGCGTTCACGCAGGGCCCCGTTGACGTCTTCGACTCGGGCCGCTTCGCGGTGGCCGTCGATCCGACCGGCGCGGTGTTCCAGCTGTGGCAGGGGCGTTCGTTCCCGGGCGCCGGGCTGTTCAACGCGCCCGGCTCGCTGGGCTGGGTGGAGCTGCTGACCCGGGAGCCGGAACGGGCCGCGGACTTCTACACCACCGTGTTCGGCTGGAGCGTGACCGCCTCGGACCGCTACCCGCAGTGGGGGATCGACGGCGCCGACTTCGGCGGCATGGTGACGATGGACGACAAGTTCCCGCACGAGGTGCCGGCGCACTGGCTGCCGTACTTCGCGGTGGCGGACGTGGAGACCGCCGCGGCCGACACGACCGACGGGGGCGGCACCGTGCTCATGGAGCCGGTCTCGCCTCCCGACGGGCCGCGCATCGCGGTGCTGCGGGACCCGCAGGGAGCGATGTTCGGCGTGTACCGGGCCGGCGACGAGCGCGAGCGCTGAGCGGTCCGGTCCGCTCAGGCCCGCAGCGCCTCCGGACGGCTCTCCAGCCGGCCCAGCAGCGCCCCCAGGAGGGCCGCCAGCTCGCCCTGCTCGGTTCCGCCGACACCGGACAGCACGGCGGACTCGTAGGCGAGCTGCTCGGGCAGGATGCCGTCGACGAGGTCGCGTCCCGTGTCCGTGAGGCGGACGTGGGCGACACGGCGGTCGCGGGTGTCGCCGCGCCGCTCCACCAGGCCGCGTTCGGTGAGCTGCTTGAGTCGCTTGGTGACGGCGGCGCCGGAGGAGAAGGTCTCGCGGGCCAGGTCACCGGGGGTCAGTTCGTGCCCGGTACGGCGCAGCGCGCCGAGCAGGTCGAACTCGGCGCGGGTGAGGCCCGCCCGGCGCAGCGGGGCGTCCTCGGCCTGCTGGAGCAGGGCGGCGCAGCGGTTGATGCGGCCGATGATCTCCATCGGCCCGGTGTCGAGGTCGGGGTGCACGGCACGCCACTGCCGCACGACCGCGGCGACGGTGTCCCCGCCCGGCCCGCCCCGCGCGTCGCACCCGGTCGCCGATCCCCCGTCGGTTGCGCTCATGGCCGTACGTCCTCCGTTCTCGTGCCCGTCTCCCGGTCCGGGCGCGCTGCCTGGCGTCGCACCGTTGCGGCGAGCGTACGGTGTCCGGACTGCTCGGCGAGCACGACCCTCTCCTGCGGCAGGGCGCGCCCCCACCATTCGCCGGCCGCGGCGTCGGCGGTGGCCCGCAGGTCGGTGAGCGCGGCGGCCAGGCCGCGGCGGGCCGCCTCCAGGGCGCCGGGGGCCGGGTCGGGCTCCGCCAGGAGGCGGGCGGCGCGTTCGCGGGCGCCGTCCACGACGGTCACCGCGTGTGCGACCCGGTTGCCGGCGCGCCGGTTGGTGACGGCGACGGCGGCGAGGAAGCCGACCAGGGCGCCGACGAGGGTGTCCACCACCCGCTCCGTCATCAGCTCGCCCGGCTCCTGGTAGCCGGCGAACTCGGTGATGAGCAGGGCCATCGGGGTCACGCAGACGCTGCCGAGCCAGTAGTTGCGGGTGATGAGCGCCTCGGCGCCGAAGTTGAGGGCGAGGCAGAGCAGGACGAGGAGCGCCTGCCCGAGATGGGCGAGGGGGGCGATCACCGCGAACAGCAGCACCCCGGCGAGGTTGCCGACGACGCGCTGGACCGCCCGGCTCCAGGTCAGGGTGATGTTGGCCTGGTAGAGCGCGGCGGCGGTGACCAGGGCCCAGTAGGGGCGGCCGATGCCGAGGGCGAGGGAGGCGTAGCCGGCCAGGGCGCAGCCGAGGGCGGTGCGCAGGGCGATCGGCGTCAGCGGGCCGAGCCGCTGCCACAGGGGTGCGGCGGGGGCGGCGAGTTCGGCGTCCACACCGAGGAGTTCCTCGGCGGTCCCCGGGGTGACGGCGGGGCGGGGGACGCGGCCGGTGCCGCGCAGGGCACGGGCCCAGGTGCGCAGCCGTTCCGGGTCCGCGTCGGCGGGTGCGGCGAGGGCGACCTCGGCGCGGACGACGAGGTGCTCAAGGGCACGCCGGGTGGTGGCGCGGGTGCCCGTCGCCGGCAGGGACAGCAGCGTCTGCCAGGCGGCCTGCACGGCGGCGTACCCGGCGGCGCGGGCTGCGGTGTCACCGTCGCCGGTGCCGCGGGTGCCGGCGTAGGCGGCGGCCGCGTTCAGGGCCTGGGCGGTGGCCCGGCGTTCCGGCCCGTGGGGGCGGACCAGGGCGGGTGCCATGCAGACGATCCAGGCCCAGGCGCCCGCGGCGGCGCCCAGCGCCAGGTGGGAGGGGATCTGGCCGAGGGTCTGCGGTACGAACAGGGCCGCGGAGCTGATGAAGGTCAGGACCACGTTGCCCGGCGGGCCGACGCGGGTGGCGTCGCACAGGGCCTTGTGCGCGGCGGCCAGCAGGGCGCCGACGGTGACGAGCACGACGGCGTTCTGGGTGAGCGAGGCGGCGACCAGGGCCACGGCGACCCCGCCGAGCATGCCGAGCACCACCCAGGCCAGGGTGCGGGCGCGGGCGGCGTAGGGGCGGTTGTGGGCGTAGAGGGCGCACAGGGAACCGGCCATGGTGTACATCGCCAGGTCGAGCCGGCCGAGCGCCAGCAGGATCAGGTTGGGCGGGGCGACGGCGGCGACCGAACTGAGGGCGGGCTTGAACCAGATCTCGGAGGGCCGGCGCAGGCGCAGCACGCCGGTCAGGGACAGACGTCGGCCCAGGGAGGTGCCGGAGGTGGGGGTCGCACTGCTCATGAAAAAAGCTTAACAGGTGTTTTACCTGTAAAGAGAATTGCGGGCGCACCAGTGCCGCGATGCCGACCAGCGGTGATGCGGCGCGCTCCCCCGAATACCCCCCGTGTACATCCTTGCGCTCGCGTGCGCGCCGCGCCGCCCGGGCAGGTCTCGACCGATCGCCGATCGTCGACCACCGAGCGGGGAGGCACGTGTGCACGGACCGGCGTCGTCCGGGTGGCTGCTGGTCGCGCTCTGCGCGGCGACCGGCGCGTACTGCCTGCTGCGGATGCGCAGCGGCGTCGAGGAGCAGCGCCGGGCCGCCGGCGGTGAGGCCCTCATGGGGTTCGGCATGGCCGCCATGGCCGTGCCCACGACGGCGTTCACCCCGCCGGAATGGGCCTGGCCCGTCTACGCGGTGGTGTTCGGCGCCGCCGGGCTGCGCGCGCTCTGGGCGGCCCGGTCCGGGCGCCACCACGTGCACCATCTCGTCGGGGCGGCGGCCATGGTCTACATGGCGGTGGTGATGGCCGGCGCCCCCGCCCATGCCCACGGGCACGGCACGTCGGGCGTCCCCCTGCTGACGGGTGCCCTGTTGCTCTACTTCACCGGGTATGTGCTGCTGTCCGGTGTGCGCCTGATACCGGTCGCCGCCGTGGCCGGGGGCGCCGCGGCGGCCGGGTGGGGCGACCGGCCGGAGCTGTCGCGGGCCTGCCGACTCTGCATGGGCATCGCGATGCTGGCCATGCTGCCGGCCATGTGACCCCGGCGGGGCGCACCCGACCTGCCCGGCGCATCCCGGCGGATCCCGGCGGGGCGCACACAGCCTGCCCTGTCGGCTCCCGGCGGGGCGCGCACGCCCTGCCCGGCCGACACCGGCGCGGCACACGGCCCGCCCAGCCGACCCCTGCGGGGCGCGCGGCCCGCAACCGGGGATCCCGCCCGCGGCCGTTGCCTGCGTCACTTCGCGCGCCGGGCCACACGGCAGGCGGCCGGGCGCTCATAGGCTGCCGACATGATTCTCCCCGCGGCACTGTTGCTGCTCGGTGCCCTGACCGCCGTCCTCGCCCCGAGGCTGCTCGCCTGGGCCGACTGGGCGGACCGTGAACCGGTGGTCGCCCTGTGGGTGTGGCAGTGCGCGGTGGGGACCGTACTGGTGTGCTGCGCGCTGTCGATGACGTTGAGCGCGGCGGCGGCCTGGCACGCGGTCGGCTGGCACGTCTTCGCGCCGGCGCCCGGCCCGGTGGTCGAGGCGTACGCGCTCGGCACGTCCGGCCTCTGGGCGGACACGACCGCCGTCGCGCTGGCCTGCGCGGGCCTGTGGAGCGCCACGATGCTGGCCAGGGAGGTCGTACGGGCCCGCGCCCGGCGTCGGCGGAGCCGGGCCGAACTCCTGCTGCGCGCCCCGGTACTGCCCGGCGAGGTACCGGGCCCGGACCCGCTCGTCGTCCTGGAGGGCGAGCGGCCGGACGCCTGGTGGCTGCCCGGCACCCCCCGCGGCTGGTCGTCACCACCGCCGCGTTGCGCCGTCTGAAGGGCCGGCAGCTGGACGCGGTGCTCGCCCACGAGAAGGGGCACGCGCGGGCGCGGCACGACTGGCTGCTGCACTGCTCGGCCGCACTGGCCGACGGGTTCCCGCAGGTGCCGGTGTTCGCGGCGTTCCGGGACGAGATGCACCGCCTGGTCGAACTCGCCGCCGACGACGTGGCCTCGCGCCGCTTCGGCCGGCTGACGACGGCCCTGGCGCTGGTGGAACTCAACGAGGATCGCGGAGTGTTCGGCCCGTGCCCGGCCGCTCAGGCCCATGTCCCGCAGCGGGTGCGCCGGTTGCTCACCCCGCCGGACCGGCTGCCGGCGGCCCGGCGGCTGCGGCTGACGGCGACGGCCGCGCTGGTGCCGGTGGTGCCGGTGCTGGTGGCGTTCGTACCGGGGCTTCGGGCGCTGGGGTAGTCCCTCGCGGCTCACCGGCCCCAGGGAATCGCTCCGGGATTGGCCCCGGACCCCCCGGGTCGGCGAGTATCGCAGCATGCAGACGCCGCCCGTGGACTCACCGCCCGGTCCCCCGCAGCCCCGTACCGCCCCCTTCGCCGGCTGGGTGCTGGCCGTGTGCTCCGCCCTGCTGCTCGTCCTGGTGGCGGCCGAGTGGGGCCCGCTGATCGGCCTGGACGACGACATCGCCGACACGACGCACCGCTGGGCGGTCGACGAACCGGGCGTCACGCAGACCATGCGGATCCTCACCGACTGGGTGTGGGACACGTGGACGATGCGGCTGCTGTGCGCGGTCGTGGTGCTGTGGCTGTGGGTGCGGCGCGGGGACCGGTGGACGGCCGTGTGGCTGGGGGCGGCGTGCCTGGTCGGGAGCCTGGCCCAGCAGGTCCTGAAAGCCGTGGTGGACCGTGCCCGCCCGGTCTGGCCCGACCCGGTGGACTCCGCGCACTACGCGGCCTTCCCCTCGGGCCACGCCATGACGGCCACGTTCGTGTGCGGCCTGCTGCTCTGGCTCCTCCACCACTACGGCGCCCCCCGGCCCCTGCGCCTGACCGCCCTGGCCGTGGCGGTGGTCTCCGTGGCGGGCGTCGGCGTCACGCGCGTGTGGCTCGGCGTCCACTGGGCCACGGACGTCGTCGGCGGCTGGCTCCTGGGCTCGCTGGTCGTGGCCGTCGCGGTGGTGCTCCACCGGCGCCTGCGCCCCTGACCGGCCCGGGCCGCGTACGCCGTCGAGCGGCCGTCATCCGGCTGTCATTCGTCATGCGACCGGGACACCTCCCGAGGCCCTAGCCCGAGGCAACCTCCGATGCGGAGCGTCCGTCCCGGACGATCCCCCGTGTCGCCCGGGACAGACGTGGCCGGACCGGGCCCACGGGGCCCGTCCGCCTGCGCCGAGTATAGTTGGCTGCCAGCCAGTCAACGCAGGAGTACAGCATGTCCCCGCGCAGCGCCTCGGTCAATGAAGAGTTGCGCAGGCGTTCCAAGGAGCGGCTTCTGCAGGCCGCGGTGGAGCTGGTGGGCGAGCACGGCTACGACGCAACGACCCTCGGCGACATCGCCGACCGGGCGGGTTCGGCCCGCGGCCTGGTCTCGTACTACTTCCCCGGCAAGCGCCAGTTGGTCCAGTCCGCGGTCCACCGGCTGATGCACCGCACGCTGGAGGAGGCGCTGGAGCGGGAGCCGCGCACCGCCGACGGGGCCGAGCGGATGGCGCGGGCCGTCGACGCGATCCTGGGCCTGGCCAGGGACCGGCCGGTGCTCATGCGCCAGCACATGGCGGGACTGCTCCAGGCCGAGGTGGGCTTCGTGCCGTGCCCGGAGCAGCGGCGGCTGGCGGAGCTGCTGCGGGACACGGTGGCCCGGCACGGCTCGCGGGACGTCGACCGGGACTACCCGATGCTGCGCGCGCTGCTGATGGGCGCCGTCTTCGCCGCCCTGGTACCGGGGGTGCCGATGCCCGTGCCGGTGCTGCGCGCCGAGTTGTTCAAGCGCTACCGGCTGGCGTGGGAGCTGGGCGTCCCGCCGGAGGCCGCGGCGCCCGGCGGGACGACGTGCGAGACGGACCTGTCGCGGTTCTTCGCGACCGGCCTGCCCGGCCGGCGGGCCCACGCGGACCCGGCCGGCCGGAGCGAGGGGACGGCTCAGTCGAAGTAGTCCGGCTGCGTCTGCGTGTTGAGCTCACGCAGGTGGACCCGCTTGGCCGGGTCCGTGCGCCGGTCGCTGAGCTTGAGGACGTCGAAGCCCTTGGCCATGTCGTTCGAGTAGATGTAGCCGTTGTAGTAGTACGCCGACCACGAACCGCCGGTCACCAGGTTCTCCGTGCTCAGCGGACCGCGCTCGAAGTAGGCGATCTCCTTCGGGCGCGAGGAGTCGGTGAAGTCCCAGACGGAGATGCCGCCCTGGTACCAGGCCTGGACCATGAGGTCCTTGCCCTTGACCGGGATCAGCGAGCCGTTGTGGGCGACGCAGTTCTCGGTGTCGGCCTGGTGGCGCGGGATCTTGTAGTAGCTGCGGAAGACCAGCTCGCGGTGGTCGCCCCGGCCGACGATGTCGTAGATGCCGTCGGCGCCGCGGTTCGGGCCGATCTCCGCGTTGCAGGTGGCGGCGCCGCCGCCGCCCAGCTCGTCGGTGAAGACGACCTTGTTCGCCTTCTGGTTGAAGGTCGCGGAGTGCCAGAACGCGAAGTTGACGTTGTCCTGGACGCGGTCGATGACCTTCGGGCGCTCGGGGTCCTCGATGGAGAACAGGATGCCGTCGCCCATGCAGGCGCCCGCCGCCAGGTCCTTGGAGGGCAGGACCGTGATGTCGTGGCAGCCGGTGGTCTTGGAGACGCCCGGGTTGGTCGGTCCGCCGGGGTTGCCGCCGCCGTCGGGGCCCTCACCGGGGAACAGCACCGGGAAGCCCACGACCGCCGCCTTCTCGGGCGCGTCGCGCGGCACCTTGATGACCGAGATGCCGTCGTGCGGCGGCCGGCAGTCGGGGTAGGCGGCGTTCGGCGAGTACGAGGAGACGTAGACGTAGACGTTCTTGCGCTCGGGCACCAGCGTGTGGGTGTGCGAGCCGCAGGCGGTCTCGACGGCGGCGACGTACCGCGGGTTCCGCTTGTCGCTGATGTCGAAGACCTTCATGCCCTCCCAGGAGGACTTCTCGGTCGCGGGCTGCGTGGTGCTGTTGCAACTGCTGTCGCTGCGCGAGGAGTCGGTCGACAGGAACAGCAGGTCGCCGGAGACGGAGATGTCGTTCTGCGAGCCCGGGCAGAGCACCTGGGAGACGGTCCGCGGCTTCTTGGGGTTGCTGATGTCGAAGATGCGGAAGCCGTCGTAGTTGCCGGCGAAGGCGTACTTGCCCTGGAAGGCGAGGTCCGAGTTGGTGCCCGGCAGGGCGTCCTTCGGGATGTTGGCCAGGTGCTCGATGTTGTCCGAGTGGACGATCTCGTCCTGGCCGGGTATCGCGCCGTCCTCGATGGCGTCGCTCACCTCGGCGCGCGCGCTCTTGGACACCTCCTTCGACGTGGCCGGACTGTCCCCGGGGTCAGGGGTCGCCATGGCCGGACCGGCCGTCAGCAGCGCGGACAGGAGCCCCGCGGCGGCAGCCGCGACTCCCAGACGTCTGCGCCGCGTTCGCGGGTCGTTCAACAGGGTCACTGTGTCCTCCCTACGTCCGTTCCCGACGGAACGGTTCACGCCCCCGCAGTATCGTCTTCACCATGCACATATCAACAGGGTGGCAACACACTCGCAACGAAGTTTTTTGATCAGTGACGCGCGGAAGCGTGCTAGGACGGTCATCGCACCCACAAGGTGCTCCGCATCCCTCCCTCAGAGGGGGCACCCCCAGCCACAGGAGGTTCGTCGTGTCCTTTCGCCCCGCTCGCCCCGTGCTGTCCCGTGCGTCACTCGTCACGGCCTCGCTGACGGCACTGGCCGTACTCGGGCTCGGGGCCTGCGACTCCGGCTCGGACACCGGGCCGGCGGACGCGGCCGGACCGTCGGTGATCGCCCCCGGCAAACCTGGCGAGGACAACCGGACGCTGTCCGCACAGGACGCCGAGGAGCAGCGCGCCGACGACGACTCCCCCAACTCGGCGGACGTGTCCTACGCGCGGATGATGATCCAGCACCACGCCCAGGCACTGGAGATGACCGGACTCGTGCCGGAGCGGGCGGCGTCCGGCCAGGTCCGCAAGCTCGCCGAACGGATCTCCGCCGCCCAGGGACCGGAGATCGAGGCGATGAAGGGCTGGCTGCACAAGCACGGCGAGAAGGAGACCGGCGGCAAGCACGACCACGCCGCGATGCCGGGGATGGCCACCGAGGCCCAGTTGGAGAAGTTGCGCGCGGCCGAGGGCAAGGCCTTCGACCAGCTCTTCCTCAAGCTGATGATCACTCACCACGAGGGGGCGATCGCCATGGCCACGGACGTCAAGTCCGAGGGCAACAACGTGCAGGCCGAGGAGATGGCGGACGACGTGGTCGCGCAGCAGACGAGCGAGATCTCGCGGATGCGCGGAATGCTGTGACCGCGCAGCGGCAGCGGCTCAGCGGCGTGCGCGGCGCGGGGTCAGGAAGCCGTCGTCGCGAGCCCGGCCGATCAGTCTGAGGGACCTGCGCCGGCCGTACCCGGTCGCGCGCATCACCGCGAGGACCGGGTCGCCGCCCACGTCCCGGGCCGCCCGGTACTCCTCGGCGACGAGCCGGCGCTCCTCCCTGCCGCGCGGCGCCGGGGGGCGGGCCCGCCGCCGCCCGGCCGCCGCGGTGCCGACGCCGGCCGGCGCACAGGCGTCGGAGAGCGGGCTCTCCAGCCACTCGGCGAGGACGGCCAGGTCGTCGAGGGAGAGCGGCGGCTCGGCCCGTACGTCCTCGACGCGCAGATCCCCGCCGGACAGCACGGCCAGCACCTCCAGCCGGGCACCGTCGGCGAACGTCAGCCGGACGTCGAACCACGAGACGGTGGCACCGCCCTCACGCAGCACCCAGGTGTGCCGCACGGCCGGCTCGCCGTCATCCGGAGAGCGATCGGAAAGCTGAAGAGAACGATCAACGAAGGATGCTTCGAGCACATACGCAACGTAACCGCATGATCACATTCCATACGAACAGAACACGCACGGAACACGGACCGTTCACCGGGTGCGGCACCCTGCCGGCGGAGCGGCCGCGGTGGGATGCTGGAGGCATCAGCGACCCCCTCCGACTTCCGGACCATCCGCCTCCCGGACAAGGAGTACCGCCGTGCTGCGTGTCGCCGTCGTCGGCTCGGGACCGAGCGGGTGCTACACCGCCCAGAGCCTCGTCCAGCTCGGCTGTGACGTGCGCGTCGACGTCCTGGACCGCCTGCCCTGCCCGTACGGGCTGGTGCGCTACGGCGTGGCGCCGGACCACGAGAGGATCAAGTCGCTGCAGGACACCCTGCGTACGGTCCTGGAGCACGAGCGGGTGCGGTTCCTCGGCGGCGTCCGGGTCGGCCCCGGGGGCGTGCCGACCGCGCGGCTGCGCGAGCTGTACCACGCGGTGGTGTACTGCGTGGGTGCCGCCGCCGACCGGCGCCTCGGCATCCCCGGTGAGGACCTTCCGGGCAGCTGGTCGGCGACCGAGTTCGTGTCCTGGTACAGCGCCCACCCGGACGCCGTGGACGACGGTTTCCTGCGCGGGGCGCGGTCGGCGGTCGTCATCGGGGTGGGCAACGTCGCCGTCGACGTGGCGCGCATGCTGGTCCGCGGCGTGGCCGAGCTGAGCGGCACGGACATGCCTCAGGCCGCGCTCACCACGCTCGGCGCCGGGCAGGTCGCCGACGTGCACATGGTGGGCCGCCGGGGGCCCTCGCAGGCCCGCTTCACCACCAAGGAACTGCGCGAGCTGGGGACGCTGCCGGGCGCTGCGGTCGTCGTGGAACCGGCGGAACTGGAACTGGACCCGGGATACCTGGACCCCTCCGGGCTGCCGGGCCCGCAGCGCCGCAACGTCGAGGCGCTGCGCGGCTGGGCCGGACGGCCCGCCGCGCCCGCCGCCCGGCGGATCCGGCCCCGCTTCTTCCTGCGCCCGGTGGAACTGACGGCGGACGGCGCGGGCCGCGTGGGCGCCGCGCGCTTCGAGCGGACGGCGCCGGACGGGCGGGGCGGCGTGACGGGCACCGGGCGGTACGTCGAGATCGCGGCCCAACTGGTGCTGCGGTCGGTGGGTTACCGCGGGGTGGCGCTGGAGGGGCTGCCGTTCGACGCGGTGAGCGGCACGGTGCCGCACCGGGCGGGACGCGTCGTGCGGGAGGGCGCCGCCTCCCCCGGCGAGTACGTGGCCGGCTGGATCAAGCGGGGACCGACCGGGGTGATCGGCACCAACCGGCCGTGCGCGAAGGAGACGGTGACCTCCCTGCTGGCGGACGCCGGCGCGCTCACGGGCCGGGAGCTGCCCGCGGACCCCCTCGCCGCGCTGCGCGCCGAGGGTGCCGAGCCGGTCGAGTGGGCCGGGTGGCAGGCCATCGAGCGGGCCGAGGCCGAACTCGGCGTGTCGCTGGGACGGCGCGTGGTGAAGCTGCCCGACTGGGAGGCCCTGCTGGCGGCGGCGCGGACGGCCGGGCCCTGACTCCCGCCGGCCGGCGACGGCCCGGGCCCCGCGACGGCGGCCCCCGAGCGGCCGCCCCCTGCCCTCGGCGGCGCCCCGGACGCGTCGTCGTCGCCGGTCAGTCGCCGCCGAGGCGGTCGGCCTGGCGCCGCGCGGCGGACAGGAGGGCGTCGAGCAGCCCCGGGAAGAGGGCGTCGAGGTCGTCCCTGCGCAGCCCGTTCATCTTGGCCGTGCCCCGGTAGGTCTGCCGGATCACGCCGCTCTCGCGCAGCACCCGGAAGTGGTGCGTGGTGGTGGACTTGGTGACCGGCAGGTCGAAGTACGAGCAGGAGAACAGCTCGTCGCTGTCGGCGGCCAGGTCCCGCACGATCCGCAGCCGCACCGGATCGGCGAGCGCGTGCAGCACCCCCTCCAGCCGGATCTCCTCGCGCACCGGATGGGGCAGTGCGCGCGGGCCGGCGGCGGGGGCGGCGGGGGTCACGGCGGCTCCAGTTCGTCCGGGAGGCCCTCGTCGTCGAAGAGGGCGCCCTTGGGCCCTTCATTGTACGAGGAACGCCGTAGTTTGACACTTCCCGTACTACGAGGGCTATCGTACGAGCGTCCCCCTGCCGCGACCTAGGGAGCAGCCCTCCATGAGCGCCCTCTTCCAGCCCCTCCAGCTGCGTGAGACCACGATCCCCAACCGGGTGTGGATGCCGCCGATGTGCCAGTACTCGGCCGCCCCGGAGGGTCCGTCGGCGGGCGTCCCCGGCGACTGGCACTTCGCGCACTACGGCGCACGGGCGGTGGGCGGAACCGGCCTGATCGTCGTCGAGGCCACCGGCGTGTCGCCCCAGGGCCGCATCTCCCCGCAGGACCTCGGCCTGTGGAACGACACCCAGGTCGAGGCGTTCCGCCGGATCACGGGCTTCCTGCGCTCCCAGGGCACGGTCCCCGCGATCCAGCTGGCCCACGCGGGCCGCAAGGCGTCGACCGCGCAGCCCTGGAAGGGCGGGGCCCCCGTGGGTCCGGACGCGTACGGCTGGCAGCCGGTGGCCCCGAGCCCGCTCGCGTTCGACGAGCGGCACCCCGTGCCGACGGAGCTGACGACCACCCAGATCCACGAGGTGGTCGGGCAGTTCGCGGACGCCGCCCGCCGGGCGCTGGCCGCCGGCTTCGAGATCGCCGAGATCCACGGCGCCCACGGCTACCTGATCCACGAGTTCCTGTCACCGCACTCCAACCACCGCACCGACGCCTACGGCGGCTCCTACGAGAACCGCACCCGCTTCGCCCTCGAGGTCGTCGACGCCGTGCGGGAGGTGTGGCCCGACGACAAGCCGCTGTTCTTCCGCGTGTCGGCGACCGACTGGCTCGAGGAGGGCGGCTGGACGCCCGAGGACACCGTCCGCTTCGCCGGCGACCTCCAGGCGCACGGCATCGACCTCCTCGACGTGTCCACCGGCGGCAACGTCCCGCGCGTCCGGATCCCGACCGGGCCCGGCTACCAGGTGCCGTTCGCCGCGCGCGTGAAGGCCGGCACCACACTGCCGGTCGCCGCGGTCGGCCTGATCACCGACGCGGGACAGGCCGAGAAGATCCTCGCCAACGGCGAGGCCGACGCCGTACTGCTGGGCCGCGAGCTGCTGCGCAACCCCTCCTGGGCACAGCACGCGGCCCGGGAACTGGGCGACGCGGTCCGGATGCCGGACCAGTACGGCTGGGGCATGTGAGGCGGCATCGCGCGCGAGGCGTTGACTAGAAAGCGCTTGCCCTCTACCGTCCGTTCATAAGCGTGACCGACCGAGCGCGGACCGGCCGCCACACCCTTGCAGCAGCCGGGTCGCGCTCGCAGTCGGAGTACACGTAGAAGAACTACGTTCAGGTACATGTTCCGTTCCACCCCCACTCCCTACGGAAGGGATCAGAACATGACTGCTGCGACACGCCTCCGCACGGGGCGACGCGCCGCGACGGGCGGGCTGGCCGCGCTCGGCCTCTCTATTGGCATGCTCATGACAGCCGGAGGCGCTCCGGCGCACGCCGCCACCTGGCCGACCCCCAACGGCAGCGAGGGAGTCTCCTCCACCATCCCGGTCTCCGGCACCAAGGACTACGGGATGAAGCGCCTCTACGGCACCGGAGACCTCGGCTCCGGCGGCCAGGACGAGGACCAGGGCCCGATCCTCGAACTGGCCCCCGGCGCCGTCCTCAAGAACGTGATCCTCGGCGCCCCGGCCGCGGACGGCATCCACTGCAAGGGCAGTTGCACCCTCCAGAACGTCTGGTGGGAGGACGTCGGCGAGGACGCGGCGACCTTCCGGGGCTCCTCGTCGTCGAACGTCTACACCGTCTCCGGCGGCGGCGCCAAGGAGGCCGGCGACAAGGTGTTCCAGTTCAACGGCGCGGGCGCGCTGAACGTGTCCGGCTTCGCCGTGAAGAACTTCGGCACCTTCGTCCGCTCGTGCGGCAACTGCTCCACGCAGTACAAGCGCACGATCAACCTCAGCGGCATCGAGGTGACCTGGAAGGGCAGCCGGCTGGCCGGCATCAACACCAACTACGGCGACAGCGCCACCCTGCGCAACATCACGATCGTCGGGGACACCGGCAAGAAGATCGTGCCGTGCCAGAAGTACATCGGCAACGACGACGGCGACGAGCCGGACTCGAACGGCTCGGGCCCCGACGGCACGTACTGCAAGTACTCCTCGTCCGACATCACCTACAAGTGACGCGGCGAACGGCCGTCGGCTGATCCCGGCGGGCCGGGCCCCGACCCGGTCCGCCGACCCGGCGAGACCCCCTCCACCGTCCTGACACCACCGCTCTGACGTGCGGCGACGCCACTTCCCCGGGTGACTGTCAGTGCCTGGGTGCAGACTGGCCCGTGTCCGAGACAAAGGCGTCGACGGCGACGCCGCGGAGGTGATCGGCATGACCGAGGTACTGCTCGCCGTGGGCACCCGCAAGGGCCTGTTCATCGGGCGCCGGCGGGGTGGCACCTGGGAGTTCGACGAGAGTCCCTACTTCAACGCGCAGGCGGTCTACTCGGTCGCCCTCGACACCCGCGGCGACACCCCGCGGCTGCTGGCGGGCGGCGACAGCGCGCACTGGGGTCCGTCGGTGTTCCACTCCGACGACCTGGGCCGCACCTGGACCGAACCGGCGCAGCCGGCCGTCAAGTTCCCCAAGGAGACCGGCGCCTCGCTGGAGCGGGTGTGGCAGCTGCACCCGTCCGCCGCCGAACCGGACGTGGTCTACGCGGGCACCGAACCGGCCGCGCTGTACCGCTCGGAGGACCGCGGCGAGAGCTTCGAACTGGTCCGCCCCCTGTGGGAGCACCCCACGCGGTCGCGGTGGGTGCCGGGTGGCGGCGGCGAGGGGCTGCACACCGTGCTCACCGACCGGCGCGACCCGAAGTCGGTGACGGTCGCCGTCTCGACGGCGGGCGTCTTCCGCACGGTGGACGGCGGCGCGAGCTGGGCGCCGTCCAACTCCGGTGTCTCCGCCGTCTTCCTGCCGGACCCGAACCCGGAGTTCGGCCAGTGCGTGCACAAGGTCGCCCGGGACGCGGCGACGCCGGACCGGCTGTACCTGCAGAACCACTGGGGCGTGTACCGCAGCGACGACGCGGGCGCGCACTGGACGGACATCGGGGAGGGGCTGCCCTCCACGTTCGGTTTCGCGGTCGCCGCCCACCCGCACCGGGGCGACACGGCGTACGTCTTCCCGATCAACGCCGACGCGGACCGGGTCCCGGCGGACCGCCGCTGCCGCGTCTACCGCACGGCGGACGCGGGCAAGAGCTGGGAACCGCTCACGGCGGGACTCCCCCAAGAGGACCACTACGGCACGGTGCTGCGCGACGCGCTGTGCACCGACGACGCGGACCGGGCGGGCGTCTACTTCGGCAACCGCAACGGCGAGGTGTTCGCCTCGGACGACGACGGCGACAGTTGGCGGCAGTTGGCCTCCCACCTGCCGGACGTGCTGTGCGTGCGGGCGGTGACCGTCGGGTGAGCCGGACCGGGGGGACCGGCCGCCGCCACCGGTTGATCGGCGTCACCCGTACGGCAGTAGGGTGACGCCCGTGGCACCACGACCCTTGCATGAAATCGTCGAGGCGGGCTGGGCGAAGGCCCTGGAACCCGTGGCCGGGCAGATCACCGCGATGGGTGAGTTCCTGCGCGCGGAGATCGCCGCCGGACGCACCTACCTGCCCGCCGGATCCCATGTCCTACGGGCCTTCCAGCAGCCCTTCGACGACGTCCGGGTCCTGATCGTCGGACAGGACCCCTACCCGACCCCGGGGCACGCGGTGGGGCTGTCGTTCTCGGTCGCGCCCGATGTGCGCCCGCTGCCCGGCAGCCTCGTCAACATCTTCCGGGAGCTGAACAGCGACCTGAATCTGCCGCAGCCCTCCAGCGGGGACCTGACCCCGTGGACCCGGCAGGGTGTGCTGCTGCTCAACAGGGCGCTGACCACAGCCCCGCGCAAGCCCGCCGCCCACCGCGGCAAGGGCTGGGAGGAGGTCACCGAGCAGGCGATCCGCGCCCTCGCGGCGCGCGGCAAGCCGATGGTGTCCGTCCTGTGGGGCCGCGACGCCCGCAATCTGCGTCCCCTGCTCGGCGATCTGCCCGCCGTGGAGTCCGCGCACCCGTCCCCGATGTCGGCCGACCGGGGCTTCTTCGGCTCGCGTCCGTTCAGCCGGGCCAACGACCTGCTGGTCCGGCTGGGAGGTCAGCCGGTCGACTGGCGCCTGCCGTGAGCGACGGCTCCCCGGCCGGGGACTCGGGCGGCTCCCGTGCCGGGGACTTGGGCGGCTTCCTGGCCGTGGACTCCGGGGGCTCGGGGCTGCGGGTCGCCGTCGGGACGGCCGGTGGCGGCGGAGGCGGCCCCGACGGGCTCGGGCGGCGTGCCTCGCGGGAGCCGGTCCGCACCGGCTCCCGCGGCATCGATCCCGGTCACCTGATGGCGCAACTGCTCCCCATGGTCAGGTCGTTGACCGCCGAGACCGGGGTGACCGCGTTCGGCACCGCCGTCGTCGGGGCCGCCGGGCTGGCCACCCTGGGCGACGCCCTGCGCGCCGAACTGCCGGGCGCGCTGGCCCGGGAGCTGGGCGTGCGGACGGTCGCGCTGGCCGCCGACGCCGTCACCGCCTACGTCGGCGCGATCGGCCCCCGGGCCGGCGCCGTGGTCGCCGCCGGCACCGGCCTGGTCGCCACCGGCACCGACCTGACGTCCTGGCGCCGGGCGGACGGCTGGGGGCACCTGCTGGGCGACTGCGGCGGCGGCGCGTGGATCGGACGGGCCGGTCTCGAAGCCGCGCTGCGTGCCCACGACGGGCGTCCGGGTGGCTCCGCCGCGCTGCTGGCCCGGGTCACGGAACGGTTCGGTCCGGTGGCGGGCCTGCCCGGCCGGCTGTATCCGCGTACGGACCGGCCCGCCGTCCTGGCCTCCTTCGCGCCCGACGTGGCCGCCTGCGCGGCCGACGACCCCGTCGCCGCGGACGTGCTGCGGGCCGCCGCCCGGCACATGGCCGACTCCGCCGCCGCCGTCTGCCCGCCCGGGGGCCGGCCCGCCGTCGCGGTCACCGGCGGCCTGCTCAGGATGGGCGACGCCCTCGTCGTACCGCTGGAGGAGGAGCTGGCGAAGCGGCTGCCGCAGGCGCGGCGGACGGCCGCCGAGGGCGATCCGCTGCACGGCGCGGTCCGCATCGCGACCGATCTGACGACCGGCGCGTTCAGCCTTCCGTGTGACGACAGGATGCTGGGGGTGACCGCTGTGCCGGGTGGCCGGTAATGGGTCCGCCGGTGAGGTGAATCGTGCCGATGTCGGCCGATCCGTACATCACTCTTCAGACAAAACCGGACGGAAACCGCTCACCTGCACCCTCCCCGAACAGGGAAACCGGGGAAACCAGTAACATGCGGCGCCATGAGCTCCCCCACTGGGCCCGCGTCCGGCCTGCCCGTACGAATGCCGCGCCCCCGCCAGCCCGGACGGCACCGCCGTCCCGAACCCCTGGTGGCTCCCGAGGGCGCGCCGGCGCTCGTCCTCGCGGTGCCGGGGACGCCCAGCAGCGCCACCCGCGGCCTCGCCGACGAGGTCATCAGCATCGCCCGCTCCGAGCTGCCCGGCCTCGACGCGAGGATCGGCCACCTCGACGGGGACGACGAGGAGTTCCCCTCCCTGTCGACGGTCCTCGTGCGGGCCGCCGAGGAGCGCACCGCCCGCTTCGAGCAGGCGCGTGCCGCCGGCCTGGAGGTGAAGGAGCCCGAGGGGCCCGTCGCCGTCGTGGTGCCGCTGCTCGCCGGGCCGGACAACGCGCTGCTGCGCCGCATCCGGCAGGCCGTCATGGACAGCCGGATCGCGGCCGAGCTGACCGATGTCCTCGGCCCGCACCCGTTGCTGGCCGAGGCGCTGCACGTGCGGCTCTCCGAGGCCGGTCTGGCCCGCGCCGACCGGGCCAGGCTGTTCACCGTGGCGACGGCCGCGGACGGCATCATCCTGGCCTCCGTGGGCGGTGACGAGGCCGTCCAGGCGGCCGGGATCACCGGCATGCTGCTCGCCGCGCGCCTCGCCGTGCCGGTGATGGCGGCGGCCCTGGACGAGGAGGGCTCGATCGCGTCCGTGGCCGAGCAGCTGCGTTCCTCGGGTTCGCAGCAGCTGGCGCTCGCGCCGTACCTGATCGGGCCGGAGATCGAGGCGTCCCTCCTGGAGGACGCGGCCAAGGAGGCGGGCTGCTCCACCGCCGAGCCGCTCGGCCCCTACCCGGCGATCGGCAAGCTGACGCTGGCCAAGTACACGACGGCGCTCGGCATCTCGCCGCAGCAGCCGCAGGGCGCGCCGGTCCGCTGACGCAACCGTCCGCGCGAACGCGGCACCTGCGGCCGAAAGGGGCCCGCCCCGGTGGAGGGGGCGGGCCCCTTCGCCGTACCCCGCGGCGGCGTGAGGCAGCCGTACTCTCGGGCGGCCGCGCGGGGAGGCCGCCCTGCCGGGTACGGCGGGGCGGCGCCGGCGCACGCGCCAGGGGTCAGCCGAAGATCACGCAGGACGCGGCGGGGACCGCGAGGGAGCCGGCGCGGCGGGGGACGCCGGTCTCCGGGTCGAGGGCGAACCACGTGACGTCCCCGGAGCGCTCGTTGGCCGCGTACAGGTAGCCGTTCGACTCGGCGATCTCGCGCGGCCAGTGACCGCCGCAGGGCACCGTGCCGAACAGCCGCAGCCCGTCGGGCTCCACGACGAATACGGACAGGACGTCCTCACCCCTCGTCGCGGTCCACACGAAGCGGCCGTCGGGCGAGACCACGATGCCGGACGGATAGGCGTCGCCGGCCGGGGCCCCGGGCAGCACCGGGACCTCGGTCAGGGGCTGGAGCACCCCGTCGGCGGCGTCCCAGCGGCAGACGGTCACGGTGGGCGCCAGTTCGTTGACCACGTAGGCGCGGGCGCCGTCCGGGTGGAAGGCCAGGTGACGCGGGCCCGAGCCGGGGCGCAGCGCGACCTCCCGGTGCACGGCGAGGGCGCCGTCGTCGAGGGCGCAGACGCGCACGGAGTCGGTGCCGAGGTCCACGCTGACGGCCCACCGCCCGCTCGGGTCTGGCCGCACCTGGTGCGCGTGGGGGCCCTGCTGGCGCTGGGCGTGCGGGCCCGACCCGGTGTGCCGCAGGACGCCGGAGGCGGACCGGGCGAGGGTGCCGTCGGGGCGGAGCGGGACGGCGGTGACGCTGCCGGAGCCGTAGTTGGCGGTCAGGACGTGGCCGGCGTACAGGGCGAGGTGGGTCGGCCCGTCCCCGCCGACCGGCACCGGCCTTCCGGCGGGCTCCGGCTTGTCCCCGGCCACGCGGAAGGCGGCCACCGCGCCCTCGGCCGTCTCGCTGACGGCGTAGAGCGTGTCCCCGTCGGGGGCCAGGGCGAGGTAGGAGGGGTCGGGCAGGCGGTCCGTGCCGCTCAGGACCGTGAGGGCGCCGCCGCTGGGCGCGACGGACGCCGTGACGATGCCGGGCCCGCCCGCCGCCGTGAAGGACCCGATGAACGCCCGTCGCTGCCGCCTGCCGCCGTCTGCCACCGCTGGCCCCTCTCGTTTCCGGCCTCGTGCCGCCTCGCCGGCACCGCGTGACGTGCCGGCCGGTCGTCTGCCCCGGGGCGACGGTAGCAGTCGATCACATGCGGTCTAGACCAAACGGGTGACTCGGGAACGGACAGCCCGGGAGCGGACGGCTCAGGCGTCGACGAGCGGCGAGCCGGAGGGGGCGCGCAGGGGGGCCGCGAGGTCGGCGAGGGCGCGTTCCAGGCCGTGGAGGTGGGCCAGCGCGGGTTCGGCGGCGTGCTCCCCGTCCGTACGGGCGGGCAGCGCCCGGCCTCCGGTGAGCGCCTCCACCGCGGTCTCGACCCGCCAGCAGGCGGCGGCCAGCCGGGCGTCGTGCGAGGCCTCCGGGTCCGCGGCGACGGCGACCAGGCCGCGGATCTCCCGGGCGCAGTCGTCGAGGAGGGCCAGCACGCGGCGGGCGCGGCGCTTGCGGCCGAGCATGGGGTTGAGCGGGTGCACGAGCGGGGCGACCGACAGCCGGACCCGGCCGAGCAGCTGCTCCAGTTCGGTCACGCGCGGTGCCGGGTCGGCGTCCTCGGCGCCGGCGAGGCGGGCGGCGGCCTCGGCGGTGCAGGCGTGGACGCAGCGCAGGGCGCGCTGGATCCAGGCGTCGGTGACGGCGTGCGTGGTGACGGGCAGGACGAGGAGCACGGCCAGCGCGGCGCCCAGCGCCCCGACGCCGGTCTCGACGAGCCGCAGGGCGAGCAGCCCGGGGCTGAGGAAGCCCAGGAGGCCGTAGAGCAGCTCGGCGAGCAGGGTCACGCAGAGCATCATCCAGGTGTAGGAGACCGCGGCCGTGTAGAAGATGCCGAAGACGCACGCCGCCACGAGCACGGCGGTGGGCACCGGGGCCCCGGCGAGGGGGAACGCGACGAGGAAGCCGAGACCGATGCCGACGACCGTGCCGAGGACCCGGCGGAAGCCCCGGACCAGGGTCTCGCCGCGCGAGGTGGTGTTGACGAACACCCACCAGGTGGCGCCGACGGCCCAGTACCAGCGCTCGTCGGACACCAGCTGACCCACGACCAGGGCGAGACCGGCGCCCACGGTGGCCTGGACGGCCTGACGGGTGGTGACGCGGGCGAGCCCGGTGCCGGCGGGCGGTGCGGGGACGACGGGCGGGGGCAGGCGGCGCTCGTAGCACCACAGGCCGAAGCGCACCGTCGCGGCGGCGGCCACGGACAGCAGGACGGCGGCGAACATCTCGGGCAGCCGGTCCGTGGTCGCGTGCAGGAACTGGGCGATGAAGAAGGTCATGAAGGCGAACACGCCGAGGCTGTGGCCGCGCGGGCCCCAGCGCCGGGCGTACACGCCCGCGCCGACCACGGCGAGGAAGGTGAGGTCCCGGGCCACGGGAAGGTCGTGCAGCGCGGCGGCGGCGGTGAGCACGGGCAGTCCGACGACCGGCAGCAGCACGGTGGTGACCGCCTGCCCGCGCACGGTGGCGTCGGTGACGGTGAACAGCGCGAGCAGCGCGGCCAGCCCGCCGGTGACGGCACCCACCAGGGAGGTGCCGGCCAGGCCGCAGACCACGACGGCCAGCCCGATGCCGAGTACGGCCCGCGTGGCGAACCGCAGCCGTGCCCGCCCCGGGTCCGGGCTCACGAACACCCTCTTCAGCACTGCTTACCGCCCCCTCGCCTTGGCGCGACGTCACCGACATGAGAAAGGCGCCGCGGGATCCGCAGCGCCATCGACTCGTCCATAGGAGCATCTCCTCCACCAGTGGCTCAACTGGTGCTCGCAAGAGTGGGCCATTGGTACAATGGCGGCGGTGTTCCCCGAGCCACCGGGGTGCCATTGGCCGACGAGGGGAGGACCGGACGTCATGGCCGTCGACGAGCTGGACACGCGCATCCTGCGGCTGCTGCTGGAGCAGCCGCGCACCAGCGTGCGCGAGTACGCCCGCCTCCTCGGGGTCGCCCGCGGCACGCTCCAGGCCCGCCTGGACCGCCTGGAGCGCGACGGCGTGATCACCGGCACCGCACCGTCCCTCTCCCCCGCCGCGCTGGGCCACCCGGTGCTCGCGTTCGTGCACATCGAGGTCACCCAGGGCCATCTGGACGAGGTGGGCGAGGCGCTGGCGGCCGTCCCGGAGATCGTCGAGGCCTTCTCGATCACGGGCGGCGGCGACCTGCTGACCCGTGTCGTGGCGCGGGACAACGCGCACCTGGAGGACGTCGTCCAGAAGCTGATCAGCCTGCCCGGGGTGGTCCGCACCCGCAGCGAGGTGGCGCTGCGCGAGCGCGTCCCGCACCGGCTGCTGCCGCTGGTGGAGTCGATCGGGCGCACGGCACGGAAGTGAGCCACGGGGCCTTGGCATCCTGGTTCCCATGAGCACTCTGGACGGCATCTCGGTCATCTTCGATCTCGACGGAACACTCGTGGACAGCGAGCCGCACTACTACGAGGCGGGCCGGCAGACCCTCGCCGAGTACGGCGTCCCGGACTTCACCTGGGCGGACCACGAGGGGTACGTCGGCATCAGCACCCAGGAGACGGTCGCCGACTGGAAGCGGCGCTACGGCCTCCGGGCCCCGGTGGAGGAACTGCTCGCCGTCAAGAACCGCCACTACCTCGACCGGGCCCGCACCGGCGCCCGCGCGTATCCCGAGATGCGGAAGTTCGTCGAGCTGCTGGCGGGCGAGGGCGTGCCGCTGGCGGTGGCGTCGGGGTCGTCGCGCGAGGCCATCGAGGTGATCCTGGCCCGCACCGGACTGGACGCGTACCTGCGCACGCTCGTCTCGGCCGACGAGGTCGCGCGGGGCAAGCCCGCCCCGGACGTCTTCCTGGAGGCGGCCCGCAGGCTGGGGGCGGACCCGGCAGACTGCGTGGTCCTGGAGGACGCCGCCCCCGGGGTCGCCGCCGCGCACGCGGCCGGCATGCGCTGCGTCGCGATCCCGTACGTCGCGGAGCAGGCCGACGCGCCGGAGTTCGCCACCGCCGGCCTGCTGGTACGCGGCGGTCAGACGGAGTTCACCGCGCGGGCGGCCCACGAGTGGCTGGCCCGGTCGGCGCGGGCCGCCCGACCCTGAAGCCGAGCGGGTTCGCCCGCAAGTTTTTTCCCGCTGGGGTGATCGGTCGGCCGCTCGCGTCCGTACCTCCTGGTGTCCGAGCCTGTTTTCGCCCCAGGAGGCACGATGCGCATCACGCGCACCACGGCAGGGACCGCCTTCGTGGCGGGTGCCCTGGTCCTCACCCTCACCGCCCTCGCCTACCCGGCCATGCTCGGGATGCGGAACACGGCCGGCAGCCAGGACCGCGTCATCGCCAACACGCTGTACGGGCCGCTCACCGAGGCCGACCGGGACTTCGTGGTGAAGGTCCGCGCCGCCGGGCTGTGGGAGCACCCGCTGGGGCTGATGGCGATGGAGCGCGGGACCACACCGGAGATGAAGGAGGCCGGCGAACACCTGGTCGTCGGGCACGCCCGGCTCGACGCGACCTGCCGCAGGATCGCGCCCGAGCTGGGCATCACCCTGCCCAATCTGGCGTCCCCGCAGCAGCAGCAGTTCGTGTCCACGGTGGACGGGACCACGGGCAGGCAGTTCGACACCACCGCCGCCAACATCATGCGCATCACGCACGGCCAGATCTTCCCGGTCGTCGCGAAGGTCCGCGCCAACACCAAGAACTCCCTGGTGCGGCAGTTGGCCGACCAGGCGAACGACACCGTGCTGGACCACATCACCGTGCTGGAGAAGACCGGCATGGTCAACTTCGACCAGGTCAACTTCCAGCAGTCGGCTCCGCCGGACCTGCCCAAGGTGCAGCTCACGCCGCCGGCGCCGCAGCCGGGCGAGCCGGTGCTCTCGCTCACCGCGCCGCCCGGCCTGGAGATCGACACCTCCCCGCCGACGCCCAGTCCGACGGTCCGCTGACGCGGGACGGGGGCGCGGGACGGGGGCGCGGCGGCCGCGTCAGCCGCGGCGGGGCTTGCCGCGCCTGCCGCCGCCCTTGCCGCCCGCGCTCTTGCCGCCGCCCCTGCTGCCGCTCCTGGCGCCTCCGGTGGTGCCGCTCCTGCTGCCGGAGCCGGCGCCGCGCCGCGCGCCGCCGGCCTGCTGACCGGCCGCCTGCTTGCGCCGTGCGGCGGCCTTCTCGGCGGGTGCGTCCTGCGCCGACCCGGCGGAGGGCTGCCGACCCCGGGTGCTGTTGACGGTCCGGCCCCGGACGATGCCGATGAAGTCCTCCACCCGGTCCGTGTGCGCGTCCACGGGCCAGGAGAGCGCCACACCCGACCCGGGGGCGTCCGTGACCGTCCGGTAGGTGAGGTCCTTGCGGTGGTGCAGCCGGGCCAGCGACAGGGGCACGAGGAGCACGCCGATCCCGGCGGCCACGAGCTCCACGGCGTCCGCGGTGGTGGCCGGGCGTTCGAGGGCGGGCCGGCCCGGCGGGCGCTCCCAGCCGAGGACGTCGTCCAAGGGGTGCAGCACGATCTCGTCGGCGAGGTCCTCGACGCTCACCTCGTCCGCCGCGGTGACGAGGTGATCCTTGGGGATCACGACGACCGTGGTCTCGGTGTAGAGCGGGATGGCGCTGAGCGCGGTCCGGTCGACGGGCAGCCGTACCAGCCCGGCATCGGCGTCGCCGGCCAGCAGCGCGCCGCCCGCCTCGGCGGCGGGAACCTGGGTCAGGGAGAGCGGGACGCCGGGCAGCCGCTCGTTCCAGATGCGCACCCACTTGTCGGGTGTCACCCCCGGGACGTACGCGAGCCGGAACGAGGGGGGATCTTCCGAGCCTGTCACCCGGCCAGGTTACCGGGCGTCGCCACGGGCCGCGGTCGCCGGGGACCGGCGGGAGCCCTGGTCACCCGGCGTGGTCCGAGGCCGCGCGGACGCTCGATACCCTTGACACCATGACGTCGCACCAGAACACCCAGACCATGAAGCCCGCGACCGCGGCGAAGAAGCTGGGTGTGTACCTCGAGGCCACACCCGCCGATTTCCAAGAGGGCGTCGTCACGCGCGCCGAGCTGAACGCGCTCCAGGCCGACCCGCCCGCGTGGCTGCGGGACCTGCGGCGTGACGGCCCGCACCCGCGGCCGGTGGTGGCGGCCAAGCTGGGCGTCTCCATCGCGGGCCTGCACCGGGGCGGGGTCACGGAGCCGCTCACCACCGAGCAGATCGAGGCGCTGAAGCAGGAGCGCCCCGAATGGCTGGAGCGGGAGCAGGCCGTCCAGGCCGACGTGCGCAAGGAGACGGCCCGGGTGAAGAAGCTGCACGCCGAACGCGCGGAGCGGGCCCAGCAGGGCTGACGCGCCCCGGGGTCCCGTTCCGTCGCCCTCTCAGCCCTCCGCCTTCCGCTCCGTCGCGCTCCACGCGTACTGGAGCCAGTCCGACACCACGACGGCGCTCAGCCCGGCGCACACCAGCCGGGCGGCCCGGGGTGCGACGGCATAGGTGCCGACGAGTCCGCCGGCCACCCAGGCGGAGGTGCAGAACGGGCAGGAGACCAGGTCGCCCACGGCGCGGCGCAGACCCGTGCCGCGCGGCGCGTCCCGCACCTCGCTCCCCTCGCCCGCCCGCTCGCGGCGGGTGAACGGCGCCCTCAGGAAACCGGTGACCTTGTCCTTGGTGAGCAGCCGGGACGCCTTGAACGTCGCCGCCCCCAGCAGGGCCACGTCCCACGCCGGGACGGTGTCGGGCAGGCGCAGCCCTCGGCGCCGCACGGTCACCGCAAAGGCTCCGGTGCTCGCCGTGAAGAGCGTCACGAGCGCCGCGTATCCGCCGAGAGGGGTGTCCTCCGCTTCGTCGTGGCGCCGCTCGCCGTCCGCCATGGATGCCTCCTCCTGGGACCGTCCTGCCGACCGGGGGCCGGGTGCCCTGTACGGGCCGTCCGCAACGCGTCGGCACGAACGGGAATGGCGGTGCCGGCTCAGTACGGTGCCGGCCCGCCGAAGAGGTCGGCGTACTCGGCGGGCAACCGGGTCAGGAGGCGGTCGACGCGTTCGCCGGGGACCGCTTCGGTGAGGGTGGACAGCACAGCGCCCGCGTCCCATTCCGCCGTGCGGGGACGGGCGCCGGTCTGCCCGGCGACGCGCCGGAGGAACTCCGCCCGGTCGAAGGACTCGGGGCGCCCGCGTTCCAGGCGCAGCGCGTCGTCCAAGGGGGCGGGAAGGTCCGAGGCCAGGTCGGCGGCCTCCTCCGGTCCTATGCGGGACGCGATCACCCACAGAACGGCCGTGGTGACCTGCTCGGCCTCGTCGTCCCCGTGGTACTCGCCACGGTCGCGCACCCGGGCCAGGAACTCGTCGAGACGCACGGCGCCGCCTCCTTCCGCCGGTCAATCGCTCCGGTCCGGGTGCCCTGCGGCCCCGGAGGGAAACGGGCGCGCGGGGGAAGGCGGCGCAGTCTCACCGGTGTGCGCGGGGGGAAGGCGGCGCGGTCTCACCGGTCTGCCGGGGGGGAGGAAGGCAGGTGCAGTCTCACCAATGTGCGCGAGCGGCGTCGGCCACCTCGGTCACCCGGGTCAGCGCGTCGTCGCGGAACAGCGCGTGTCCGGCAGCGACGCGCTCCCGCCGGGCCGGGCCGGGGACGGTGAGCCGCCGCAGTGCGCCGAGCAGCGCGGTCTCGTCCCCGGCGAGGTCCGACACACCCAGCGCGGCCATCCGCCGGACGCCCTCCGCGCCGTGACCGGGGATCGGGCGGTACCCCACCACGGGCAGACCGGCGGCGAGCGCCTGTACGGCGGTCTGGCCGGCGGCGTTGTCCACCAGGGCGCGGGCCGCGTGCAGCAGGCCCGGCATGTCCGTCACCCAGCCCAGCGCGACCGCGCCGGGCGTGCCGGACAGCGCACGGCGCAGCCGTTCGTTCCCGCCGCAGAGCACGACCGGCAGGAAGCCGTCCTCCCGCAGGAGCCGGACGGTCGCGTCGAGGCGCGAGCCGACCCCCCAGGCGCCGGCGGAGAGCAGCACGGCGGGCCGCCCCGGACCGAGCCGGTCGAACAGCCCCCGCCACCCGGCCGCTCCCGGCGCGTCGGCGAAGTACTCCGGCGCGACGACGGGACCGCACGTGCTCGCGGGCGTGCCGGTGCTCCGCCGCGCCTCGCGCGCCGCGTCCTCGGTGAGGCACAGGCAGAGGTCGTTGCCGGGGTGCAGCCACTGGCGGTGGACGGCGAAGTCGATCACGAGCACCACGCTGGGCACGGGCAGCAGACCGCGGGCACGCAGATGGCCGGTCAGCTGGGCGCCGAGGTGGAAGACGGGGACCACGGCGTCCGCGCCCGTGCGCTCGGCCAGGTCGCGCAGCCGGCCGCCGGCGAGCCGGGCCAGGGGGGTGCCGCCGGGGCGGCGTCCCGCGCCGGGGCGCAGGAACAGGCGGTACAGGGCGGCGTAGGCCCAGGGAGCGTGACGCACCGCGCCTCGGTAGAAGTGCCGCAGGGCACCGCCGAGGCCGTACGGCAGCAGCGCGAGGACGTCGACGACGACGGCGTCGCCGCCGCGTTCCCGGGCCCGGCGGACCAGTTCCGCGGCGACCGTGTCGTGCCCCGCCCCCATGCTCGCGCTGACCACCAGGAGCCGGCTGCCGTCCCGCGGGCCGCCTGGGGACGCGGGCCGGCGGGGCATGGGTGAGCTGCGAGGACGCACAGCGGTCCAGGTTGCCCGCAAGAAGTGCCCCAAACCCTCCCACAGGTGGGCGTTTCGGTCGGCTCGCCAGGGATACTCCGTGACCGCCCGTCCGGTCGGACACCGGTGCCCCGGCCCTCCGGTCGGCCGCTCCGGCGTCCGCCCCGAGCCAAGGTGGTCTCATGGTCCCTGCGTTCTCCCGCCCCCGGTCCGCTCCCGGACCGCAGGTCGTCGCACCCGACGCGGACCAGGTCAGGCCACGGCGGGAGCCCGTCGGCGGCCGGGGCACACGCACCCGCACGGCGCTCGTGACGGGGGCGTCCTCCGGCATCGGCGCCGCCGTGGCCCGCCGGCTCGCCGAGGACGGCGGCTGGCGGCTGGTGCTCAGCGGACGTGACCCGTCCCGGTTGCGGGCGGTGGCCGACGCCGCGTCGGCCACCGCCTTCGCCGCGGACCTGACGCTGCCCGGTGCCGACCGGCAGCTCGCCGACTTCACGCTGGCCACGGTGGGCCCGGTGGACCTGCTGGTGGCCGGTGCCGGGGTGGGCTGGGCCGGGGAGTTCCTTGACATGCCCCCGCACGCCATCGACGAGGTCCTCGACATCAACGTGCCCGCCACCCTGCGGCTGGTGCGCCTGGTGCTGCCGGGCATGGTGGAGGCGGGGTCGGGGCGGGTGGTGCTGATCGGGTCGCTGGCGGGCAGTGTGGCGGTGCGGGACGAGGCCGTGTACTCCGCCGCCAAGGCCGCGGTCGGCGCCTTCGCGGACGCGCTGCGCTACGAGTTGCGGGGCACCGGTGTGGGGGTCACCCATGTGGTGCCCGGAGTCGTCGACACGCCGTTCTTCGAACGCCGCGGCGCCCCCTACCGGCGGTCCAGGCCCCGCCCGGTGCCCGCCGAGCGGGTGGCGGACGCGGTGCGCACGGCGGTGGCCCGCGGCCGTGACGAGGTGTACGTACCGGGATGGCTGCGACTGCCGTGCCGGGTGCGCGGCGCGGCCCCGGGGCTGTACCGGCGGCTGGCCGCGCGGTTCGGGTGAGTCCCCGGTGAGCGGGAGCGCGCGGCGGTGAGCGTCCTCACCGTCGTCCTGGCCCTGTTCGCGGCGCTGGCCAACGCGGCGGCGTCGGTCCTGCAACGCCGGGCGGCGGCGCAGGACGAGGACCGGGCGGGCGCCGGCCACACGGTGGTGCGTTCGCTGCTGCGGCTGGTGCGCGACCCGTACTGGCTGAGCGGCGCGGCGCTGCTCGCCGTGACGACGGTGCTCCAGGGGGCCGCGCTCGCGGTGGGCAGTCTGGCCGTCGTCCAGCCGCTGATGGCCAGCGAACTGCTGTTCACCCTGGTGGTCGGCAGCATGGTCTTCCACCGGCGTCCCGACCCGCAGACCTGGCTGGCGTTCATGGCGCTGGCCGGGGGGCTCGCGCTCTTCCTCGGCGCCGCCACGCCGTCGGCCGGCCACGACACCGCGTCCCCGGGCGGCCGGTGGGCGTGGGCGGGGGCGGCGCTGTTCGTGGTGGTGACGGCCCTGGCCTCGATCGGCAGCCTGGTGAAGGGCGCCCCTCGCGCCGCGCTGTTCGGATCGGCGTCGGCGGTGGCGTTCGGCGGTACGGCGGCGCTGCTCAAGGAGGTCACCGGACGGCTGCCCCAAGGGGTGGGCGCGGTGCTCACCCAGTGGCCGCCGTACGCCACGGCGGTGGTCGGCGTGATCAGCTTCCTGCTGCTGCAGAGCGCGCTGCGGGCCGGGACCCTCGCGGCGTCCCAGCCGGCGCTGACCCTCGGCGACGCGCTGACCAGCGTCGCGCTGGGCTGGGCACTGTTCGGCGAGCAGATCGCCCTCGGGGTGCGGGTGGTGCCCGAGCTGATCGGCGTGGCGATGATCGGCCTCGGCAGCGTCGGACTGGCCCGCGCGCCCTCGGTCCACGGCGCGTGGGACACGGCACCGGCGGCACGGGACGGTCCCGGGGAGCGCGAGCGGAGGCGGACGCGGGGGCGGGCTTGAGGGCGACGGAGGGCGTGGCCCGGTGCGAGTCGCGGCACGGAACGGGAGGGGAGACATCGGCACGGGACGGGAGACACACGGATGACGCAGGGCTCTCACCACCGCGCCGCGGCGTACGCCGTCGTGCCGGTCGTCGCCGCCGCGCTGGCCCACATCGGCCCGGCGGCGACCTGGCTGCCCGGGCTGCGCCGGCACCGTTTCCCCCGGCTGGCCGGACAGGGCCGCCCCGGCCACGTGGCGCTCACCTTCGACGACGGGCCCGACCCGGCGTCCACGCCGTACTTCCTCGACGTCCTGGACACGCTCGGTGTGCGGGCCACGTTCTTCCTCCTCGGCGAGAACGTCGTACGCCACCCCGCGCAGGCCCGCGAGCTGGCCCGGCGGGGCCACGAACTCGCCGTCCACGGCTGGACGCACGACCGCCCCTGGATGCCGGCGCCGGCGCGAGAGGCGCGCGGGCTGCTGCGTGCCGCCCACGCGGTGGGCGAGGTCGCCGGACGCGCCCCGCGCTGGTACCGCCCGCCCTACGGCATCCTCACCTCGGGGCGCTGGGCCGCCGCCCGCCGGGCCGGGCTCCGGCCCGTGCTGTGGACGGCGTGGGGGAAGGACTGGCGGGACGACGCGACCCCCTCCTCGGTACGGGCGGCCCTGGCGGCGGACCTGCGCGGGGGCGGCACCGTCCTGCTCCACGACACCGACCACGCGAGCGCCCCGGGCAGTTGGCGGGCCGCCCTCGGCGCCCTGCCCGGGCTCGTACGCGACTGCCACGAGGCGGGGCTGACGGTGGGGCCGCTGGGAGAGCACGGGGTGGGCCGAAGGGCCCGGGAGAGCCGGGCGACCGCTCACGGTTGAGCGGGGAGCCGCGAGCGCCGCACTCACCGGCACGGGAGCCGCGGGGGTGCCGGCGTCGCCGTCGGCACCCCCGCCGTGGGCCAGCCGTCCCGGTCAGGCGGCCACCCCCGTCAGGCCGCCGCCCCCGTCAGGTCCCGGTGGATCGGTGCCGCCCCGCCCGTGAGCGGTACGCCCGTGCCGCCGCGCCGGGCGGCGACGATCTCCGCCACGATGGAGAGCGCGGTCTCCTCGGGCGTCCGGGCACCGAGGTCCAGGCCGATCGGCGAGCGGAGCCGGGACAGCTCGCGCTCGGTGAGGCCCGCCTCGCGCAACCGCCGGTTCCGGTCCTCGTGGGTGCGGCGCGAGCCCATCGCGCCGACGTACGCCACCGGGGTCCGCAGCGCCTCCGTGAGCAGCGGTACGTCGAACTTGGCGTCGTGGGTCAGGACGCACAGCACCGTGCGCTCGTCGGTGCGCGTGCCCCGCAGATAGCGGTGCGGCCAGTCGACGACGACCTCGTCCGCCTCGGGGAAGCGGGCCGGGGTGGCGAAGACGGACCGGGCGTCGCACACGGTCACGTGGTGGCCGAGGAACTTGCCGGCCCGCACCAGCGCCGCCGCGAAGTCGACCGCGCCGAAGACGATCATGCGGGGTGGCGGCACGCTGGACTCGACGAGCAGCGTGAGCCCGCCGGGGCAGTGGGTGCCGTCCTCCGAGAGGCCGACCGTGCCGGTGCGGCCGGCGTCCAGCAGCGCACCCGCCTCGGCGGCCGCGGTGCGGTCCAGGTCGGGGTGGCCGCCGAGACCGCCCTCGGACGAACCGTCGGGACGGACGAGCAGCGCCCGGCCCAGCAGCTCGGACGGGCCGTCGACGACCCGGGCGAGGGCCGCGGTACCGCCCCCGGCGGCGGTCGAGAGGGCCGCCCGGAACACCTCCCGCACGGGCGAGCCGGCGCCGACCGGCGTGACCAGGACGTCGATGATCCCGCCGCAGGTCAGCCCGACCGCGAAGGCGTCCTCGTCGCTGTAGCCGAACCGCTCGCGCACCGTCTCGCCGCTGAGCAGGGCGTCGGAGCACAGCTCGTACACCGCGCCCTCCACACAGCCCCCGGAGACCGACCCGATCGCCGTGCCCCCGCTGTCGACGGCGAGGGCGGCACCGGGACCGCGCGGTGCGCTGCCGCCGACGGAGACGACGGTGGCGACGGCGAACTCCCGGCCCTCGGCGAGCCAGCGGTGCAGTTCGTCGGCGATGTCAAGCATCGGCCGCTCCCTCACCCGCCGACAGCACGCGGTCGGGCCGGATGGGCAGGGCCCGGTGGCGTACGCCGGTCGCGTGCCACACGGCGTTGGCGACGGCGGCCGCCGCGCCGACGATGCCGATCTCGCCGACGCCCTTGATGCCGACCGGGTCGTCGGGGTCGTCGTCGTCCACCCAGTCCGCCTCGACGTCCGGGACGTCGGCGTGCGTGGCGACGTGGTATCCGGCGAGGTCGGGGCCGTAGAGGCCGCCGCTCGCCCGGTCCCGGACCGCCTCCTCGTGCAGGGCCATGGAGATGCCCCAGACCATGCCGCCGACGAGCTGGTTGCGGGCGGTGAGCGGGTTGACGATCCGGCCCGCCGCGAAGATGCCGAGCATGCGCCGCACCCGGACCTCGCCGGTGGCCGGGTCCACGGCGACCTCGGCGAACTGCGCGCCGTAGGAGTGGCGTTCCTTCTGCGCGAGGGCACCGAGGGCCTCGGTGGTGTCGGACCGTACGGTGATGCCCTCGGGCGGGACGCTCGTGCCGAGCGCGAGCCGCTCCCGCAGTTCGCGGGCCGCCTCCGTGATCGCCCACGCCCAGGAGCGGGTGCCCATCGAGCCGCCCGCGATCATCGCCGGCCCGAAGTCGCTGTCCCCGATGCGGACGCGGACCTGCTCGGGCGTGACGTCCAGCGCGTCGGCGGCCACGAGGGTGAGGGCCGTACGGGCGCCGGTGCCGATGTCGGCGGCGGCGATCCGCACGGTGAAGGTGCCGTCGGCCTCCGCGGTCACCAGGGCCGTGGAGGGCCCGGCGCCCGCCTGGAAGGAGGCCGCGGCCGTGCCGGTGCCCAGCAGCCAACGCCCGTCACGGCGCACCCCGGGGCGCGGGTCGCGGTCCGCCCAGCCGAACCGGCGGGCGCCCTCGCGGAAGCAGGCGGCCAGGTTGCGGCTGCCGAACGGCAGCCCGGAGACCGGGCCGGTCTCGGGCTCGTTGCGCAGGCGCAGGTCGACCGGGTCGACGCCGCAGCGCTCGGCGAGTTCGTCGAGCGCCGACTCGATGGCGAAGGACCCCGGCGCCTCGCCCGGCGCGCGCATGAAGGTCGGGGACGGCACGTCGAGCCGTACGACGTGGTTGGCCGTGCGGTGGGCGTCGGCGTCGTACATGACCCTGGCGACACCGGCGCCGGGCTCGACGAACTCGTAGACGGTCGACGTCTGGTTCAGCGAGCGGTGTTCCAGGGCGCGCAGCCGGCCGTCCGGGTCGGCGCCGAGCCGGACGCGCTGGGTGGTGGGGCTGCGGTAGCCGGCCAGCGAGAACATCTGACGCCGCGTCAGCACCACGCGTACCGGCCGTTGCAGAAGGGTGGCGGCCATCACGGCGGACACCTGGTGGGCGCGCAGGCCCTTGCTGCCGAAGCCGCCGCCGACGTGCTCGGAGCGCACCCGCACCGCCGACTCGTCGAGGGAGAACATCTTCGCCAGCTCGCCCTGTACCCAGGTGGTGCCCTGGTTGGAGTCGACGACCTCCAGCCGGCCGCCGTCCCACAGCGCCGTGGCGGCGTGCGGCTCCATCATGCTGTGGTGTTCCTCGGGCGTGGTGTACTCCGCGTCCACCACGACGGCGGACGCGGCGAGGCCGGCCGCCAGGTCGCCCTTCTCCGTCTCGGCGGGCATGTGCCCGGAGGCGGGGTAGGCGTCGGGGTGGTCCGCGGTGAGGTCGGTGTCGTGCGGTTCCTCGTCGTAGGTGACGACGAGGGCCTCGGCGGCCTCCCGGGCCTGCTCGGGCGTCTCGCCGACCACGAGGGCGACGGGCCAGCCGGCGTGCGGCACCCGGTCGTTCTGGAAGACCGCGGCGGTCGGGTCCGGCGGGATGCCCAGCATGCCGATGTAGTCGGTGTCGACGCGCGGGGCGTTGCCGTGGTGGAGGACGGCGAGCACGCCGGGCAGGCCGAGGACGGGCTCGGTGTCGATCGCGCGGACGCGGCCGCGGGCCACGGTGGACAGCACCAGCCAGCCGTGCGCGAGGTCGGCGAACGGTATCTCGCCGGCGTAGCGCGCCGCCCCGGTGACCTTGTCGCGTCCCTCGACGCGCGTGTGCGCGGTGCCGACGGCGCCCTTGGCCGTGGCGGGGCCGGTCGTGGCGGTGGTCATCGCGCGGCCTCCTCGGTGAGTTCGGTCAGGACGGCCACCACGAGGTTGCGCATGAGGGTCACCTTGTATCCGTTGTCGGGCAGCGGCCGGGCGGCGGCGAGTTCGGCGTCCGCGGCGGCGGCGTAGGCCGCGGCGTCGGCCGGTCCGCCGATCAGCACGTCCTCGGCGGCGCGGGCCCGCCAGGGACGCGAGGCGACCGCGCCGAGGGCCAGCCGCGCGTCTCGTACGACGCCGTCCTCGACGTCGAGCGCGGCGGCGACCGAGCCGATCGCGAAGGCGTACGAGGCGCGCTCGCGGACCTTGCGGTAGCGGGAGCGGGCGGCGACCGGGGCGGGCGGCAGGGTGACGCCGGTGATCAGCGCGCCGGGCGGCAGTGCGGTCTCCCGGTGCGGGGTGTCACCGACGGGGAGGTAGAAGCCGGCGAGCGGCGACTCGCCGGGGCCCTCGGGGGTTTCGTAGGTGACGACGGCGTCGAAGGCGGCGAGGGCGACGCCCATGTCCGAGGGGTGCACGGCCACGCAGTGGTCGGAGGCGCCCAGGATCGCGTGGTTGTGGTGCTCGCCGGTGACGGCGGGACAGCCGCTGCCGGGGGCCCGCTTGTTGCACGGCTTGCTCACGTCGGTGAAGTAGCCGCAGCGGGTGCGCTGGAGCAGGTTGCCGCCGACGGTGGCCATGTTGCGCAGCTGGCCGGAGGCGCCGGCGAGCACCGCCTGGGTCAACGCCGGGTAGCGGCGCCGCACTTCGGGGTGGGCGGCCAGGTCGCTGTTGGTGACGGTGGCGCCGACACGCAGGCCGCCGTCGGGGGTCGGCTCGATGCCGCCCAGGGGGAGTTCGCGGACGTCGACGAGCCGGGCGGGCCGTTCGACGCCGGACTTCATCAGGTCGACGAGGTTGGTGCCGCCGCCGAGGAAGCGGGCGTCCGGATCGGCGGCGAGCAGGGCCACCGCGCCCGGGACGTCGTCGGCGCGCTGGTAACCGAACTCCCTCATGCGGTCGCCTCCTTCGCGCGCTCCGCGTCCGCCCCGCCGTGGGCCTCGGCCGCGCGGGCGACGGCCTGGACGATGGAGACGTAGGCGCCGCACCGGCACAGGTTGCCGCTCATCCGTTCGCGGATCTCCTCCGGTGTCAGGGGCGGCGGCCCGGCCTCGGGCCGGACGTCGTCGGTGGCGGCGCTGGGCCAGCCGGCCGCGTGTTCCTCGATGACGGCGACGGCCGAGCAGATCTGGCCGGGGGTGCAGTAGCCGCACTGGTAGCCGTCGAGGTCGAGGAAGGCCTGCTGCACCGGGTGCAGCCGGTCTCCCTCGGCCATGCCCTCGATGGTGGTGATCTCGCGGCCTTCGGCGGCGACGGCGAGGTTGAGGCAGGAGACGGCACGGCGCCCGTCGACCAGGACGGTGCAGGCGCCGCACTGCCCCTGGTCGCAGCCCTTCTTGGTGCCGGTGAGATCGAGCCGCTCGCGCAGGGCGTCGAGCAGGGTGGTGCGGTGGTCGACGGTCAAGTGGTGCTTCTCGCCGTTGATGTTCAGGGTGACGGCGCTGGACGTCGCCGAGGGCGATGGAGCCATGATCAGCCTTCTTTGATGTCTGCTGACAGGGAAACGCTGACAGGGAAAACGGGCTGTAGGCGGTGGGGTCCGGGCAGGGTGTTCCGGGCGGTGTGTTCCGGGCAGCGTTCTCGGTAGTGGAGGTGAAGGGTCTCCCGTCCGCGGTCCCGGGCCGCGAGCCGGCTTCGCGAGCCGGTTCGGCCGGCCGCGTCCGCCGCTACAGTGGACGGCAACCGGACAACTGTCCGCTCACTGGGAAACGTAACGGACACCTGTCCGGTTAGCAAGAACGGGATTCGGCCACGAACCCGGGAGGAGCACGCGTGCCACAGCCGAAGAGGGACAAGGCGGATGCCCCCCTGCGCTCGGACGCACAGCGGAACCGGGAGCGCATCCTGCGCGTGGCCACGGAGGAGCTGACGCGCTGCGCGAACGCCCCGCTGAGCGCCATCGCCAAGAAGGCGGGCGTGGGACAGGGGACCTTCTACCGCAACTTCCCGCACCGCGAGGCACTCGTCCTGGAGGTCTACCGCTACGAGATGCAGCAGGTCGCGGACGCCGCCCCGCACCTGCTGGCCACCCTGGAGCCCGAGCGGGCGCTGCGCGAGTGGCTGGACCACCTCGCCCGTTTCGCCATGACCAAGGCCGGCCTCGCGGACGCGATCCGCCTGGTCACCAGCGCCCCCGGGGGGCCGGAGAAGCCGCGCCCCACACCTGTCATGGACGCGGCCCACCTGCTGCTCCGCGCCAACGAGGAGGCCGGCACCATCCGGCCCGGGGTCACCGCGGACGACTTCTTCCTCGTCATCGGCGGACTCTGGCTGATCGATCCCGGCGAGGACTGGCAGCCGCGGGCCACCCGGTTCCTGGACTTCGTCATGGACGGCCTACGGGCGGGCGCCCCCGGCCGGTGACCGCGCCCCGGCGCCCGGGCCGGATCCGGCCGGCCGCCCCCGCAGGCGGTAGCGGCGTTCGGGGCGGCCCGCCACGCCGTAGCGCAGGGAGACGTCCGCGCTGCCGACGGTGTGGAAGTACTCCAGGTAGCGGCGGGCACTGACCCGGGAGACGCCGGTCAGGGCCGCGCACTCGCTGGCCGACAGGGTGCCGTCGGTCTCCCGGAGGGTGCGTTCGACCAGCTCGGCGGTCTCCACGCTCATCCCCTTCGGCAGTGCCGGGACCGTCGCGGCGGCGGGGGCGGCCGAGGCCAGGACGCGGTCCACGTCGGCCTGGCTGCGGACCACGGTGCCGAGCAGCCGGCCCCGCTGGACGGCGTAGCGTTCCAGGCGGACCCTCAGGTCCTCGAACTCGAAGGGCTTGAGCAGGTAGTCGACCACGCCGTGGCGTACGGCACCGCGCACCGCGTCCGCCTCCCGGGCCGCGCTGATGACCATGACGTCGCAGTCGTGGCCGGCGGCACGCAGCCGGGGGATGACGTCGAGCCCGAAGACGTCCGGCAGGTACAGGTCGAGCAGGACGAGGTCGGGACGCAGCTCACCGACGGCGGCGAGCGCCTCCTCCCCGGTGCCGGCGACCCCGACGACCCGGAAGGGCTCGACGCGCCCGACGAAGGCGCGGTGGACCCGGGCCACCATGAAGTCGTCGTCCACCACGAGCACGCCGATCGCCGCGTCGTCGGCACGGGGTGCCGCCTCCGGCGTCGCGGTGGTGCGGTCCGTGCCCGCCTCGACGGTCGCGCGGTCCCCGCCGGCCGGGGCAGTCGCGGGGGCCGTACGGTCCCCGCCGGCCGGGGCGCTCGTGGCGGTCGTACGGTCGCCGCCCGCCGGGGCGGTCCCGGCGGCCGTGCCGGTCGTAGCCGTCATGGTGCTGCTCCTTCCGCCACCGCGTCGGTGAGGTGGCTGACGGTCATGCGTGCGGTGAACATGGCCCCCTCGGGGGTGTTGGTCACCGAGATCTCGCCGCCGTGACGCTCGCAGACCAGCCGGGTCAGTGCCAGGCCGATGCCGCGTTCGCCCTGCCGGGCGGCCTTGGTGGTGAAGCCGTGGGAGAAGACCTCGCGGGCCAGTTCGGGCGCCACACCGGGCCCGGAGTCGCGGACCACGATCTCGACGCTGGCGGCGTCCTGCCGCAGCTCCACCTCGACCCACGCCTCGTGGCCGTCACCGGGCGCAGCGGCGGCGTCCACGGCGTTGTCGACGAGGTTGCCGACCACGGTGGCCACGTCGGCGGCGTCCTCGGGAGCCAGCCGGTCGAGCGCCGTGCGGTCCGAGACGCGCAGGGCGACCCGGCGCTCGGCCGCGAGGGAGGACTTCGCCGTCAGCAGCGCGGCCACGGCGGTGTCACGGACCCGGCGGCTCAGGGTGACGTCCAGGGACTGGCGGCGCTGGTTCAGCGCGCGGATGTAGCGCACGACCTCGTCCTGCTCGCCGATCTGGATGAGCCCGGAGATGGTGTGCAGCTGGTTGGCGAACTCGTGGGCCTGGGCGCGCAGCAGCTCGGAGGTGCTGCGGAAGGAGCCGATCTCCCGTTCCAGGCGGGCCAGTTCGGTGCGGTCGCGCAGGGTGGTGACCGAGCCCAGCGGGCGGCCGTCCTTGGTGACGGTCATCCGGTTCATGACCAGGACCCTGCCGTGCCGGACGACGACCTCGTCGCGCGGCCGGGCCGCCCCCGGCGCGCTGCCGGCCAGGACGTCGCGCAGCCGGCCGTCGATGCCGAGGCCGTCCAGGCTCTGGCCCACGCAGTCGGCGGGCAGGTCGAGCAGGCGCCGGCCCATCTCGTTGACCAGGGTGAGCCGGTGCTGCGGATCGAGGGCGACCACGCCCTCGGCGATGCCGTACAGCATGGCCTCCCGGTGCTCGGCGAGCCCGGCGATCTCGCGCGGCTCCAGGCCGAGGGTCTGCCGCTTGACGCGCCGGGCGAGCAGCCAGGAGCCGGCCACTCCGAGACCGCTGGCGACGCCGAGGTAGGCGAGGAGGTAGGAGGAGGCGCCGCTGAGGCGCTGCCACACCGTCGGGTCGGCCTCGCCGACCATCACCGTGCCGAGGTGCCGGCCGAGGGTCGCCCGGGTGGCGCCGAGCACCGGCACCTGGGCGACCAGCTCACGGCCGCCCTGAACCGTCAGCGGGCCCGACCATCCGCGTCCGCGCGCCGCGCCCTCGTCGCGGGGCAGCCGGCCGCCGATCAGGGTGGGGTCGGTGGAGCTGACGACGCGGCCGGCGGCGTCGGCGATCGTGACCGAGGTGACCCCGGACTGGGTCTGCGTGCTGTTCACCAGCGGGGCGAGGGCCTCCTGCGGCACGGGGCGCAGGAGCTGGCTGCGCACCAGCGGCGTGGCGGCGAGCTGTTCGGCCAGGGCGGTGACCCGGCGGCCCTCGACGCGGTTGAAGGTGGCCTCGGACTGGGCGAGCGAGACGGCGGCGACCGCGAGCAGGACCACCACGACGATGGCGAGCTGGAGGACCAGCATCTCGCCCGCGAGGGTGTGACGGCGGAAGGTGGGGGCCACGGCGGACTCGTTCTCGGCGTGCGAAGGGGCGGGCGGGTGTCGGGGGCGGACGGGTGGCGGGGGCGGGTGAGTGGGTGGGCAGGGTCGCCATCATGGCGCCCACCTGCGGCGAGGGAAAGGGATGTGCCGTGTTCGCAATGAACCGGCGACCGCAATGACCACAACCTCCCTTGGTTCCGCAAGGAGGACAGATCCCCGGCGCGCGGGCACCATGTGGCCCACGTCACCCTCCCCCACAGGGCTCTCCGTACCGCTCCACCCTTATCCGAACTACCCGACCGACAGGTGGTGTCATACGTGCGCCTGCGCACCCCCCTCGCCCTGCTCGGGGCCGCCGTGCTCGTGCTCGCGGGACCGCCGCTGCTCTCCACGGGCAGCGACTCCGGGACCGGCACACAGATCCCCGGCCTGCGCTTCATGGTCCCCAACACGCCCGGCGGCGGCTACGACATCACCGCCCGCACGGCCGCCAAGAACGCCGAGGACGCCGGTCTCACCCACAACATCGAGGTGTTCAACCTGCCCGGCGCGGGCGGCACCGTGGGGCTGAGCCGGCTGGTGAGCGAGCACGGCAACGGCAAGCTCGCCATGTCCATGGGCCTCGGCGTGGTGGGCGCCGCCCGCTCCAACCACGCGCCCAAGACCCTCGCCGACACCACGCCGATCGCGCGGCTCACCGAGGAGCAGGACGTCGTCGTGGTCGCCAAGGACTCGCCGTACCGGACGATCGACGAGCTCATCACGGCCTGGAAGAAGAACCCGGGCAAGATCCCCGTGGGCGGCGGTTCCTCGCCGGGCGGGCCGGACCATCTCGCGCCGATGCTGATGGCGCAGGCGGCCGGCATCGCCCCGAAGTCGGTCAACTACATCCCCTTCGACGGCGGCGGCGAGCTGCTCGCCTCGATCCTCGGCGACAAGGTCGGCTTCGGGGTGTCCGGGGTCGGCGAGTACCTGGACCAGATCAAGGCGGGCGAGCTGCGGGTGCTCGCGGTGACCGGCCCGGAGCGGGTCGACGACCTGAAGGACGCGCCGACGCTCATGGAGTCGGGGTACGACGTGGACTTCACCAACTGGCGCGGCATCGTCGCCCCGCCCGGTCTGTCCGAGGCGGAGCGGAACAAACTGACGCGCCTGGTCGAGGAGTTGCACGACTCCCCCGAGTGGAAGAAGTCGATGGAGCAGAACGGCTGGGACGACGCGTTCCTCACCGGTGAGGAGTTCGGCGCGTTCCTCGACGCCCAGGACAAGCGTGTGGTGTCGGTACTGAAGGAGCTGGGACTGTGACGACGCGGACCGATTCCTCTCCGGCGCCGGACCCGGCGCCCGCACCGTCGGCCGGGCGGCGCGCGTGGCTGCGCGACCACTCCGAACTGGGCGTGTGCGTCCTGCTGCTGGCTCTCGGCGTGCTGGTGCTGACCGACGCGCTGACCATGGACGTCGACATCACCCAGCGCGGCCCGGTCGGCCCGAAGACCGTGCCCGTGGTCGTCGGCATCGGCCTCCTGGTGATCGCCGCGCTGCTCGCCGTGGACGTCCTGCGCGGCGGCCGGGGCGAGGCCGAGGGCGGCGAGGACGTCGACCTGTCCGAACCGGCCGACTGGCGCACGGTGCTGCTGCTGTCCGGCATCTTCCTCGGCGCGGCGGTGCTGATCGAGCCGGCCGGGTTCCCCGTCGCGGGCGCGCTGCTGTTCTGGGGCGCGGCCTTCGCCCTCGGCAGTCGCCGCGTGGACCGCGATCCGCTGATCGCCGCGGGGCTGTCCCTGCTGACCTACGTCGTCTTCGACAAGCTGCTCGGCGTGCCCCTGCCCGGCGGTCCCCTGATGGGAGTGCTCTGACATGAACGCCCTGAACTCCCTGACGGACGGCTTCGGTACGGCCCTGTCCCCGCTCAACCTCCTGTGGGCCGCCCTCGGCGTGCTGCTCGGCACGGCCATCGGCGTGCTGCCCGGCATCGGTCCGGCGATGGCCGTGGCGCTGCTGCTGCCGGTGACGTACGGGCTGGACCCGGTCGCGGCGTTCATCATGTTCGCCGGCATCTACTACGGCGCGATGTTCGGCGGTTCGACCACCTCGATCCTGCTCAACACCCCCGGCGAGAGCGCCGCCGTGGTGGCGGCCATGGAGGGCAACCCCATGGCGAAGGCGGGGCGCGGCGCGCAGGCGCTGGCGGCCGCCGCGATAGGCCACTTCGCCGGCGGCATGATCGGCACGATCCTGCTGGTCGCGCTGGCGCCCGCGGTCGCCGACCTGGCGGTGGACATCGGCGCGCCGGACTACTTCGCCATCATGGTGCTGGCGTTCATCGCGGTGACGTCGGTGCTGGGCTCCTCGCGCGTCAGAGGCATGGCCTCGCTGTTGATCGGGCTGACGATCGGGCTGGTGGGCCTGGACCAGATGACGGGCCAGCAGCGGCTGACCTTCGGCTCGCTGCAGCTCGCCGACGGCGTGGACGTGGTGATCGTCGCGGTCGGGCTGTTCGCGATCGGCGAGGCGCTGTGGGTGGCGGCGCACCTGCGGCGCGGGGCGGCCGAGCCGATCCCGGTGGGCCGCCCCTGGCTCGGCCGCGGGGACGTGCGGCGGACCTGGAAGTCCTGGCTGCGCGGTCCCTTCATCGGCTTCCCGTTCGGCGCGATCCCGGCGGGCGGCGCGGAGATCCCCACCTTCCTGTCGTATGTCACGGAGAAGCGCCTGTCCAAGCACAAGGACGAGTGGGGCAAGGGCGCCATCGAGGGCGTGGCCGGCCCGGAGTCGGCGGCGTCGGCCTCGGCGGCGGGCACGCTGGTGTCGATGCTGACCCTGGGCCTGCCGACGACGGCGGTCGCGGCGGTCATGCTCGCCGCGTTCCAGCAGTACGGCATCCAGCCGGGCCCGCTGCTCTTCGAACGCGAACCCGAGCTGGTCTGGGGCCTGATCGCCTCCCTCTTCGTCGGCATGGTGCTGCTGCTCGCGCTGAACCTGCCGCTGGCGCCGGTGTGGGCGAAGCTGCTGCGCATCCCGCGGCCGTACCTGTACGCGGGGATCATGTTCTTCGCGGCGGTCGGCGCCTACGCGGTCGGCGGCGAGGTCGTGGACCTGGTGACGCTGCTGGTCATCGGCCTGGTCGGGTTCGGCATGCGGCGCTACGGCCTGCCGATCCTGCCCGCCGTGATCGGCGTCATCCTCGGCCCGAACGCCGAACAGCAGTTGCGCCGCGCCCTGCAGATCAGCGACGGCAGCGTGAAGGGCCTGGTCGACACGCCGTTCGCGGTGTCGGTGTACGCGGTGATCGTGCTGCTGCTGGCGTGGCCGCTGCTGAAGCGGTGGGTGAGCCGGGGGCGGGTGCGGGCCGACGCCTGACCCCGCGATCCGCCGGGCCGAGCCCGGGAGGCCCAGCCCACAAGCCCAGCCCGGAAGCTCAGCCCAGGAAGCTCAGCCGGACCTGGCGGTCGGGGTTGTCCCTGTTGGTGTCCACGAGGCACACCGACTGCCAGGTGCCGAGTTCCAGCCGGCCGCCGATCACCGGCAGGGTCGCGTGCGGCGGGACGAAGGCGGGCAGGACGTGGTCGCGGCCGTGGCCGGGACTGCCGTGGCGGTGCTGCCAGCGGTCGTCGGCGGGGAGCAGGGTGTGCAGGGCGGCGAGCAGGTCGTCGTCGCTGCCCGCGCCGGTCTCGATGACCGCGATCCCGGCGGTGGCGTGCGGGACGAAGACGTTGAGGAGGCCGTCGCGGCTGGCGGCCGCCTCGCGGAGGAAGGACTCGCAGTCCCCGGTGATGTCGGCGACCCGCTCCGCCGAGCCGGTGGCGAGGTTCAGGACTCGGGTGGTGAAGGCATCTGGCATGCCCCCATCCTGACGTACGCGGCGGGCCGGGCGCGGGAGCGTCGGGCCCGTGATCGTCCGGGTGCGGGAGGGGGGAAGACGGGGACCCTCGGCCTGGTTGGGGGAAACGTGAACAACACGCGTGAGGACGAGGCGCACGAGGTCCAGGTCGTCGTCATCGGTGCCGGCCAGGCGGGACTCGCCGCCGCCCATCACCTGCGGCGCACCGGGTTCGAACCGGAGCGGGACTTCGTGGTGCTCGACCACTCCCCCGGGCCCGGCGGCGCCTGGCAGTTCCGCTGGCCCTCCCTGACGTACGGCAAGGTGCACGGGATGCACGCGCTGCCGGGCATGGAACTGACCGGCGCGGATCCGGCGCGCCCGTCCGCCGAGGTGATCGGCGCGTACTTCGCCGCGTACGAGGAGACCTTCGACCTGCGGGTGCGGCGGCCCGTCGACGTCCGCGCGGTACGCGAGGGGACGGGCGGGCGACTGCTCGTCGAGACGTCGGCCGGTCTCTGGTCGGCACGGGCGCTGATCAACGCGACCGGCACCTGGGACCGGCCCTTCTGGCCGCGCTACCCGGGGCAGGAGACGTTCCTCGGGCGGCAGCTGCACACCGCCCGGTACGCCGGTCCGGAGGAGTTCGCCGGGCAGCGCGTGGTCGTGGTGGGCGGCGGTGCCTCGGCGACACAGCACCTGCTGGAGATCGCCCCCTACGCCGCGGCCACGACCTGGGTGACCAGGCGGCCCCCCGTGTTCCGGGAGGGTCCCTTCGACGAGAACGCGGGCCGGGCCGCGGTGGCCCTCGTGGAGGAGAGGGTGCGGCGGGGGCTGCCGCCCAGGAGCGTGGTGTCGGTCACGGGGCTGCCGCTGAACGACGCGATCCGGGCGGGACTGGAGTCGGGTGTGCTGGACCGGCAGCCCATGTTCGACCGCGTCACGCCCGAGGGGGTCGAGTGGGACGACGGGCGGCGGGTCACCGCCGACGTCATCCTGTGGGCGACCGGGTTCCGCCCCGCCGTCGACCACCTGAGGCCGCTGCGGCTGCGGGAGCCGGGCGGCGGCATCCGGGTCGAGGGGACGCGCGCGGTCGCCGATCCGCGGGTCCATCTCGTCGGCTACGGGCCCTCCGCCAGCACCATCGGCGCCAACCGGGCGGGGCGCGCGGCCGTGCGGGACATCAGACGACTGCTGGCCGAGCGGGCACCCGTGGCCGCCTCGTGACGCACCGCGCGGTCACCTGTCCCCGGCGTCGCCCGAGGCGCTCTCCCTGAGGCGGTTGAACTCCGCGACATTGCGCTGGTGTTCGGCGTGGTCGGCGGTGAAGCGGGTGTCGCCGGGCTTGACCGTGACGAAGTACAGCCAGTCGCCGGGCGTCGGGTCGATCGCGGCGCGCATCGCGTCGTCGCCGGGGTTGGCGATGGGCGTGGGCGGCAGGCCCATGCGCTGGTAGGAGTTGTAGGGGCTGTCGATCCTGGTGTCCGTGGCGGTGGTGTCCAGGGTGGAGCGGCCCAGGGCGTAGTCGATGGTGGAGTCCATCTGGAGCGGCATGCCGCGTTCGAGCCGGTTGAAGATCACCCGGGCGACCTTGCCCATGTCCTCCTCGGTCGCCGCCTCGGCCTGCACGATGCTGGCGATGGTGACCGCCTGGTAGACGTTCAGCGCGTTGCGCTGGGCGCCCGCGGCGATCGGCGCGCCGGTGAACTTCTTGTTCGCCGTGTCCACCATGGCCGTCAGCAGCTTCTCCGGGGTCGGGTTCTCGCCGAGCGGGTAGGTCGCGGGGAAGAGGTAGCCCTCGGGGTTGCCCTCGGCGTCGTTCGGCAGCTCGAGGTCGGCCTTGGCGAGGGACTTCTTGGTGGTGCCCGCGGGCAGGGCGAGGGTCTTGTCGACGGCCTCGTAGACCTGCGTCGCGCGCCGCCCCTCCGGGATGACCAGGGACGTGGGGCGGGAGTCGCCCTCGTCGTCCGTCGTCAGCAGCGGCACCGCCACGGCGGTTCCGGCCACGACGGCGCCGGTCACGATCAGGGCGATACGGCCCCGGCGCGTCAGTCGGATCGTTCTCCTGGTGCCTCTCGTGCTCCGTCGCGGAGTGTTCGTCTGCATGCGGGCACGGTAACCCCCATGTGCGGACAAACCTGGCATATCGTCATCTTGTCGGCTCCAGTCGGGCGTCCCGGCGGACCAGGGCCGCGTACCGCCCGCCCCGCTCCAGCAGCTCCTCGTGGGTGCCCTGTTCGGCCAGCCGTCCGGAGTCGAGGACCACGATCCGGTCGGCGTCCCGGACGGTGGACAGGCGGTGCGCGATCGTGATCGTGGTGCGATTGGCGGACAGGGCGTCGATGGCGTCCTGCACGGCGGCCTCGGTACGGGTGTCCAGGGCGCTGGTCGCCTCGTCGAGGACGAGGACGGGCGGGTCGCGCAGGATGGTGCGGGCGATGGCCAGACGCTGCTTCTCGCCGCCGGAGAACCGGTGCCCGCGTTCGCCGACGACCGTGTCGTAGCCGTCGGGCAGGGCGGCGATGTGGTCGTGGATCTGGGCCGCCCGCGCCGCTTCCTCCAGCTCCGCGTCGGTGGCGTCCGGCTTGGCGAAGCGCAGGTTCTCGGCGACCGAGGCGTGGAAGAGGTACGTCTCCTGCGAGACGACGCCGACCGCGCGGGCGAGGGTGTCGAAGTCCAGGTCACGCACGTCGACCCCGTCGAGGGTCACCCGGCCGCCCGTCACGTCGTACAGCCGGGGCACCAGGTGGCCGAGCGTGGACTTGCCGGCGCCGGTCGGTCCGACGACGGCGAGGCTGCCGCCGGCGGGCACGGTGATGTCGATGCCGTCGAGGACCGGGCCGCTCTTGCCGTCGTAGCGGAACTCCACGTTCTCGAAGCGGACCTCGCCCTTGACGCGGTCGAGGTGGACGGCGTCGTCCCGCTCGGTGATGTCGATCGGCAGGTCGAGGTACTCGAAGATGCGCTGGAAGAGCGCGAGCGAGGTCTGGATCTGGACGCCGGTCGACAGCAGGCTCACTGTCGGGCGGAACAGGCCCTGCTGGAGCGAGACGAAGGCGACGATCGTGCCGAGGGAGACGTCGGGGCCGCCGAGCTGGAGGGCGATGCCCGCGGTCCAGTAGATGACGGCCGGCATGGCGGCCATGACGATGGTGATGACGGCCATCCGCCAGCGGCCCGCCATGTTCGACCGCACCTCCAGGTCGACCAGGCTCTCGGACTCGTCCGCGAAGGCGCGGGTGAGCGAGTCGGAGCGGCCCATGGTGCGGCCGAGCAGGATGCCGCTGACGGAGAGCGACTCGGTGACCGTCGCGGCCATCGCGGCCATCTGCTTCTGGCGCCGGGTGGTGATCTTCCGGCGCTCCCTGCCGACGCGGCGGCTGATCCAGACGAAGACCGGGAGCAGGAGCAGCGAGACGACGGTCAGGCGCCAGTCGAGGACGACCATGGCGGCGATCGTGGCGACCACGCCGGTCAGGTTGGAGACCAGGGAGGTCGCCGTGGAGGTGACGGTGGCCTGCATGCCGCCGATGTCGTTGGCGATGCGGGACTGGACCTCGCCGGTACGGGTGCGGGTGAAGAAGGCGAGGGACATCCGCTGGAGCCGGCCGTAGACGGCGGTGCGCAGGTCGTGCATGACGCGCTGGCCGACGGTCGTGGAGATCAGCGTCTGCAGGACGCCGAAGACGCTGGTGAGGACGGCGCCGAGGATCATGCCGAGGGCCAGCAGGCTCAGCAGGCCGGTGCGCCCCTCGGGGATGGCGACGTCGAGGATCTCCTTCAGCAGGAAGGGGGTGGCGACCGAGACCAGCGACGCGGCGCCGACGAGCAGCCCGACGACCGCGAGGCGGCCGCGGTAGGGCTGGAACAGCTTGAGGATGCGCCGCACCTGCCGGGGCTGTTCCTTCGCGTCGGCGGGTGCGGTCCAGGTGGATGCGCGATCGGGGTGCATGGGCTCCTTCGGGGGCGGTGCGTGGGCCGCGGGATTCGGGGCTTCGCGGAATCGCGGGATTGCGGGATTGCGGGATTGCGGAATCGCGGGATTCGCGGGATTCGCGGGCGGATCGTAGCTCATTGTTACCTATACTCACAATGAACGTCATCCTGATATTGTTCCCGCATGACCGCCCCCGACCCCGACGGCCTGCTCGCCGAGCAGTTGCTGCGGCTCACCCGCCGGGTGCACCGCATCCAGAAGCGCCACCTCGAGCACCGCGAGCTCGGCATCACCCCGGCCCAGTCCCGGCTGCTGCGCACCCTGGCGCACTACGGCTCGCCGCCGCGCATGGCCGATCTCGCCGAGCGGCTGGAGGTCGTGCCGCGGGCGGTGACGACGCTGGTGGACGGGCTGGAGGCGGCCGGCAAGGTGCGCCGCGTCCCTGACCCGGCCAACCGCCGGGTGATCCGGATCGAGCTCACCGACGACGGCCGCGCGGCCCTGCGGGAGGTGCGGGACGCGCGCCGGTGCGCCGCGCAGGAGATCCTCGCCCCGCTGACGGACGAGCAGCGCGCGGTGCTCGGCGGTCTGCTGGACACACTGGTCGACGGCCCCCAGGACGCACCGGCCACCCGGACCCTGTGACCGGGTGACGGTCCCGGGGCGCCCGCTCAGGCCTTCAGGTGCGCCCGGTCCCCCATGACCACGACCGGGTGCTGGTCCGGGTCCAGGGTGCGCAGCAGGTACTCCATGGCCGGCTTCGGCAGACTGACGCAGGCCGACGTACCGCTGCCGTGGTCCATGTGGAGCCAGATCCCGCCACCCTTGGCCGCGCCCTCGGGGCGGGTCGGGTCGTTCGGCGGGGTGCCCTTGACCCGGTTGTAGTCGATGGCGATGACGTAGTCGAAGTCGTGCCAGTAGGACTTGGCCCACCAGCGCGGTGCCGCGAAGGCGTCGGAGCGGGTGTAGGGCAGCCCGGCACCGGGGGCCGGATCGGGGTCCGGCAGTACGCCGCCCGCGTCGCTGAGGGTGAACACGCCGACGGGGCTGCGCCTGTCGTTCTCGCGGTGGTCGGTCGTCCAGCCCTTCGTGCCGTTGTGCGCCGCCCAACTGCGGGCGCGGTGCCAGGCGGAGCCCTGCTTCGTGTACAGCACGACCGTGGAGTCGGCGGAGTCCCTCCCGTCGCCGTACACCGCGACGACCTGCCGCGCGCCGGCGGGGATGCGCCGCTGTAGCCGGTCGCCGACGCCCGGGATCCGGGTCGGGTCGGCCGTGGCGCCGCTCCGGCCCGCCCCGTCGTCGGCGGGCCGGTTCGCCGAATCATCCGTGCCGTGCCCGGCCGGGCCGCCGCAGGCGGCCAGCACCGTCAGCAGCAACCCAAGGGCCGCCGCCGCGACCGCCGTACGCCGTGCACCACCACTCCGCATCCGTCCATGGTCGCACTCGCCCCGGGCCGACGAGGGGGTGGTGTGGAGGGCGGGGGCCGGAGGGGTGCCGGAGGGCGGCGGCCGGAGGGGTGCCGGGGTCGGGGCGGCAGCCGGAGAGGGCCGAGGGCCCGGCAGCCGGACGGACATTGAAGGCGACAGCCCGGCGGGCGCGTAGGGCGACAGCCCGGCGGCCGCGTAGGACGGCAGCCCGGCGGCCGCTTAGGACGGCAGCCGAACGGGTGCCGGGGCGGCAGCCGAACGGGGGCGGGGCGGCAGCCGAACGGGGGCGGGGCGGCAGCCGGATTCGTACCCCGCTGCGGAAAACCGCTTGATTTTGGGCGTGCGGCGACGCGAACCTTGCACGGTTTGCAGCCTCTTCATGCCGTGGTGCAACGGCACCCCCTGACACGAGCCACTGGGACGCCATGCAGATCCAAGACCTTCCGTTTCCCGACCCGGGCGTGCCGGACGCGCGCTCGGGCCCCCGATTCCTGTGGTGGCTGTTCCGCAACCAGCTGCGTGGCCAGCTCAAGTCGCTGGCCTGGGGCCTGCTGCACTTCGCCTCCGTCTCCGCCCTGCCGTTCTGCGTCGGCATCGCCATCCAGGCCGTCGTCGACCGCTCCGGCGGCCGACTCGCCCTCGCGGGCGGCCTCATGGCCCTGTGCTGCGTCGGCAACGCCCTCGGCGACACCTTCCTGCACCGCACGGCCGTCACCAACTGGATCACCGCCGCGGCCCGCGTCCAGCAACTGCTCGCCCGCAAGACCGCGCTGCTCGGCTCGGCGCTGACCCGCCGGGTCGCGGCCGGCGAGGTCGTGGCCGTCTCCACCGGCGACGTCGAGAAGATCGGCTGGTTCGTGGAGGCCGTCTCCCGCTTCACCGCGGCGGCCGTGACCATCGTGCTGGTCTGTGTGGCCCTGGTCGTGTACGAACCGGCCCTCGGTGTCGTCGTGATCCTGGGCCTGCCCGTGCTGGCCCTCGCGGTACTGCCCCTGCTGCCCCGGGCCACCCGGCGGGCCGACGTCCAGCGCGAGAAGGCCGGCCGCGCCACCGAACTCGCCTCGGACACCGTCGCCGGACTGCGCGTGCTGCGCGGCATCGGCGGTGAAGAACTCTTCCTCGACCGCTACCGCGGCGCCTCCCAGGAGGTGCGGCACGCGGCCGTGCGCAGCGCCCGGATGTGGTCTCTGATCTCCGCGATCCAGGTGCTGCTGCCGGGTCTGCTGCTGATCGCGGTGGTCTGGCACGGCATCCACCTGGCCCGCGAGGGCCGCATCGGCGTCGGCGAACTCGTCACCGTGTACAGCTCCGTCATGATCCTCACCTACCCGCTGCGGCACTTCGAGGAGATCGCCATGGCGTACTCCTTCTCCCGGCCCTCCGCGAAGCGGGCCGCGCGGGTACTGGCACTGGAACGGGCCACCGACACCACCGGCTCGCGCCCCGCCGAGGTCCCGACCGGCGACCTGTACGACCCGGCCACCGGCCTCCTCGCACCCGCAGGCCGCTTCACCGCCGTGGTGTGCGGCGACCCGGACGCGGCCGGGCGGCTGGCGGAACGGCTCGGCGGACACCCCTCGCAGAAGGGCACGTCGGCCCTGCTGGGCGGGGTGCCGCTCGACGAACTGCCGCTGGAGTCGGCACGAACCGCCGTCCTGGTCCAGGACAAGGACCCGGTCCTGCTCTCCGGCACGCTGCGGGAACTGCTCGACGTGCCCGCCTCCGGCGCGGTAGCCGCCGAGGACGCGCTGGCCGCCGCCCAGTGCGGGGACGTGCTCGCGGCCCTCGCGCAGGGATCGCTCGACGCGGACGACCCGATGGACGCCCGCATCACCGAACGGGGCCGCTCCCTGTCGGGCGGCCAGCGCCAGCGGCTCGCGCTGGCCCGGTCCCTGGTCACCGACCCGGAGGCGCTCGTCCTTGACGAGCCGACCTCCGCCGTGGACTCGCACACCGAGGCACGGATCGCGGAGGGCGTGCGGACCCTGCGCGAGGGGCGCACCACGGTGGTGTTCACCTCCTCGCCGCTGCTGCTGGACCGCTCGGACCGGATCGTGTTCCTGCACGAGGGCGAGGTCGCCGCGGTGGGCACCCACCGGGACCTGCTGCACACCGAGCCCCGGTACCGGGCGGTGGTGACCCGCGAGACCGACGAGGAGAGCGCGGCGCACCGGAACGGAACGCCGGCCCGCGCCGAGTCGGCGAAGGCCCTGGACGGCGACGTCCTCGGCGACGACGTACTGCACCGACTGGAAGAGATCGAGGAGACGGCATGATCGGCGTCGCACCACCGTCGTACGACCCGGCGGCGCCGACGTCGGCGAGCACCCTGCCCGTCGGCGCGCCCGCGACCGTCCGCGCGTACGCGGGGGAACTGCTGCGCCGCCACCGCCGCGCGTTCCTCCTCCTCGTCACCGTCAACACCGTCGCCGTGATCGCGTCGATGGCGGGCCCCTACCTGCTGGGCGGGCTCGTGGAACGGGTCTCGGGCGACGCGCGCGAACTGCACCTCGGCCTCACGGCCACGCTGTTCGTGCTCGCCCTCGTCCTCCAGGCCGCGTTCGTGCGGGAGGTGCGGCTGCGCGGGGCCGTGCTCGGCGAACGGATGCTGGCCGATCTGCGTGAGGACTTCCTCGTGCGGTCGGTCGGCCTGCCGCCCGGCGTGCTGGAACGGGCCGGCACCGGCGATCTGCTCTCCCGGATCACCACCGACATCGACCGGCTCGGCAACGCGATGCGCGAGGCCGTGCCCCAGCTCGCGATCGGTGTCGTGTGGGTGGTGCTGCTGCTCGGCGGGCTCGTGGTCACGGCCCCGCCGCTGGCGCCCGCGGTGCTCATCGCGGTGCCGCTGCTGGTGATCGGCTGCCGCTGGTACTTCCGGCGGGCGCCGGCCGCCTACCGCTCGGAGGCCGCCGGGTACGCGGCCGTGGCCGCGGCGCTCGCCGAGACCGTGGACGCCGGGCACACCGTCGAGGCGCACCGCCTGGACGCCCGCCGCATCGAGCTGTCGGAACGCCGGATCAAGGAGTGGACCGCCTGGGAGCGCTACACGCTCTGGCTGCGGTCGGTGCTCTTCCCGGTCATCAACGTCACCCATGTGACCGTGCTCGCCTCCGTCCTGCTGATCGGCGGGGTGTTCGTACTGGAGGGATGGATCGGCGTCGGGCAGATGACTACGGCGGCCCTGATCGCACAGATGCTCGTGGACCCGGTCGGCATCATCCTGCGCTGGTACGACGAGCTGCAGGTGGCGCAGGTGTCCCTGGCCCGGCTGGTGGGCGTGCGGGACATCGAGCCCGACGCCGGTGACCCGTCGCTGGCCCCCGAGGGACGGCACGTGCACGCCGACGGGGTGCGGTTCGGTTACCTCGAGGGCGTGGACGTGCTGCGCGAGGTGTCGCTGGCGGTGGCACCCGGCACGAGGCTGGCCCTGGTGGGTCCCTCGGGCGCCGGCAAGTCCACGCTGGGCAGGCTGCTGGCCGGCATCTACGGTCCCCGGGCCGGGCGGATCACCCTGGGCGGCGCGGAACTCTCCCGGATGCCGGCCGAACAGGTCCGCTCGCACGTCGCCCTCGTCAACCAGGAGCACCACGTCTTCGTGGGTTCCCTGCGCGACAACCTGCGCCTGGCCCGGACCGGCGCCACCGACGCCGAGCTGTGGGCCGCGCTGGGCGCGGTCGACGCGGACGACTGGTCCCGCGCCCTCGACGAGGGCCTCGACACGGAGGTCGGCTCCGGCGGCTTCACGCTCACCCCGGCCCAGGCCCAGCAGATCGCGCTGGCCCGTCTCGTGCTGGCCGACCCGCACACGCTGGTGCTGGACGAGGCGACGTCGCTGCTCGACCCCCGGGCGGCCCGCCATCTGGAACGGTCGCTGGCCCGCGTCCTGGACGGCCGCACGGTCGTCGCGATCGCCCACCGCCTGCACACCGCTCACGACGCGGACGTGATCGCCGTCGTCGAGAACGGCCGGATCAGCGAGCTGGGCAGCCACGACGAGCTGGTGGCTGCGGACGGCGCGTACGCGGCGCTGTGGCGCTCCTGGCACGGGTGAGCGGCACCCGCCCCGACCGGCGCACGCCCGGCGAGTGCCGCGCTCCGGCCGGTCGGGGCGGGTCCCCCACCGCCACGGCGGTCCGTCGGTACCGGGCACCCGGTCGACGGTCGTGCCGTTGCGCGGTTGGGAACGGGAGTGGAAGGCTGGGAGGAGGCACCGGCCCGGGGCGGGCCCGACGACCGTGCGGTTCCGCGTCGGGTGACGCCTGTGCCCCGTGCAGCGGCGGCCCGCCGCGGTCCACGGTGAGACGGTGCCCGTCCCCACCCCCTGGAGGTACCCGTGAACAGCGCCGACGGATGGGGAGATGACGTCTACCAGCCCGACGGATCCGAGCAGAGGGAGGACACCGGGCTGCTCGACGGCGAGGACACCCTCGAGTACGACGGTGTCGACGATCCCCTCGACCGGGGCTGGTCCCCGCCCGAGCGTCCCTGGGCGGTCGAGCACACCGGTGTGACGGCCGCCGAACGTCACCGGGGCGAGACGCTGGAGCAGCGGCTCGCCGAGGAGCTGCCGGACGTGCTCGCGCCGGACGGTGACGGGCTCGGGGACTCCGACGGCACCGACGGGGAACTCCTGGACAACGAGGTCGGCGCGGGACGCTCCGGCCGGCTCGTGGCCCCCGACGAGGGAGCGCACGAGGACGAGGAGCCGGCGCTGGTCGCCACCGACGTGGGCATCGACGGTGCGGCCGCCTCCGCCGAGGAGGCCGCGATGCACGTCGTCGACGAGGACACCCTGCCCGACTGACACCGCCACCGACGTCGGCTCCGGCGGCGGCCCCCCGTCGCCGTCCCGATGATCCGCGCCCCGCGAGGAGCAGCCATGCAGCAGGACAAGCATCCCGAGTACCGGCCAGTCGTCTTCCGCGACCGGAGCGCCGGCTACGCCTTCCTCACCCGGTCCACCGCGAACAGCGACCAGACCATCGCTTGGGACGACGGCGAGACCTACCCGGTGGTGGACGTGGAGATCTCCTCGGAGAGCCACCCCTTCTACACGGGCAAGGCCAGGACCGTGGACTCGGAAGGGCGGGTCGCCCGCTTCGAGCGGCGCTACGGCGGGGGCGAGGGGCGGGGCGGGGGCGAAGGGCCGGACGCCGGCGGCCCCGGCTGACCGCGGCGGGTGCCCCGGCGTCGTCAGATGAAGTTGAGCGCCGCCGCGCCGCCCACCCCTCCGAGCAGCATGAACGCGGGCATCAGCACCTTCAGCTCCACCCAGCTGCCCGCCCGGAACCGCATGCCCTTGGGCGGACCGACCGGGTACCAGCGCTTGCGGCCCACGGGTATCGGCCAGAGTATGGGGCACCCCGAGATCGTCAGCGCGTCCCCGATGTCGTGCACCAGCGCGCCGAGCACGATCGGCAGCCCCAGCCACAGGTACTCCTGGCCCGGTGCGGTGAACAGCCAGTCCGAGCCGCCGTCCGGCCGGTCCAGTATCCCGGCGAGGATCCAGGCGCTGGTCCCGGCCAGCAGCCAGACCAGCACGTCGCTGCTGGAGCCCCGGGTCGCCCGCCAGAGCAGGCCCTCGATGGCGAGCACCATGTGCACGAAGAGGATCGCCAGGACCGCCCAGCGACCGCCCGTGATGGCCAGTGCCGCGGAACCGGCGCCGATCAGGACCGCCCACAGCCAGGTGTGCGTCAGCGTGCGGTGCCCGCCGGACCTGCGCGGGTCGCCCTGCTTCTTCGTCGCCTTGTAGACCGCGTACGACAGCTTGTCGACGATCTCGCACACTCCTCGCGAGATCGGACCGAAGGCCCGGGAGATGGTGGCCGCCTTGTGGTCGAGGTCCGGGGCGAGCGCGGCTCCCGCGCATATCAGCGCTCCGGCGAGCAGGACCGGCCAGGGCATCGGGTGCCCTGCCGCGGCGGTCGCCGCTCCGACCCCCAGCCACGCGGCGGCGCCCGACAGTGAGTGCGCTGGTCCCATCATCGCCGTTGCCCGCCCCATTCCTCGTGTGCCGCTGTGCAGTTGTCCCGGTCCGCGGATGCCTCGTCGGCGACCCAGCGTAGCGTTCGTGATCTTCACGCGGGCAGCCGATTCCCCCATCGCGACCCGGGCCAGGCAAGATGGGGGCGTGACCCTCATCGATCAGCTGCCGCGGACCGCCGACCCCGATGCCCTCTACGAAGCCTTCGAGGCGTGGGCCCAGGAGCGCGGTCTCACGCTCTACCCCCATCAGGAGGAGGCGCTGATCGAGGTGGTCTCCGGCGCGAACGTGATCGTGTCGACCCCCACCGGCTCCGGCAAGAGCATGATCGCGGCGGGTGCCCACTTCGCCGCGCTGGCCCGCGACGAGGTCACGTTCTACACGGCGCCGATCAAGGCGCTGGTGTCGGAGAAGTTCTTCGAGCTGTGCAAGATCTTCGGCACCGAGAACGTCGGCATGCTCACCGGCGACGCCTCCGTGAACTCCGACGCCCCCGTCATCTGCTGCACCGCCGAGGTCCTGGCGTCGATCGCGCTGCGCGACGGCAAGCACGCGGACATCGGCCAGGTCGTCATGGACGAGTTCCACTTCTACGCGGAAGCGGACCGCGGATGGGCCTGGCAGATTCCCCTGCTGGAGCTTCCGCAGGCCCAGTTCGTCCTGATGTCGGCCACCCTCGGTGACGTCTCCTTCTTCGAGAAGGACCTCGCGCGCCGCACCGGGCGCCCCACGTCGGTGGTCCGCTCGGCCACCCGGCCCGTGCCGCTCTCTTACGAGTACCGCTACACGCCGCTCACCGAGACGCTCACCGACCTGCTGGAGGCCCGGCAGGCGCCCGTGTACATCGTGCACTTCACGCAGGCGCAGGCGGTGGAGCGGGCGCAGGCGCTGATGAGCATCAACATGTGCACGCGGGAGGAGAAGGACCGGATCGCCGAGCTGATCGGCAATTTCCGCTTCACCACGAAGTTCGGCCGCAACCTGTCCCGGTACGTCCGGCACGGCATCGGTGTGCACCACGCGGGCATGCTGCCCAAGTACCGGCGGCTGGTGGAGAAGCTGGCGCAGGCCGGTCTGCTGAAGGTGATCTGCGGAACGGACACGCTCGGCGTGGGCGTCAACGTCCCCATCCGGACCGTGTTGTTCACGGCGCTGACCAAGTACGACGGCACCCGGGTGCGCACGCTGCGGGCCCGTGAGTTCCACCAGATCGCCGGCCGGGCCGGGCGCGCGGGGTTCGACACGGAGGGCTTCGTCGTCGCCCAGGCACCGGAGCACGTCGTCGAGAACGAGAAGGCGCTCGCCAAGGCCGGTGACGATCCGAAGAAGCGGCGGAAGGTCGTCCGCAAGAAGGCTCCCGAGGGCTTCGTGGCCTGGTCGGAGAGCACGTTCGAGAAACTCATCGGCTCCGAGCCGGAGCCGCTGACCTCCCGCTTCCGGGTCACGCACACCATGCTCCTGTCGGTGATCGCCCGGCCCGGCAACGCCTTCGCGGCGATGCGGCACCTGCTGGAGGACAACCACGAGCCGCGCAAGCAGCAGTTGCGGCACATCAGGCGGGCCATCGCCATCTACCGCTCGCTCCTGGACGGCGGCATCGTCGAGAAACTCGACCAGCCGGACGCCGAGGGACGGATCGTGCGTCTCACGGTGGACCTGCAGCAGGACTTCGCGCTGAACCAGCCCCTGTCCACGTTCGCGCTGGCCGCCTTCGAGCTGCTGGACCCGGAGTCGCCGTCGTACGCGCTGGACATGGTGTCCGTCGTGGAGTCCACGCTGGACGACCCGCGGCAGATCCTGGCCGCCCAGCAGAACAAGGCGCGCGGCGAGGCCGTGGCCGCGATGAAGGCGGACGGCGTCGAGTACGAGGAGCGCATGGAGCGCCTCCAGGACATCACGTACCCGAAGCCGCTCGAGGAGCTGCTGTTCCACGCCTACGACACGTACCGCAGGAGCCACCCGTGGGTCGGTGACCATCCGCTGTCGCCGAAGTCGGTCATCCGGGACATGTACGAGCGGGCGCTGACCTTCACGGAGCTGGTCTCCCACTACGAGCTGGCCCGCACCGAGGGCATCGTGCTGCGGTACCTCGCGAGCGCCTACAAGGCCCTCGACCACACCGTCCCGGACGATCTGAAGTCCGAGGACCTCCAGGACCTGATCGAGTGGCTCGGCGAGACGGTGCGCCAGGTGGACTCCAGCCTGCTGGACGAGTGGGAGCAGCTCGCCAACCCGGAGGAGATGACCGCGGAGGAGGCGCAGGAGAAGGCCGACCAGGTGCGGCCGGTCACGGCCAACGCGCGCGCCTTCCGCGTCCTGGTCCGCAACGCCATGTTCCGCCGGGTCGAACTCGCCGCCCTCGACCAGGTCGAGGAGCTGGGCGAGATGGACGCCGACGCCGGCTGGGACGCCGACGCCTGGGGCGATGCGATGGACAAGTACTGGGACGAGTACGACGACCTCGGTACCGGTCCCGACGCCCGCGGTCCCAAGCTGCTGGTGATCGAGGAGGAGCCGCAGAACGCGCTGTGGCGTGTACGCCAGATCTTCGACGACCCGAACGACGACCACGACTGGGGCATCAGTGCCGAGGTCGACCTGACGGCCTCCGACACGGAGGGCCGGGCGGTCGTCCGCGTCACCGATGTCGGCCAGCTGTGAGCACAGGAGAATCCCACCCATGACGAACCCGGCCGAGAGCCTCGTCGCCCTGCTCGACCTGGAGCAGATCGAGGTCAACATCTTCCGCGGCCGCAGCCCCGACGAGTCGCTGCAGCGCGTCTTCGGCGGCCAGGTGGCCGGCCAGGCGCTGGTCGCCGCGGGCCGCACCACGGAGGGCGACCGCCCGGTGCACTCGCTGCACGCGTACTTCCTGCGCCCCGGACGCCCGGGTGTGCCGATCGTGTACCAGGTCGAACGCGACCGGGACGGGCGGTCGTTCACGACCCGCCGGGTCACCGCCGTGCAGCAGGGCCGCACGATCTTCACGCTCACCGCCTCCTTTCACAAGCCTGAGCAGGGGAGTTTCGAGCACCAGCTGCCGCCCGCCCGCAAGGTCCCGGATCCCGAGTCCCTACCGACGGTCACCGACGAGGTGCGGGAGCACCTGGGGGCGCTGCCGGAGCAGTTCGAGCGGATGGCCCGCCGCCAGCCCTTCGACATCCGCTACGTGGACCGGCTGCGCTGGAGCGCCGAGGAGGTCGAGGGAGCCGAACCCCGCAGCGCGGTGTGGATGCGCGCGGTGGGCCCGCTCGGCGACGACCCGCTCGTGCACACCTGCGCCCTGACCTACGCCAGCGACATGACCCTCCTGGACGCGGTGCGCATCCCGGTCGAGCCGCTGTGGGGCCCGCGGGGCTTCGACATGGCGTCGCTGGACCACGCGATGTGGTTCCACCGGCCGTTCCGCGCGGACGAGTGGTTCCTGTACGACCAGGAGTCGCCGATCGCGACGGGGGGCCGGGGCCTGGCTCGCGGACGGATCTACGACCGGGAGGGTCGCATGCTGGTGTCCGTCGTCCAGGAAGGGCTGTTCCGGGCCCTGTAGGCCGACGCGGGGCCGGGCGGGTCAGGTGTCGCGGCGGCGCAGCCGGCCGAGCAGGCCGCGGAATCGTCCGGTCGCCGCCTCCTGGCGCGGCATCGGTTCCGGGGCGGTCGATGGCGGCTCGGGGCGACGCGCCGGGCGCGGCGCCGGACGCTGTCGGCGTGCGGCCTCCACCGCCTCCGCCAGGTCCGCGCGCAGCCAGTCGATCTCGTCCGGGTCGGCCGCCGTCATGATCTCCTCGGCGAGCTGCGCGGCCGGGGAGCCCGGCGAGCCGTGGACCGGCGGCACCGGGTGGAACCGGCGCAGGTGGGACCGCTCGTAGGGGTCCCGGACGACCGTCGAGACCTCGACCGGGTCGAGCAGGGACGCCACGGCCGCGGCGCGGGCCCACGCGTCGTCGGCGTGGCGGAGCAGGCATCCCAGGTGCCGTCCCCGCCAGTTGCGGGGGCGCAGGTCCAGGCCATCCGTCAACTGGTCCCGCAGGCTCTCGGGTGTCCGGCCCTGCAACAGGGCGGCGTTCCTCTCGTCGGCCGCGAAGTGCCCCAGCTCGTCGGCCAGATACAGCCAGACGACGGCACGGTACCGATTCACGTAGAACTTGACCGGCACCAGCAGCCCCAGCCGTGCCAGGCGGGTGAAGCGGGCCCGGGTCACGCGCATGAGGGCCGCACCCTCCGTGGTCCCGACCGCCCGGACGCTGTTGCGCAGCGCCTCGGGAAATCCCTCCCCCGCCCGGATCCGCTCGATCTCGTCGCGCGCGACGCGTCGGCCTCCCCCTCCGTCGTCGCGCACCGTGCGGATGCGGCCGAGGTCTACGGCCAGGTCGAACTCGCCGCGCCTGAGACCCAGTTCTCGCGCCGCGCGGCTCGCCGCGAGAGCGCTGTCGCGGGTGGCGCCGCCGATCCGGTCGCCGGTGGGGTTCTCGTGCGTGATGGTGTTGCCGGACATGTTCGTCTCCCCCGTGGAGTGTGCGGGCCGGCGCTGTCCGCGCCCGCCTGACACAAAGACCGTAGCCGCTGCCGCGACATGCGGCGCGGGCCTGTGGAAAACTCCGCGGCCGGCCTCTCGGGGGCGGTGAACGCCCAGGTCAGAGGTCCATGGGTGATATCCGCCCCGGCTGGCGGGCATCCACGTCGAGGTGCTCACCGACCCGGTTCACGAGCAGCGTCATCTCGTAGCCGATCTGCCCGATGTCGGCCTCCGCGCCACTGAGCACGCACAGGCAGCTGCCCGAGCCCGCCGCGGTGACGAACAGGACGGCGTCGTCGAACTCGACCATCGTCTGCCGCACCTGGCCCGCGCCGAAGTGCCGGCCCGAGCCCTTGGCCAGGCTGTGCAGTCCGGACGAGACGGCCGCGAGGTGCTCGGCGTCCTCCCGCCGCAGGCCCGTACTGGCTCCGGTCACCAGCCCGTCGTTGGACAGCACCAACGCGTGCCGGACGTGTTCGACGCGCTCGGTCAGGTCGTCCAGCAGCCAGCCGAGTCCCTGGTTCTCCACCATGGTCCGATCTCCCCGTGTTCTCCCCGTACGCCTGCGCTCCCCCTGGCCGGAGGATCTGCCCGCAAGCCTTCACCACACGTGTGCTGCGGGCAAGGAGGATGGGGACATGGCACAGAAGATGACCGATGAGGAATGGCGGGCGTTCGTCTCGGACGGCACCCGCACCGGCAAGCTCTCGACCGTTCGGGCCGATGGCAGCCCGCATCTGGCGCCCGTCTGGTTCCTGCTGGACGGGAACGACGTGGTGTTCAACACCGGCAAGGACACCGTGAAAGGACGCAACCTGGCACGTGACGGCCGGGTCGCCCTGTGCGTGGACGACGACCGGCCGCCGTTCCACTTCGTCGTGCTCCAGGGCAGAGCACGGCTCTCCGAGGACCTCGACGAACTCCGGCACTGGGCCGCCCGTATCGGAGCCCGGTACATGGGCGAGGAGCGCGCCGAGGAGTTCGGGGCCCGCAACGGCGTGCCCGGCGAACTGCTGGTGCGCGTCACCGTGGACAAGGTCCTGGCGCAGAAGGACGTCGCGGACTGAGCGATCCCGGCCGCGAGGGCCGGTCCGGTCAGCGCACGGAGTCGAGGAGCCGGGCGGTGTGCATCCGCCCGGCGTACTCGACGAGCCGGATCAGCACCTCCTTCCCCGAGTCGCGGTCCCTGGCGTCGCACAGCACGACGGGAGTGCCCGGGTCGAGGTCGAGGGCGCGCAGGACGTCACCGGCGTCGTGGCGGCGCGCGTCCGTGAAGCAGTTGACGGCGACCACGAACGGGATGTGCCGGTGCTCGAAGTAGTCGACGGCCGGGAAGCAGTCCGCGAGGCGCCGGGTGTCCGCCAGGACGACGGCGCCGAGCGCGCCCTGTGACAGTTCGTCCCACAGGAACCAGAACCGGTCCTGTCCCGGAGTGCCGAAGAGGTACAGGGAGAGGCCGGAGCGGATGGTGATGCGACCGAAGTCCATGGCGACGGTCGTGGTGACCTTGCGGTCGATGCCGTCGGTGTCGTCCACCAGGCGGCCGGCTTCGCTGAGCAGTTCCTCCGTGCGCAGCGGCCGGATCTCACTGACCGCCCCGACCAGGGTGGTCTTGCCGACGCCGAACCCTCCGGCGACCAGGATCTTCAACGCCAGTGCGGACGTGTCGCCGTCCGTGGCGTCGGCGTGCTCGGAGACCATCGATCACTTCTCTCGGTCCGGGTGGTCGTGAACGTTCGTGCCGGTCATGCTCCTCGGCCTCCTCCACTGGGCGCGCCGTGCGTCTCTACAGGGCGCGCAGTCCGTCGATCACTTCGCGCAGGATCCGTTCGTCGGGCAACCGCGCGGGCGGTACGGGTCGGTCGACGGTCACGGCTCCGAACTCCAGGAGGTCGCCCAGGAGCACCCTGACGACGCCCACCGGGAGGTCGGCGTCCGCGGCGAGTTCGGCGACCGACTGCGTCTCGGTGCGGCACAGGTCGACCAGGGTCCGGTGTTCCGGTCCCAGGACGGTGTCGTCGAGACCCGGGGCGCCGGGGACCCGCGTGACGAGGGCGATCAGGTCGAAGCGCACTCCCGTCGGTCCGGGCCGGGTGCGTCCGCCGGTCATCGCGTAGGGACGGACGAGGGGTCCGGCCTCGTTGTCGTACCACTGGCTGCCCGGCCGGTCCCGGTCGCCGCCCGTGGTGTCGCCGCCCGTGGTCTCGTCGCTCATCCGCGCCACCCTCCCGGGTCATCGTCCGGCGGGCGGCCGAGCGGCGGCGCGCGGCGCGGTGTGCAGGTGCTCGCCGACACGTCTCACCAGCCGTGCCATCTCGTAGGCCACCAGGCCGATGTCGGCGGTCACCGCGGTGAGGACGGCGAGGCAGGATCCGTCGCCCGCGGCCGCCACGAACAGGAAGCCGTCGTCCATCTCCACCATCGTCTGGCGCACGCCGCCGGCGCCGAAGTGGCGGCCCGCGCCCTTGGCCAGGCTGTGGAACCCGGAGGCGACCGCGGCCAGGTGTTCGGCGTCCTCACGGCCCAGGCCGGCCGACGCGCCGACGGCCAGTCCGTCGTTCGACAGCACCACGGCGTGCCGTACTTCGCTCACGCACCCGACGAGATCGTCCAGCAGCCAGTCGAGCTCGCGGGGGCGCCCGGCGGTGCCGGTACCGGAGTTGTGGATCATGCGGGGTCTCCTTGATCGCTGGGGCCGCCGGTCGGCGCGTCCGGCGGTGAACCGCGGCCGGGTCGTCGGCCGCCGCCGCGCGACCAGCCGTCGCGATAGGCCGCCATGCGGTCCCGTACGAGTTCGGGGGTGCGCTCGTCGTCGTCCCGCGCCACGGGCGGCGGCACCGGATCCTCGGGGCGTCCGTCGCGCAGTTGGGGTGCGAGGCTGGCCTGCCGGACGCGACGGGGCAGGTCGTCGGCCTCCCCCGGCGCCTCGGGCGGCGGGCCGGGGGGACCGGCCGTGACGGGGTCGGGTGATCGGTGCAGTCGCAAGGCGGGGGCTCCCGGGGGGCGGCTGGGTGCGGTGGTCGGTGCCTGGGCCGTGGCCCGTGCGGAGGCCGTCAGCGCCGGCCGGTCGCAGAGGGCGGGGACGGGCTCCTGGCGGGGCACGGCGCCGGGCACACGCGCGGGCGACGGCTCCCCGGGCCGGGGTTCCTCGTGTGCCGTCCCGGGCGGGCCCGGGTGGGCCGTCCGCTGGGGGCCTTCCGCCGCCGGGTCGTGCAGGAGTGCGGTGGGCAGGAGGACGACCGCGGTGGTGCCGCCGTAGGGCGAGGTCTTGAGGTGCACCTTGATGTCGTGCCGGGCGGCGAGCCGGCTGACCACGAACAGGCCGAGCCGGTCGCTGTCGAAGAGATCGAGCGCCTCGGACCGGGCGATGCGGCGGTTGGCCTCGGCGAGGGTCTCCTTGCCCATGCCGAGCCCGCGGTCCTCGACCTCGATCGCGTAGCCGTTGCCGACGGGCTCCCCGGTGACCCGCACGCGCGTGTGGGGTGGCGAGAACTGGGCGGCGTTCTCGATGATCTCGGCCACCAGGTGGGTGAGGTCGGCCACGGCGGCGCCGATGACGGACGCCTCGGGGAGTTGCCGTACCTCCACGCGGGCGTAGTCCTCGACCTCGGAGACCGCCGCGCGGATCACGTTCGTGAGGGAGACCGGCATGCGCCAGGCCCGCCCGGGGGCCGCGCCGGAGAGGATGATCAGGCTCTCGGCGTGGCGGCGCATGCGCGTGGTGAGGTGGTCGAGGCGGAAGAGGTCGCTCAGTTCGTTGGGGTCGTCGGAGCGGCGTTCCATGGTGTCCAGCAGGTTCAGCTGGCGGTGGACGAGGATCTGGCTGCGGCGGGCAAGGTTGACGAAGACGCCGGAGATGCCGCTGGCGAGTTCGGCTCTTTCCACCGCGGCCCGCAGGGCGGCCCGGTGCACGGTGTCGAGGGCCTCGGCGACCTGGCCCGCCTCGTCCTCGGCGGGTCGGCCCGGCGGTGCCTCGGACCGGATGTCGATCTCCTCTCCCGCGCGCAGTCTGCGCATGGCCTCGGGAAGTTTGCGCCGCGCGATCTCCAGGGCGCTGTTGCGCAGGCTGACCAGCTCGATCACGAGGCCGCGGCCGATGCGGACGGAGATCACGAGTGACGCGGCGACGGCGAGGAGGCCGAAGAGGACCGCGGCTCCGGCCGGAGTGAGCACGCCGCGGGTGAACGGGTCGGCCCCATCAGCGACTTGGCGGCCGGCGTCCCGTTCGATCGTGCGCATGCCGTCCCGCACGCGCGCGTGGGCGCTGTCCCAGGCGGCCCGCGGTGCCGCCGCGTCGATCCGCCGTCCTTCCGTCCCCGGGGCGAGCACCTTGTCCTCGCTCGCCTCGACGGTCGCGTAGGCGCCGCTGTCGGCGAGGTCCTGCCAGGCGGCGCGCTGGGTGCCGCGCAGGTCGGCGACGGCGGTCTCGGTGAGGGTCCGGCGCCTGTCGACGGCCCCGGTGAAGAGCCGGAGCCGCTCGCCGCCGAGGCCGTCGGCGAGGCGGGCACCGGCGAGCAGGACGTCCTCCTGGGCCAATGCCTCGCCCGCGCGGGCGAACTCCACCAGCACGCGCGCGTCGGACCCCAGATCGGCGTCCTGGATGCCGCTCAGTGCGCCGCCCACCCGGAAGGCCGCCGAGATGGCCTCCGTGTACTGGCGGTAGGCCTCCTCCCAGTCCGCGCGGCGGTCGAGGACGGCCGTGCGCAGCGGTCCCAGCCGCTCGGCGCCGGCGACGAACTCCTCCAGGCGCCGGGACACTCCCGCTGGCATCTCCTCGCTGTCGGCGACGGTGTGGCGGTCGCCGAGCCTCAGCGCGCCGACGGCGCGGTCGGTTCGGGCGGAGAGCTCCCTGTAGTCGGCGTCCGGCACGGCCGACGGGTCGGTGGCGTGGCGTACGGCCGCGAGCCGCTCGGCCTGCAGGGCGGCTACGGCGGTGCTCACGGGGGCCCGGACCCGGGCGTCGACGCGCTGCACCTGCCGCAGCCGGGAGATGTCCTGGGCGGTGGTCACGGTGGCGTACGCCCACAGGGCGAGCAGGGAGACGACGGGCACCATGAGCAGGCAGACGATCCTGGCGCGTACGGTGCTGGGCCGTAGGCGGGTGCGCCACGCGCGCGGGGGCGTCGGTTCCCGTGGCCCCTCGGCGGGCCGTGCCGGGCCCTCGTCGGCCGGTGGTCCGGCGTGTGCGCGACGGCCGCGCAGGGGTGGCTGGGACGGCGTCTCGTCGCCGGCCGCGGGGGTCGTCCTGGGAGTACGCATGGCCTCCTCGCTCGGTACTGGTCGGGGCGTCGCCGCCGGGCCGTCGGTGCCGGGCCGCCGCTACCGGGCGGTGCTCGCGACGGGCTGCTGGGCCGAGGCGGACGCCTCGCGCTCCCCCGCCGCCGGCGACAGGGCGACGAAGGCCGACGTCAGGAAGAGGTAGGACCCGAGGCCGACGGCGAGGGGGAAGATGAACTGCATCGCCGTGGCCCCGGGCAGCGCCTCGCCGGAGGGCGTGACCCGCACGCTCACCGCGAACATGCCGGTGTAGTGCATGCTGCTCACCGCCGCTCCCATGATCAGCGAGGCGAGGGTGACCGCGAGGGGGGACTTGATGTTGAGCGCCGCCCACAGGGCCGCGGTGGCCGCGGCGACGGCGATGAGGACGGAGAGCCCGACGCGCGCCGGGTCGTAGCCCACGTCTCCGTGCAGGCGCACGGCGGCCATCCCCAGGTAGTGCATGCTCGCCACGCCGACCCCTGTCGTGAGCCCACCGAGCAGGAGCGCCCGTGCGCGGTCGCGGCCGTAGCCGACCGCGAAGACGCCGGCGCAGACGACGATCATGGCGACGAGCAGGCTCGTGAGGGTGAGCGGCACGTCGTAGCGGATGTCGGTGCCGCTGACCCGGAAGCCGAGCATGGCGACGAAGTGCATCGTCCAGATGCCCGTACCGATCGCCGAGGCCGCGGTGAGGAGCCAGTTGCGGCGCGCCGGCCCGGTGGCGGCGAGGGCACGCACGGTGCAGCGCAGCCCGAGGGCGGCGCCGGTACAGGCCATCGCGTACGACAGCACGGGGGTAAGCCAGCCCAGGGCGGCGTGGTCCAGGTGTCCCATGGCCCCGGGACGCTAGTCCCGGCAAGGGCGCACAACAGGGTCGCATTTCGAAACCTGTTGCTATATGACACGGAGAAGCGCTGGAACGATCGCGTCACGTTCGAACGTGTGCGCTGCGGCACCGTCTGTGCCTTTGGGGAATCATGCGGAGCATGAGCGACAACCACACGCACGTCCAGGAGTTCTTCGGCGCCCGCGCCGCCGACTGGGACAGCCGCTTCCCGGACGACGGCCCGGCCTACGCCGCCGCGGTCGCCGAGCTGGGTCTGCGGGAGGGGGCTCGCGTGCTGGACGCGGGCTGCGGAACCGGCCGCGCCCTGCCCCCGCTGCGCGCGGCCGTGGGACCGGCGGGCCTGGTGGTCGGGGCCGACCTGACACCCGGCATGCTCCAAGCCGCCGTCCGGGCCGGGAGGGACCGCGACGGGCGGCTGCTGCTGGCCGACGTCGCCGCGCTGCCCCTGCGGTCGGAGTCCTTCGACGCGGTGTTCGCGGCCGGCCTGATCGCGCATCTGCCCGATCCCGCCGGGAACCTGCGGGAGCTGGCGCGCGTCGTGCGTCCCGGCGGCGTGCTGGCGCTGTTCCACCCGATCGGGAGGGCGGCGCTCGCGGCCCGGCAGGGGCGGCGGATCACGCCGGACGACCTGCGCGCCGAACCCAACCTCCGGCCGCTGCTGGCCGGTTCCGGGTGGCATCTGACCTCGTACGCCGACGAGGACGCCCGCTTCCTCGCCCTCGCCGTGCGCGAGGGCTGACCGCTCGCCCGAGGGCCGTCCCTGCGAGCGCCACCGCTCAGACGCGCCCCCGGCCGCCGCCGCTCGGACGCGTCCCTGTCCGCCGCCGCTCAGACGCGTCCCGCGACCGCCGCCGCAAACGCGTCGGGCCGGTCGAGCATGACGTTGTGTCCGGCCCCCGGCACGGTCACGACGCGTACGCCCGCGGCCTCCAGAGCCTTCCGGCCCGCCAGTTCCCCGCTGAGCCCGCCCTGCAGGTACACACGCTCGACCGGCAGCGCTTCGAGGATCGCGCGCATCACCGGCTCCGATCCCCGGCGCAGCCCGACGGCGGACCGGTGCAGGGCGCGCGGGTCGGCCAGCCTCATCGTCGCGGCCCACCGCGGGCCGACGGCCGCCAGCACGCGCGCGTGGCCGCCGTCGACGAACTCGTCCTCCCCGTAAGCGGCGATGGCACTGCTGCCCGCGGTGGGCGGCGGAGCCGCGTCGAGGTTGGCCTCCGTCAGGACCAGGCGGGACACCAGCTCGGGCCGTCGGTGGGCGAGGACGACGGCAACGGCGCCGCCCATGCTGTGCGCGACCAGCTCGGCGCCGGTCAGCCCCGCCGCGTCCAGCACGGCGGCCAGGGCGTCGGCGTGGTCGTCGAGCGTGTAGCCGAAGCGCTCCGGACGGTCGCTGATGCCGTGGCCGGGCAGGTCGACGAAGAGGCTGCGCCGGCCCGCGAGTTCCGGGCGGGCCGCTATGTGCGCGTGGTACACGGCCGACATCGACCCGAGCCCGTGCACGTACACCCGCGCGGGCTGCGCCCCCGGCGGACGCGCCCCTGCCCACCGCCGCTCAGACGCGTCCCGCGACCGCCGCCGCGAACGCGTCGGGCCGGTCGAGCATGACGTTGTGTCCGGCCCCCGGCACGGTCAAACCCGCCAGCTTCTTCCACGCGGGTGACCGGCCGTTGAGCGCCGAAGAGGTGGACGACCCCTTCCGGCGCGGTGTGCTGACCATCGCGCGCGCCACTTCGCGGGCCGAACTCAGCTGGCTGCGCGAGACGATCGGTTCACTCGGCGGCTGACGTGTCGATGTGACGGACCGGGCAGCCCCGTACGCCGGGGACGGGGCTGGTGCCCAGGTCCGCGAGCCGGTAGCCGTTCGGGTAGCCCTTGATCTCCCGGTTCTGGCGGGCGTGGTGCGGTGCCCGCCGGGGCGGCATCAGACGGACGGCGCGTCCCCGCAGGCGCACCGCGCGGCGCACGAGAGCGCGGGCGGCCGGGCCCGGCGGGGTGTACCCGAAGGCTCGCAGGAGGGGCTCGTCGAGCAGGGCGAGGGTCCCCGCGCGCAGGGCCGGGGCGAGGGGCGCCGGGTACCACGAGGCCATGAGGTCGAGAGTGGCGTCGGAGACGCGGCGCGCACCCTCGTCCCAGGCGAAGTGGGACTCCTCGTAGGCGTCTAGGCAGGACTCGAACTCCTCGTAGGACCCGGGGATGTCCTGGATGCCCATGTGCCGTCCCAGGGTGCGGTAATGGACGGCCGAGGCGACGGTCTCGTGGCGGGACATCCTGCGCCACCCGTAGGCGTCGATCCACCGTTTGGGGATCACGACGAACGTGCCCAGGACGTACCGCATGTCGTCGTTGGTGATGTCGTAAGCGCGGTGCATCCGGTTGATGCGCCGGATGGCCGTACGGCCCTGCTCGCTGCCGAAACCGTGCTCGACGACGGCGTCGAGCAGCAGCGCCGTGTCGTCGTACCGCTTCTGCGGACGGCCCGTGAACTCCGCCGTCTCGGCCAGCAGTCGGCCGATGCTCGGGACGGCGTAGGTACGAAAGAGCGCCAGCTCCAGGGCGCGGGCGAAGTCCCACGGGAACTCATAGGCCGAGGAGAGCCGGTAGATCTCGGACGCCTCCCGGTACGGGTCCATCCGCCGGATCCGTGCCAGCCGCTCGTAACGCTTCACCTTGGCCGTCCCCTTCTGCCGTGGAGACTTCAACTCTACGTTGAGCAGCGGGATATGCACGGTCGGTCGTGACGACCCACAGGGGAAGGGGTGGTCCGTATGTTCGGCAGGATCCGCGAGGCGTGGAACAGATCCCGCGCCGCACGGCGTACGGAGGGCGGGAGGCAGGGGGAGCCTCGCGCGCACAATCTGTTCGAGGCGGCCGCCGCCTACGTGGCCGCGTGTGCGCAGGACGACCAGGAGAAGATCGACGAGGCGGCGGGCTGGGTGTCGCCGGAGGCGCTGTCGTTCGGGGTGAACGAGCTGGCGTGCCGGGCCGTGGTCACGCTCGCGCGGGAGCGGAACGAGTCACCGCGAAACGTGGCGCGGGCGCTCCTCGGGCTGCCCGTGACCTGATCCGCGCGTCCCGCGCGGGTGGTCGATTCGCCCCTGTCCAGCCGGAAAACCGCAGCTCGCGTGCGTCTGGGAGTCGTGACAACGGCTTCCCGGTCGCACTAGGGTGCGCGCCATTGGACAAACCGATGGGGAGGCTGGGATGGCCGGGACGGACGAGGAAACCGTCGCCGCCGCGGACGACGCGCTCTACGTGCTGACGGCGGTGCTGCTGACGCCGGCGAAGTTCCCGAGCGTGCTGGGCGACGACTACGTGGAGGCGTGTGCGGCGCTCGGTCTCCCCCCGCTGGCCGACGGCTACGGCCTCGTGCTCGGCCAGGACGGGGACGGTGCCCGGTGGACCGTCGTCATCGACGACGTCTCCCTGGTCGCCGTCGCCGTGGCGTCCTGGGACTGCGGGATGGAGTACGACCTGTCGCCGGACGAGCGCACGGTGGTCGCCGCGCTGCCCGGCTGGCCCCTGGACGTCGCCGTGGCGGCCCCCGGTGTCCCCGCGCCGCACGACCCCGGCCCCGAGTCCGCCGACCGGCCCCCGCTGTCGCCGCCCGACACCACGGTGTGGGGTCCCGCCCAGCGGCGTCTGGGTGCCGACGAGATCGCCCTGCAGTGGACGCAGTGGCGGGAGCAGGTGGACGACGCGGACTTCCCGGATGCGGGCGGCGCCGGTGCGGGTGCGGGTGCGGGCGGCGGTGCCGGTTCCGCGGGCAGCTCCCCGAAGGGCGTCGCGGAAACCGACGTGGCGTCCGACGCGGACGGTGACACCGACAGGGACGCTAAGACCGGGACGGGCGCCGGCGGCGGCACGGGGCCCGGGGCCCCGGGAGGGGCCGGTGTCCCGGGAGGGGCCGATGTCCCGGGAGGGGCCGGTGTCCCGGAGAGCCGGTCCGCCACCGGCGAAGGTGGGGCCGGCGCCACGGACGGCGGCGGCGCCGACGCCGGCTCCCCAGGGCACAGCGGGGTGCGGCGGGTGCTCGCCGAGGCCCGTGGCTATATCGACACGCCGCCTCCGCTGGGCCGGGTCCGTTCGTCGTTCGCGCCCGGACAGGCGCGGACCCTGCGTGCCGACGGTCCCGGCTGGTCGCTCGTCGCCCGGACCGACGACATCGCCTTCATCCTGCTCGACGAGGAACCCGGTGAGGTCCTGCCGGTGGGCCGGGGGCCGTCGCTGCCGGGGCTTCTGGAGGCCCTCGACAGGATGGCCGTCCGGCCGAGCTGACGCGGGGCCCACGGCCCGTTCACGGCCGGACGCCGGGAGCCTCACTTCTCCGGGTGTTCCCAACCTCCACGCCCGGCCCTGTGTCCATGTGGCTTCGGCCCATGGAAGACGCCGCGGAGGGACCGCACGATGGGGCAGCCCTCAGCTCCACTCCCCCGGTCGCTCCTGGAGGCCCGATGCGTCTGCCCCGTGGTGTCCCGTTTCTCGCCGCCGTCCTGACGACCGTCTCGCTCGCCGTCCCGGCGCCCGTCGCAGCGGCGGGGAACGAAGTCGGTCACGGCGGCGGTCACTGCGACCGCCTGGACCGCGTGCGGGTGCCGGGCGCGGCCCTGCAACGCGGCGCCTGTCTGGACGACCTGACGACCACCGGCCTGGCGGGCACCCCGTACACCGACATGGCCGACCAGGCGGGACTGACGGCCGGCGGGACCCGGACGCCGTCCGGGGTTCCCGGCATCCAGGTCGACGGGTACTTCCCCGACTCCTCCCGCTTCAACGACACGCACGGCTGGCGGCACGACGCCCAGTTCGTGATCCGCCTGCCGGACCGCTGGAACGGCGGCCTCGTGGTGACGGGTGCTCCGGGCACGCGCAAGCAGTACGCCACGGACAAGGCGATCTCCGACCGCGTCCTGGCCCAGGGTTACGCGTACGCCGCGACCGACAAGGGGAACAGCGGCACGGACTTCTACCGGGACGGCGTCCGCCCCGGGGACGCGGTGGCCGAGTGGAACGCCCGCACCACCCAGCTCACCCGGGCCGCCCGCCGGGTGGCCGCCCAGCGCTACGGGCACGCCCCGCGTCGCACGTACGTCACCGGCATCTCCAACGGCGGCTACCTCACCCGCTGGCAGCTGGAGAACCACCCCGAGCTGTACGACGGCGGCGTGGACTGGGAGGGCGCGCTGTGGACGGCGGACGGTCCGGGCCTGCTCACCTTCCTGCCGCCGACGGTGGCCCGCATGTCCGGCGCCGGACGGGACGAGGACCTGTACGCGGCGGGCTTCGCTCGCGGGTCCGAGTTCCTGTGGCCGTACCACGAGAAGGCCTACTGGGGTCTGACGCAGAAGATCTACCGGGCGGAGTTCGACCCGGAGTACGACTCCGGCTGCCCGGGGCCGACCGCCGGCTCCGGGCTGGAGGAGATCCTGGCCCCGTGCCCCTCCGACGCGGCGTACGACTACGCGCGGCGTCCGGCCTCCGTGCACCGCGCGGTGGCCCGGGTGGCGCTGACCGGGCGCATCGGCAAGCCCTTGATCACCCTGCACGGCGATCTGGACGCGCTGCTGCCCAAGGCGGCCGACTCCGACGTGTACGCGCGCATGATCGACACCGGCGGGCGGGGCGGACTGCACCGCTACTACACGGTGCGGGGCGGCACGCACGTCGACGGGCTGTACGACACGTATCCCGACCGGCTGCGGCCGATCCTGCCCTGCTTCCGGTCCGCGTTCGACGCGCTGACCGCCTGGGTGGAGCGGGGCACCACGCCGCCCGCGGACCACACGATCGACAAGCCCGCGGACGGTGACGTGGTCAACTCCTGTGCCCTGACCGAGACCGCCGCGGCGGCAGCGCCGCGGCGTTAGCGCCTCAGCGGCCGATCTCCTTGCGCGTGACGCGGCGCAGCCTGCGCCGCTGCGCGGGGTCGAGGGTGAGGTACGCGGCGGCCGGGACTCCCAGGACTATGAGCAGGGCGGCCCACCAGGGCAGCCAGATCAGCAGGATGAGCCCGACCGCCACACCCCCTGCTGCGACCTTGGCGTTGTTCGACATGGTGTCGCCTCCTTCGCGGCCACTGCCGCTCTCTGTTCTGAAAACGGGCCCGCGCTCCCGGCGGTTCCGCACCGCGACCCTGAGACGTCCCTGAGGCCGGACCCTTACGTACCCCGAGAACCTGTCGGCGACTCCGTCCGGAGAGAGCACCTCCTCACCTGAATAGTGACCCACGCCACAGCCCGGTCACACCCCGCGGACTCGGTCATCGTGTACAGTCGGCCGCCGCAACCCGGCTAGTCAAATTTGAGGAATCCATCATCGCTGCGCAGACGGCCCCCTTCGCGTCACCCGCCCAGATCTCCGAACTCGCCCGCTGCCGCACCGTCTTCCTCCCTGGTGACCCGGCCCGCACCGGCAGGGTGGCCTTCTGGCGGCCCGACGGACAGGCCCCCGAGCCCCTCCCATCGGGGTCGGTGGAGAATCTGGCGGTCGTGCTGCCCCACGGTGACGGTGTGGGGCCGGTGGTCGTGCCCGCGGTACTGCTGCCGGTGCGGGCGGCCCTGCCGGTGCTCACGCGCGCGCGTACCCACCTGGACGGGCACCGGTCGACCGTGTTCTGGGGGACGGTCGGCGTCGAAGCCCTGCACCTCACCGCGCGCGGGCTGCTGCTGCCCGGGCTGTCCGCGGCCGGCCACGACGCCTGGCGCGCGGGTCCGCTCGGCGCCGAGGAGACCGAGCGGATCCGGCACCTCGCCGCCGCCATGCCGCCCGAGGCCCACGCCGTCCCGGTGGACGCCGCCGAACCTCCGCGGCTGCCCGACCCGGAGCGTCTCGTGCGCGACTTCCTCGACGCCGTCGCCGACACGCTGCCCCGCTCCCCCGCCGCCGAACTCGTGACGGCCGGGCCCGCCTACGCCGCGCGCGAGCCGCGGCGGATGCCGGAGCTTCAGGCGTGGGCCGCCGATGTCGCCGCGGGACACGACGCGGGCGTCCGGCTGTCCCTGCGCGTCGAGGTGAGTGGCCTGTCGGCCGCTGCCTCGCCGGAGACCCGGCCGGCGTTCCGGGCCGTGCTCCAGGTCCACAGCGTGAGCGATCCCGCGCTCGTCGCAGACAGCGCCGAGGTGTGGGCGGGCACGCAGAGCGAGGCGTTCGGCACGCGCGCGCGGATGGACGCCCTGCTCGCTCTCCGCCGCGCCGCCCGGGCGTGGCCCGCACTGACGCCGCTGCTGTCGGCCGCCGTCCCCGACGCCGTCGAGCTCGCCGACGAGGAGGTCACCGAGCTGCTCGGAGCGGGCTCCCGGGCACTCACCGGGGCGGGCGTCGACGTGCACTGGCCGAGGGAGCTGGCCCGGGACCTGACCGCCCGCGCGGAGGTCGGGCCGGTGCCCGACGGCGGACCGGCGTCCCGCTCGGCGTCGTCGGACACCGGCCCGTCCTTCCTGTCCGCCGACGCGCTGCTCGCGTTCGACTGGACCTTCGCCCTGGGCGAGCGGCGACTCACCCGCGAGGAGCTGGACCTGCTCGCCGAGGCCAACCGTCCTGTGGTGCGCCTGCGCGACCAATGGGTCCTCGTCGACCCCGAGGAGGCGCACCGCCTCCGCACCCGGCAGGACCACAAGGTCACGCCCGTCGACGCGCTCGCCGCCGCCCTGACGGGCTCGACGGAGGTGGACGGGCTCCGTGTGGAGGTGCGCCCCACGGGATGGCTGGCGGCTCTGCGGGAACGGCTCGCCGAACCCGAGGCGCAGGACGCCGTCGCGCAGCCCGCCGCCCTCGACGCCACGCTGCGCGACTACCAGCGCCGGGGACTCAACTGGCTGGTCCGCATGACGTCGTCGGGCCTCGGCTGCTGCCTGGCCGACGACATGGGGCTCGGCAAGACCATCACGCTGATCGCCCTGCACCTGCACCGGCAGACCGACACCTCGGCGGCCGGACCCACCCTGGTGGTGTGCCCGACCTCCCTGATGGGCAACTGGCAGCGCGAGATCGAACGCTTCGCGCCCGGCACTCCCGTACGCCGGTTCCACGGGACCCGCCGCGACCTGGAGGGCCTGGCCGACGGCGAGTTCGTGCTGACCACCTACGGCACCATGCGTCTGGACACCGACCGGCTCTCCGCCGTGCCGTGGGGCCTGGTCGTGGCGGACGAGGCGCAGCACGTGAAGAACCCGTACTCGGAGACCGCGCGGCAGCTGCGTTCCATCGGCACGCGCGCGCGGGTGGCGCTCACCGGCACACCGGTGGAGAACAACCTCTCGGAGCTGTGGGCGATCCTCGACTGGACCACCCCGGGCCTGCTGGGCCGCCTCGGCACCTTCCGCCGGCAGTACGCCCTGGCCGTCGAGGGCGGTCAGGACCCGGCGGCGGCGGAGCGGCTGGCACGACTGGTGCGGCCGTTCCTGCTGCGGCGCCGCAAGTCGGACCCGGGCATCGCGCCGGAGCTGCCGCCGAAGACCGAGACCGACCACCCGGTGTCACTGACCGCGGAGCAGGCGGGTCTGTACGAGGCGGTGGTGCGCGAGGCGCTCGCGGAGATCGCCGGGGCCGACAGCATGGCGCGCCGCGGGATGATCGTGAAGCTGCTGACGAGCCTCAAGCAGATCTGCAACCACCCGGCGCAGTACCTCAAGGAGGACCGGCCGCGGATCACCGGCCGCTCGGGGAAGCTGGAGCTGTTGGACGAGCTGCTCGACACGATCCTCGCCGAGGAGTCGAGTGTGCTGGTCTTCACGCAGTACGTGCAGCTCGCGCGGCTCCTCGAACAGCACCTGGCCGCGCGCGGCGTGCCCTCGCTGTTCCTGCACGGCGGCACCTCCGTCACGGCGCGGGAGGCGATGGTGCGGCGGTTCCAGGACGGTGAGGTGCCGGTCTTCCTGCTGTCGTTGAAGGCGGCGGGCACGGGACTGAACCTCACGCGCGCGGAGCACGTCGTGCACTACGACCGCTGGTGGAACCCGGCCGTCGAGGCGCAGGCCACCGACCGTGCCCACCGCATCGGTCAGACCCGGCCCGTGCAGGTGCACCGGCTGGTCGCCGAAGGGACCATCGAGGACCGCATCGCCGCGCTCCTGAACCGCAAGCGGGACCTCGCCGACGCCGTCCTGGGCACGGGTGAGGCGGCGCTCACGGAGCTGACGGACGCCGAACTGGCCGACCTGGTCGAGCTGCGAGGGGGTACGCGATGACCCGGTACGAGGACGACGCCGAACGGACGTTCGCCGCGCTGCCCCCCGCGCACGGGCGGGGCTTCGCACAGACCTGGTGGGGGCGCGCCTGGCTGAAGGCGCTGGAGGACGCGGCGCTGGACACGGCGCAGGTGAAGGCGGGCCGTCGGCTCGCGCGCGCGGGCGCGGTCGGCGCGGTGTCGGTCCGGCCCGGCCGTATCACCGCCGTCGTGATGGACCGTGACCGTACGGCGCACCGGGCCGACGTCCTGCTGGAGAGGTTGTCCGACGCGCAGTGGGACCGATTCGTCGACATGGCGATCGAGCGGTCCGGGCACGTCGCGGCGCTGCTGGACCGCGACATGCCGCCGCACCTCGTGGAGGACGCCGCGACCGCCGGCATCGACCTGCTGCCGGGCCTGGGCGACCTGGAGCCGGAGTGCGACTGCGGTGCCTGGGACCACTGCGGACACACCGCCGCGCTCTGCTACCAGGTCGCCAGGCTGCTGGACCAGGACCCCTTCGTCCTGCTGCTGATGCGAGGCCGCGCGGAGAGCGCCGTACTCGGCGCCCTCCAGGCGCACGGCGGCACCGGCGACGGGGAGACGGCCCCCCGCCGGGAGGGGGTGGACGCCGCCGAGGCGTACGCGGCGGGGAACCTGCTGCCTCCGCTGCCCGCTCCGCCGCCGCTCGGCGAGGGCCCCGGGGCTCCGCCGTCGCTGGACGCGGAGACGGCGCCCCCGCCCGGGGTCGACCCGTCCGCCCTCGCCCTCCTCGGTTCGAGGGCCGCGGCACAGGCCCACCGGCTGCTCGCCGAGGCGATGGGGAGCGGGCACGGCCGGCAGGCAGTGGCCGCGGAGCCGACCGTCTCACAGGACGCGGTGCGCCTGGCCGCGGGGGATCCGGGACGGGAAGTGACGCTCCGTCTGGGCGACGGAACGGGGCGCTCCCGCGAAGCGCTCGCCGTCGCCGTACGCGCCTGGCGGCTCGGGGGTGACGTCGCGCTTTCGGTGCTCGAGGAGGAGTGGACCGTGGAGGGCGACGCGCTCGCACGCGCGCGTGCGGCGCTGGAGTCGGCCTGGGAGGAGCACGAGCGGCCGGCGCTGCGGGCGCGGGCCAACCGGTGGACCGCCGTCGGCGCTCCGCACCAGCTCCGGTTGGACCGCGAGGGCCGCTGGTGGCCCTACCGCGAGGAGCGCGGCCGCTGGGTGCCTGTCGGCGGGGCGACCCCGGACCCCGCGACCGCTCTGGCATCGGCGGTGTTCGCGACCGAGGAGACGGCCGGGGAAGCGGCCGGGACGACAGTTGGGGAGACGGCCGGGGGAGCGGCCGGAAAGACAGTCGGGGAGACGGTCGGCGACGGAATCTGACGCCGGTCCCTGGTCCCTGGTCCCCGGTCCCCGCGTGATCGGCCCCCGCGCGGGTGTCGTTCCCGTGCGGCACGACCGCCGGCGCCCGGCGGTCGTGGTCCCGCCGCCGTCCGGGATCCGGCGGCACCACGGGCACCGGCCCCGTCCGGAAGACCGGAGGGGGCCGGAGACCTCACGCGCAGAGCGGATCGCTCAGCGGGCGCCGAGGAGGTGGTCCATGGCGAGCTGGTCGAGGTGCTCGAAGGCCATGCCCCGGGCGGCGGCCGCGTCCACGTCGAAGGCGTCGTACGCGGTCGGGTCGGCCAGCAGGGCCGCGAGACCGTCCTCGGCGGTCGGGCGGGCCAGTTCGTCCAGCCGGGCCGCCGCGAGTGCCTCCTGCACCTGCGGGTCGGCACGGAAAGCGGCCGCGCGGTCCTTCAGGATCAGGTAGTTGCGCATGCAGCCGGCCGCCGAAGCCCACACGCCGTCGAGGTCCTCGGTCCGCGGCGGCTTGAAGTCGAAGTGCCGCGGACCGGCGTATCCGGCCCTCTCCAGCAGGTCGACGAGCCAGAACGCGGACCGCACGTCGCCGGCGCCGAACCGCAGGTCCTGGTCGTACTTGATGCCCGACTGGCCGTTGAGGTCGATGTGGAACAGCTTGCCCGCCCACAGCGCCTGCGCGATGCCGTGCGGGAAGTTCAGGCCCGCCATCTGCTCGTGGCCGACCTCCGGGTTCACGCCGTACAGCTCCGGCCGCTCCAGCCGCTCGATGAAGGCCAGCGCGTGGCCCACGGTCGGCAGCAGGATGTCGCCACGCGGCTCGTTCGGCTTGGGCTCGATCGCGAACTTCAGGTCGTAGCCCTGCTCGGTGACGTACTCGCCGAGCAGGTCGAAGGCCTCCTTCATCCGGTCGAGCGCGTCCCGCACGTCCTTGGCCGCACCGGACTCCGCGCCCTCACGGCCGCCCCAGGCGACGTACACACTGGCGCCCAGCTCGACCGCGAGGTCGATGTTGCGGATGGTCTTGCGCAGGGCGTAGCGGCGCACGTCCCGGTCGTTCGCCGTGAACGCGCCGTCCTTGAAGACCGGGTGCGTGAACAGGTTCGTCGTCGCCATCGGCACCTTCATGCCGGTGGCGTCCAGCGCCTGCCGGAACCGCTTGACGTGCTCCTCGCGCTCGCTGTCGCTCGACCCGAACGGGATCAGGTCGTCGTCATGGAAGGTGACCCCGTACGCGCCCAGCTCGGCCAGACGCCGCACCGACTCCGCCGGGTCCAGCGCGCGCCGGGTGGCATCACCGAAGGGATCCCGGCCCTGCCAGCCGACCGTCCACAAACCGAAGGTGAACCTGTCCTCGGGGGTGGGCTGGTAGTTCATTCCGCGGCTCCTCACTCGCTGCCGATCACTCGCTGCCGACTATTTCGTCATGGCGCTTTACAAATTAGTATGCACACGCGGTCCTGGGAAGGGACAAGGTGTCCCCGAAGGAGTGACATCCGGGTCACCGAGACCCGCAGAGCCGCGAAACACCAGGTCAGCCCGTATCGACCGGGTCGTCCGGTCCAGTGATCCAGTCAGATCCCGCAGAGCCGCGGAAGAGGGAGAAGCCCGATGTCAGCAGCCGAGGGTCCGCTCGTCGTCGGTGTGGACACGTCCACCCAGTCCACCAAGGCGCTGGTCGTCGACGCGGCCACCGGCCAGGTCGTCGCGAGCGGCCAGGCGCCGCACACCGTGTCCTCCGGAGCCGGACGCGAGAGCGATCCCCGCCAGTGGTGGGACGCGCTGGGCGAGGCGCTGCACCAGTGCGGTGACGCCGCGCGGGAGGCCGCCGCGGTGTCCATCGGCGGGCAGCAGCACGGCCTCGTCACGCTGGACGCCCAAGGCGACCCGGTGCGCCCGGCGCTGCTCTGGAACGACGTGCGCTCGGCCCCGCAGGCCCGTCGGCTGATCGACGAGCTGGGCGGCCCGAAGACGTGGGCGGAGCGCACGGGAAGCGTGCCCAGCGCCTCGTTCACGGTCACCAAGTGGGCCTGGCTGGCCGAGCACGAGCCGGAGGCGACCCGCGCGGCGAAGGCCGTACGCCTCCCCCACGACTACCTCACCGAGCGCCTCACCGGCGAGGGGACCACCGACCGCGGTGACGCGTCCGGCACCGGATGGTGGGCGTCCGGCACGGAGGCGTACGACGAGGAGATCCTCGCGCGCGTGGGGCTCGATCCGGCGTTGCTGCCCCGGGTGGTCCGGCCCGGCGAGGTGGCCGGCACCGTGCGCGACGTCCATGGGCTGCCGTTCTCCAAGGGCACCCTGGTCGCCGCGGGCACGGGCGACAACGCGGCGGCCGCGCTGGGCCTCGGGCTGCGCCCCGGGGTGCCGGTGATGAGCCTCGGCACCTCGGGCACGGTGTACGCCGTCTCCCGGCACCGGGCCGCCGACCCGACCGGCACCGTGGCGGGCTTCGCCGACGCGCGCGGCGACTGGCTGCCCCTGGCCTGCACCCTCAACTGCACGCTCGCCGTCGACCGCGTCGCGGCCCTGCTGGGCCTGGACCGGGAGGCCGTCGAACCCGGCACCGACGTCACGCTCCTGCCCTACCTGGACGGCGAGCGCACTCCGAACCTCCCCCACTCCTCGGGCCTTCTGACCGGGCTGCGGCACGACACGACGGCCGGACAACTGCTCCAGGCCGCGTACGACGGCGCCGTGCACTCGCTGCTCGGCGCCCTCGACCTGGTCCTCGACGCCGACGCGGACCCGTCCGCGCCGCTCCTGCTGATCGGCGGCGGCGCGCGCGGGGCCGCCTGGCAGCAGACCGTACGCCGGCTGTCGGGGCGCCCGGTCCAGATTCCCGAGGCGAGGGAACTGGTCGCACTCGGCGCCGCGGCGCAGGCGGCCGGGCTGCTGACCGGCGAGGACGCGGCGGCGGTCGCCCGGCGCTGGAACACGGCCGCCGGGCCGGTGCTGGAGGCCGTGGAACGGGACGAGGAGACGCTGAACAGGATCACCGGGGTACTCTCCGACGCGGCACCACTGCTGGAACGCGACGCGGACTCCCGCTGAGGACGCGCGCTCACGCGGGCGCCGCCGCCCAGGGACACCGTCGCGGACGGTTCCTCCGGAGCGGTCACCGGCCCGGAGGGCATCGGGCGGGCGGGCTCGGCCACGACCGGCGGGCGGGCTCGTGGCCCGTGCTCGGCGGGAGGACGGCGTCCACCGCGTCCGGCGCGGGGGCGCCCGCCTGTGATCGGCGGTCCGGTGTCCCGTCGAAGGGCACGTCCGCGGGCCGGAGCGGGCGGCCCACCGGCCCGCCCCGGCGGGCACGCGGACGAGGACCGGACCGAACGACGAGCGACCGAGGACTGACGGAGGCATGACCGCACCGCCGCACGAAGCACACCCGGCCCGCCCAGGGCGCGCGCTGCCGGACACCCAGCAGGGCATGCGCCGCCGCAACCTCGCGCGGGTGATGCACACCGTCAGCGCCGAGGGCCCCCTCTCCCGGGCGGCCGTGGCCTCGCGGATCGGGCTCACGCGTGCGGCGGTGTCGACTCTCGTCGACGAACTCGTCCGCTCGGGCCTGCTGGAGGAACTGGGCCCCGAGCGCCCCGGCCGGGTGGGGCGGCCCGGGTCGGCGCTCGCCGTCAGCGCGCGGGGACCGGCGGGCATCGGGGCGGAGGTCGGCGTCGACCACCTCGCGGTCTGCGCGGTCGACCTGCGCGGCCGGGTGCGCGCACGCGTCGTGCGGCACGGAAGAAACCGGGGCCGCTCGCTGGAGCCGGTCGTCGAGCAGCTCACGGGCCTGGTGCGGCAGGTCGTCTCGGAGGCGGAGACCGAGGGACTGTGGCCGGCCGGGCTCGCGGTGGCCGTGCCCGGTCTCGTGGCACGCGACGCCCGCACCGTCGTCCGCGCGCCGAACCTGGACTGGCGGGACACGGACCTCGGCACGCTGCTGCCCGCCGGCCTACCGCTGACCGTGGACAACGAGGCCAACTTCGGTGCCCTCGCCGAGCTCTGGCTCGGTGACGGCACGCCGCGGGACTTCCTGCACGTCTCGGCCGAGATCGGCATCGGTGCGGCCGTGGTGGTCGACGGAGGGCTGCTGCGCGGTACCCGCGGTTTCGCCGGCGAGCTGGGTCATGTGCCGGTGCGGCCCGACGGACCTGAGTGTGCCTGTGGCGGGCGTGGGTGCCTGGAGCAGTACGCCGGTGAGACGGCGGTCCTGCGAGCGGCCGGCGTGGAGCCGGGGGCGGATCGCGTGGGCGTGCTCGCGGAGCGGGCGGCGGAGGGTGACGAGGCCGTGCGGCGTGCCCTGCGCGAGGCGGGTACCGCACTCGGTATCGCGCTGACCGGGGCCGTCAACCTGCTCGACCCCGAGAGCGTGGTGCTGGGCGGTGCACTGGCCGGGCTCGCGCCCTGGCTGCTGCCGTCGCTGCGGGACGAATTGGCCCGGCGCACGGCCGGCCCGGCCTGCCCGGTCACCGTGTCGGCCCTGGGCCCGGAAGGACCGCTGCTCGGCGCCGCGCACTCGGTGGTCCGGGCCGTCCTCGACGACCCCGCGATGGTGGCGGAACGGGCCTGAGCTCGGTCCGGTGGCAGCGTGTCCCACGCCGCCCATCACTCGATCGAGTGAGCGAGTTGTGCACAAGGCGGCGGCCGTCCACGGAACGGCGCGGCGCTCTTCTGCGCAACCTGCGCTGCCCGTACGGTGATTCGCGGGGACACACCTCGCAGGGCGGCAGCCGGACGCCCCCGGCAGCGTTCCCGGTGCTCCCTGTGTTCTACGCGTTCCCTGTGTCCCCGCGCCCCCTGTCCCCGCGTCCCCCGTCCCCCCGTCCCCGCGTCCCCCGTCCCTCGCTCCCCGTCCCCTGTCCCCGCGTTCCCTGTGTCCTCCGCGTCCGCCGCACGGCTGGGCACCCCACCGGGCCCGAGGGCCCCACCGACGAAAGGGCTAGTCCATGGAAAGGGAAAGGACAGCACCGGCTCCCACCAGACGGCGTCTCCTCCAGGGCGCCGCACTCGCCACCGTCCCCTACGCCCTGCTCTCCGGCACCCGCGCCGCCGCACGGCCCCGGGAGGTCGACCACCCTTCCGCCGAGTGGCAGCCGGCGAGCACGTCCAACTACACCCGGTCGACCCGCCCCGCGTCCTATCCCGTCGACTACGTCGTCATCCACGTCACGCAGGAGACGTACGCCGACACCCTCGCCATCTTCCGCGACCCGGCGAGACAGGTGTCCGCGCACTACGTCGTCCGGTCCTCCGACGGGCACGTGGCGCAGTGCGTGCGCGAGGCGGACATCGGCTGGCACGCGGGGAACTGGGACTACAACACCCGCAGCATCGGGATCGAGCACGAGGGATGGGTGGACCGCCCCGAGTACTTCACCGACGCCCTCTACGAGCAGTCCGCCCACCTCACCGCGTCGATCTGCGACCGATACGGCATCCCCAAGGACCGCGCCCACATCATCGCGCACCACGAGGTACCGGGCAGCGACCACACGGATCCGGGGCCGCTGTGGGACTGGACCCGGTACATCAGACTGGTCAACTTCGCCTGAGCGGCCCGGAACGCCACGTTCGGGTGGTCCGGTCGGTCGAAGTGGTTGTCGGCGCGTATCCGGGGAGTGACGATGTCCCCCATGGCATCACCGTCCGGGGAGGCCGAGTTGACTGATTCCTGGCTGGCTCTGGAACCGGGGGCCGACCCCGCCGAACACGCGCGGACGCTGCGACGGGCACACGAGGCGTTCACCGAGGCGGGAACGGTGCCGCGGCCCGTGCGGGCCGTCGTGGCGGAGTCGTGGCGGCGCTCGGTCCGGGCCGGTGTCGGCCCGGACGGAACCGCCAGCGTGGAGCTGATGGACGGGGACCTGGGCGCCTACCGGGCCGAGCATCCGCTGGCGCCGGCGATGCCGTTGATCCGGGAGCTCCTGGGCACGTTCGCCGCCGACGGCGAGCATCTGCTCGCGGTGTGTGACGCGCACGGCAGGCTGCTGTGGGTCGAGGGGCATCCGGCGACCCGGCGCCGGGCGGGGCGGATGAACTTCGTGCCGGGTGCCCGGTGGGCGGAGTCCGCGGTCGGGACGAACGCGCCGGGTACGGCGGTGGCCGTCGGCCGGCCGGTCCAGGTCTTCACGGCCGAGCACTTCATCCGTCGGGTCCAGCCGTGGACCTGCGCGGCGGCTCCGGTGCGCGATCCCCGCACCGGGCGGGTGCTCGGTGCCGTGGACATCACCGGAGGGGACGGGCTGGCGCATCCGCACAGCTTGGGGTTCGTCCAGGCGGTCGCGCGTGCCGCCGAGTCGCAGCTCGCGCTGCTCACCCCGGAGCGACCACCGTCCCGGGCCGCCGAGCTGACCGCGCTGGGACGCGGCGAGGCGGTGCTGAGCGCGGACGGACGCAGAGTCCGGCTGAGCCGTCGGCACAGCGAGATCGTCGTCCTGCTGGCCCACCATCCGGAGGGGTTGACCGGCGACGAGCTGTTGTGCGCGCTGTACGAGGACGAGACGGTCCCGCCGGTGACGTTGCGCGCCGAACTGGCGCGGCTGCGGGGCGTCCTGGGACCCGGCCGGCTGGCGTCCCGCCCGTACCGGCTCACGATGCCCGTCGAGTCCGACGCGGCCGTCGTCGAGCGACGTCTGCGGGCCGGTTCGGTGACGGCGGCCGCGACGGCGTACGCCGGTCCACTGCTGCCGGGTTCCCAGGCCCCGGCGGTGGTGCGGATGAGACGCCGGATCGCCGACGGCCTGCGCGCCGCGCTGATCGCCGGCCGCGACCCCGACCTGCTGGCGGACTGGGCGCACGCTCCGTGGGGGGAGGACGATCTCGACGTATGGCGGGCGTTGGCCGCGGTGCGTCCCACGGCGGCGGCGCGGGCCCGGCTCGCCGCGCTGGAGTCCGAACTGGCGGCAGCGAGGGCATGGTGACGGGCCATCGACGCGCGGTGCTGGGCCATCGACGGATGACGGTCTCCGGCGAGTGAGCGGTCCCCCGGGAGTAGGCGGTGCTCCGGGAGTGGGCGGTCCCCCGTGGGCGGGCGGTCCCCGGTGGGCGGGCAGTCCCCCGTGGACGGGCGGTCCCCGGTGGGTGGGCGGTCCCCGGTGGGTGGGCAGTCCCCCGTGGACGGGCGGTCCCCGGTGGACGGGCGGTCCCCGGTGGACGGGCGGTCCCCCGTGGACGGGCAGTCCCCCGTGGACGGGCAGTCCCCCGTGGACGGGCAGTTCCCCGTGGACGGGCGGTCCACGGTGGGCGAGCGGTCCCCATGAGTGCACGCATCCCGGTGGTCGGTGGGCGGGCGACCCGCCCCGGCAACAGGCAGTTTTGGGAGGAGACATGCCCGAGACGCGGGCGGGCCCGATCGTCCGGCGGCCCCACGTGCGAGGCCGCCCGCCGCCAACGGTGCCGCCGTGGGCGCAACGTCTCCGCAACGTCCCGTTTCCTAGCCTCGCGCGCAGAGCTGTCCAACGGCGGGCAGCGCTCGATGAGGGAGGCAGACAGGATGACCCGTTACGCGGCGCCCGGCACCGAGGGCGCGATCGTCTCCTACGAGTCGCGCTACGACCACTTCATCGGCGGGGAGTACGTGCGGCCGGCGCGGGGGCAGTACTTCGAGAACCCGTCACCGGTGAACGGCCGGCCGTTCACCGAGGTCGCGCGGGGGACGGCGGAGGACGTGGAACGGGCGCTCGACGCCGCGCACGAGGCCGCTCCCGCCTGGGGGCGCACCGCGGTGACCGAGCGCTCCGGCATCCTGCTGAAGATCGCCGATCGCATGGAGGCGAACCTGGAGCGCCTGGCGGTCGCCGAGAGCTGGGAGAACGGGAAGCCGGTGCGCGAGACGCTGGCGGCCGACATTCCGCTCGCCATCGACCACTTCCGGTACTTCGCAGGGGCGATCCGGGCCCAGGAGGGCTCGCTCGGTGAGGTCGACGAGGACACGGTCGCGTACCACTTCCACGAACCGCTGGGGGTGGTCGCGCAGATCATTCCGTGGAACTTCCCGATCCTGATGGCTGCCTGGAAGCTCGCCCCGGCGCTCGCCGCCGGCAACGCGGTGGTCCTGAAGCCCGCGGAGCAGACCCCGGCCTCGATCCACTACTGGCTGAGCCTGGTCGCCGACCTGCTGCCGCCCGGCGTGCTGAACGTCGTCAACGGCTTCGGGGCGGAGGCGGGCAAGCCGCTGGCGTCCAGCCCTCGGGTGGCGAAGGTGGCGTTCACCGGGGAGACCACCACCGGGCGGCTGATCATGCAGTACGCCTCGGAGAACATCAAGCCGGTCACGCTGGAGCTCGGCGGCAAGTCGCCGAACATCTTCTTCGACGACGTGTGGGCGCGGGACGACGACTTCCGCGACAAGGCGCTCGAGGGCTTCACGATGTTCGCGCTCAACCAGGGCGAGGTGTGCACCTGCCCGTCGCGGGCGCTGATCCAGCGCGGCACCTACGCGGAGTTCATGGAGGCCGCCGTCGCCCGCACCGAGCTGATCAAACCGGGGCACCCGCTGGACACCGACACGATGATCGGCGCCCAGGCGTCCAACGACCAGTTGGAGAAGATCCTCTCCTACCTGGACATCGGCCGGCAGGAAGGCGCCAAGGTGCTCACCGGTGGCCAACGTGTGGAGCACGACGGCGAGCTGAAGGGCGGTTACTACGTCCAGCCGACGATCTTCGAGGGCCACAACCGCATGCGGATCTTCCAGGAGGAGATCTTCGGCCCGGTCGTGTCGGTCACGTCCTTCGACGACTTCGACGACGCGATCAAGACCGCCAACGACACCCTGTACGGCCTCGGCGCGGGCGTGTGGACGCGCGACATGAACACCGCCTATCGGGCGGGCCGCGCGATCCAGGCGGGGCGCGTCTGGACGAACTGCTATCACGCCTACCCGGCGCATGCCGCCTTCGGCGGCTACAAGCAGTCGGGGATCGGCCGGGAGAACCACAAGATGATGCTGGAGCACTACCAGCAGACGAAGAACCTTCTTTGTTCCTACAGCCCTCGGAAGCTTGGATTCTTCTAGCGCCAGGGCGCCTGTGGCCTGGACCTCGGCCGGGTGCCTCCCGGCGGCCCGGCCGGGCACGGGTGCGGCGATGCACGTACCGGATACCGACGATCCAGCGGACGGATGACGCCGAGTGGACCGGGGGGGGACGGGCGGGGCGGGCGGGGCGGGTCACGGCTCAGGCACGTCCGCCAGGCGCCGGCCGACCCGCGCGGCCGTCTCCCGCAGCCAGATGTGGGCTGCGTCGTGGGTGTGCACCGGGTGCCACCACAGGGCCTCGCGCAGCGGGACGGCCTCGTACGGCGGCTCCACCACGCGGACGGGGGCGAGGGGGGCCAGCAGCCTGGCGAGGCGGGCCTGCATCAGGGCGATGCGGCGGGTGCCGGCCACCAGCAGGGGCAGGAGCTGGAAGCTGTCGACGGAGACCTCGACGCGGGGTTCGACGCCGAGCATGCCGAGCTGGCGTACGGCCGGGGCGTCGTAGGTGCGCTGGTAGGTGACCCACGGCAGCCGGGCGAGGTCCTGGCGGGTGAGCCGGTCGTCGACGCTCGGGTGGTCGTCGGCGACCAGGAAGACCCAGCGGTCCTCGTAGAGGTCGGTGGCGGGGAAGTCGCTGATGACGCCGTGCGGCATGAGCAGGCCGTCGGTGGCGCTCAGCAGGGTGGCGGTGTCGTCGACCACGGTCGGCGGGGTCTGGGTGAAGCGCAGCCGGATCCCGGGGGCCTCCTCGTGCACGACCCGGGCGAGTTCGGTGCCGAAGAGGGCGACGGCGTAGTCGGAGGCGATCAGCCTGAACTCCCGCTTCTCCACGGCCGGGTCGAAGTCGGCCTGGCTGGCGAAGAGGCGCTCCAGCACGTCGTAGGCGGTGGAGGTGCGGTCCAGGAGGACCTGGCCCAGGGCGGTCAGTTCGTAGTGGCCGCCGACGCGGGCGAGCAGGTCGTCGTCGAAGTGGCGGCGGAGCCTGGCCAGGGCGGCGCTCATCGCGGGCTGGCTGAGGCCGACGCGCTGCCCCGCGCGGGTCACGTTGCGCTCTTCCAGCAGGGCGCGCAGGGCGACGACGAGATTGAGGTCGAGTCGGGCCAGATTCACGGGACTTCCCCTTGTGGTGCGGCGCCGACCAGGGAGAATCGACGGGCTGGATGCAGGGCATCCACACAATCTATTTCCCTGATCGCTGGTGGCGGGTCCAGATTAGTCCCACCGCAATCAGGAGGACACGTCCGTGAAACCTGCACCCTCGTCCGCGCTGTTCGCGGGCCCTTTCGCCCTCGGCACGCTGTCGGCCCCGGACGGGCCGGCCTTCCCCGCCCTGGTCACTCCCGACGCCCGGGTGCTCGATCTGCGCCTCGCCCTCGGCGAGGGACACCTCAGCGTCCGGGACCTGCTGGAGGGCTGGGAGACCGCGCTGCCGCGGCTGCGGGAGCTGGCCCGGGACCCCGGCCCGGCACGGACGCCGCTGGCGGACTTCCGGGTGCACGCCCCGGTCGAGCCGCGCCAGGTGTTCCAGTCGGGGGCGAACTACCGGCAGCACGTGATCGACCTGCACGTCGCGCACCGCGCCCCGGGCGACGACCGTCCCGAGGAGGAGCGGCGCGCCGAGGCCGCGGAGATCATGGACCGCAGGGCGGCCGAGGACCTGCCGTACGTGTTCATCGGCCTGCCGAGCGCGATCACCGGCCCCTACGACGACGTGGTGCTCCCCGCCTGGGCCGAGAAGCCCGACTGGGAGCTGGAGCTGGCGGCGGTCATCGGCCGCCCCGCCCACCGGGTAGGTGTCGAGGAGGCTTTGGAGTACGTCGCCGGGTACACGATCGCCAACGATCTGACCGACCGGACCACCGTCTTCCGCCGGGACATGCCGCAGATCGGCACCGACTGGCTGCGCAGCAAGAACGCCCCCGGTTTCACGCCGCTCGGCCCCTGGATCGTGCCCACCGAGTCGATCGCGAACCCGGACGACCTGCGGCTGACGCTGAAGCTCAACGGCGAGACCATGCAGGACGAGTCCACCAAGGACATGATCTTCAACGTGGCGCGCATGGTGTCCTACGCCTCTCAGACCGCGCGTCTGCTGCCCGGTGACCTGGTGCTGACCGGCAGCCCGGCCGGCAACGGCATGCACTGGGGCAGGCTGCTGCGCGACGGCGACGTCATGGACGCCTCCGTCACCGGACTCGGCGCCCAGCGCACCCGCTGCGTGGCGGAGGCGGCCCAGTGACCCAGGAGCACACCGAAGCCCCGGCCCACACCGAAGCCCCGGCCCACACCGAGCCCCCGGAGCACACCGGGACACGGAAGCGCACCGACCCCCCGGCGCACACCGGGATCCTGGACCCCGCCGACCCCGAGGGCTCGATCGCGCGGGCCGTCGAGGCGTACTCCAACTGGGGCCGCTGGGGCGCGGACGACGTGCTCGGCACCCTGAACTTCCTCGACGAGGCGGGCCGCCGCGAGGCCGCCGGCCTGGTCCGGCGGGGCGCCAGCTTCTCCCTCTCCCAGCGCTTCGACATGAACGGCCCGCAGAAGGGCTGGCGGCGCCGCACCAACCCGGTGCACACCATGCTCGACACCGGGACCGACGCGGCCCTCGGCAACCAGGGCTTCCCGCACGGCCTCGGCGGCGCCGACGACGTGATCGCGATGCCGTTGCAGTGCTCCACGCAGTGGGACGGGCTCGGGCACATCTTCGACCACGGCAAGGCGTGGAACGGACGTCCGGCCGAGCGGGTCGTCACCTCCGAGGGCGACCTGGTCACCGGCATCGAGCACATGGCGCCGCACGTCGCCGGACGCGGTGTGCTGCTGGACGTCGGACGTGTGGTCGGCGAGGACGGGGAACTGCCCGACGGCTTCGCGATCACCGAGGAGCACCTGACCGCGACCGCCGAGGCCCACGGGGTGACCGTCGGCCGCGGCGACATCGTCGTGGTGCGCACCGGGCAGCTCGCCCGGGTCCGCCGCGACGGCTGGGGCGAGTACGCGGGCGGTCCCGCGCCCGGCCTGTCGTTCACCACGGCGGGCTGGCTGCACGGCACCGAGATCGCCGCGATCGCCACCGACACCTGGGGCTTCGAGGTCCGCCCGAACGAGTTCGAGCACGCCTTCCAGCCGCTGCACCAGGTCGCCATCCCCCACCTCGGCCTGCTGATCGGCGAGATGTGGGACCTGGAGGCGCTCGCCGAGGACTGCGCGGCCGACGGCGTGTACGCGTTCTGGCTCACCGCCGCACCCCTGCCCATCACCGGCGCGGTCGGCTCGCCCGTCAACCCGATCGCCGTCAAGTAGCCCGAGGAACAAGGGAGTTCCCCATGACCCAACCCCGTACCGTCCTCGTCGTCGGCGGCGGCGCGGCCGGCAACGCCGCCACGATCCTGCTGCGCCGCGCCGGGTACGCGGTGGACCTCGTCGAGGCCAAGGACGACTGGAACGCCACCGCCGGCTCCGGCATCACCCTTCAGGGCAACGCCCTGCGCGTGCTGCGCGAACTCGGCGTGTGGGAGGAGGTGGAGGCGTCCGGCTTCGGCTTCGGCTCGGTCGGCATCACCGCCCCCGACGGCACCGTCCTGCACGTGCAGGACGACCTGCGCACCGGCGGCGACGACCTGCCCGCCACCGTCGGCATGCAGCGCCCGCGGCTCCAGCGGATCCTCATCGAGGCGGTGCGGGCCAGCGGCGCGTCGGTCCGGCTGGGCACCACCGCCGAGATCCTCGACCAGGACGCGGACGGTGTCTGCGTACGCTTCGGCGACGGCACCGAGGGCCGCTACGACCTGGTGGTCGCCGCCGACGGTCTCGGCTCCGCCACCCGCGCCGCGATCGGCATCACCGACAAGCCCGAGCCGACCGGCATGGCCATCTGGCGCGTCGCCGCCCCGCGTCCCGCCGGCGTGACCCGCACCGACCTCGCCTACGGCGGCCCGGCCTACATCGCCGGCTACTGCCCGACCAGCGAGACCACCCTGTACGCCTACGTCGTCGAGGCCAACCGGGACCGCGCCGCCATACCGCCCGCGTCGTACGCCGACGAGATGCGGCGCCTGACCCGGCACTACGGCGGCTTCTGGCCGGAGATCACCGAGCACATCACCGACCCGGCGAAGGTCAACTACACCTGGTTCGACCGGATGCTGGTGGAGGGCTCCTGGCACCGCGGCCGGGTCGTCCTGGTCGGCGACGCCGCCCACTGCTGCCCGCCCACCCTCGCCCAGGGCGCCGCCCTGTCGCTGGAGGACGCGGCCGTGCTCGTCGAGATGCTGACCGGGGCCGACGTATGGGACGACGCGCTGTTCCAGGCGTACCACGACCGGCGGATCGCCCGCGTCCGCCCGGTCGTGGAGGCGTCCGTGCGGATCGGGCAGTGGCAGCTCGACGGGGTCCGTGACGCCGACGTGCCGGGCCTGATGGGCCGCACGATGACCATGCTGAGGGAACTGCCGTGACCGCCGAGAACGCCCCCGCCACACACACGCCCCTCGTGGACGCCGCCCCCACCGTGGAGTCCCCCACCGTGGACGTGCACGCGCACGTCCTGCTGCCCGAGGTCGACGCGCTCGTCGCCGGTCTGCACGGGCATGCCGAGGCCCGGGCACTCGACGCGCGGCGCAACGGCGCCGCCTCCCTCGCCGTCAGCGGGCCCATGGTCCGCGAACGCGTCCCCAGGATGACCGACCCCGCCGTTCGCCTGGCCGCGATGGACGCGCAGGGCGTGGACGTGCAGCTGGTCAGCCCTTCGCCCTCGCACTACCACTACTGGGCCGACGAGGACACCGCCGAGAAGCTGTACCGGCTCGCCAACGAGGCCACGGCAGCGCACTGTTCGGCCGCCCCCGAGCGGCTGCGCGGACTCGGACTGGCCCCGCTCCAGCACCCCCGGCAGGCGGTACGCGCCCTGGACCACGCCCTGGAGCAGGGCCTGGCAGGCGTGGAGATCTCCAGTCACGCCCCCGGCCGGGAGCTGTCCGACCCGGCCTACGAGCCCTTCTGGACCCGGGCCGAAGAGACCGGCGCGCTCGTCTTCCTGCACCCCTTCGGCTGCACCCTGGACGAGCGACTGGACCGGTGGTACCTGTCCAACACCGTCGGGCAGCCCACCGAGAACGCCGTCGCGCTGTCCCACCTGATCTTCTCGGGAGTGCTCGACCGCCACCCGGAACTGACGCTGATCGCCGCGCACGGCGGCGGCTACCTGCCCACCCACATCGGCCGCTCCGACCACGCCTGGTCGGCCCGCTCCGACGCGGGCGCCGGCTGCGCGCACCTGCCCAGCAGCTACCTGAAGCGGCTGTACTTCGACTCGCTGGTCCACGACCCGCACGTGCTGCGGGAGCTGGTCCGGGCGGCCGGCGCGGACCGGGTGCTGCTCGGCTCCGACTTCCCCTTCGACATGGGCACCGAGGACCCGGTCGGCGCCCTGCGCGCCGCGCGCCTGTCCGACGCCGACTTCCACGCCGTCCGGGGCGGCAACGCGACCGCCCTCCTCCGGAAGGACTGATCACCATGCGCCTGCTCACCCACCTGCGGCACGTCGACCTTGCCGTGCCCGACTACGACAAGCAGCTCGACTTCTACGCCGGCGTCTGGGGCCTGACCAAGGTCGCCGAGGACTCCGGCATCTCCTTCCTGGCCGCCGAGGGCTCCCCGGAGCAGTACGTCGTGCGGTTGCGCAAGGCCGAGGAGAAGCGCCTCGACCTCGTCTCCTACGGCGCCGCGTCCCCCGCGGACGTCGACACCCTCGCCGAACGGCTGCTCGCGGGCGGCGTCCAGTTGATCTCGCAGCCGGGACACGTCGACACGCCCGGCGGCGGCTACGGGTTCCGCTTCTTCGACGTCGACGGCCGCACCATCGAGGTCTCCGCCGACGTCGAGGTCCGCCGGCACCGCAAGATCGAGGAGAAGGAGTCCATCCCGGTCAAGCTCTCCCACGTCGTCCTCAACAGCCCCGACCTGAACCGCACCCGCGAGTGGTACGAGCGCCACCTCGGCTTCGCGCTGTCGGACACGCTCAGCTCGCCGCACATGGGCGAGGTCATGCACTTCATGCGGATCAGCAGCCAGCACCACTCCATGGCCATCGCCCAGGGCCCGCACACCGCGCTGCACCACATCTCCTTCGAGATGCGCGGCATCGACGAGTACATGCGCGGCTCGGGCCGCGTCATCCGGGCGGGCTTCAAGAAGGTCTGGGGTCCCGGCCGGCACATGGCGGGCGACAACACCTTCACGTACTTCCTCGACCCGCACGGCAACACCGTCGAGTACACCACCGAGCTGGAGAACCTGGACGAGGACACCTGGCACCCGCACGTCTACGACTTCTCCCAGCCCGAGGTCACCGACCAGTGGGGCACCGCCAACCCCATGAACGAACTCGTCGCCAAGGAGTCCTTCAACGACCCCGACCGCGGCGTGTTCGTCGCCCCGCCGGTCTGATCCGCTCCCCGCGCACCGGGGACGCGGCGGCGGTGTCCACGCCCTGACTCGCGCCGCCGCGTCCCCGGCCCCCGCCCCGGTGCGGGAAGCACGGCACGGCCCGCCCGCCCCGTCGAGCACCCGCGCCCGGACCCCGCGCGCCTCCCTCTCGGCCGACCCCCTCCCGCAGGAGCCGCACCATGCGTTTCGCCGCCTACGAACACCGCCACCGCCACCGCGTGGCCGTCGTGGAGGACGACGGCACCCTCTTCCCGCTGCCCGGCGTCACCTCGCTCACGGCCCTGCTCGCCGAGTCCGACGGCCTGCCCGGGCTGCTCGCCGCCGGCCGCGCCGCCCTCGACGTACCGCCCGGACCCCATGTCTCCGAAGTACGGCTGCTGCCCCCGCTGCGGCCCGCGTCGGTACGGGACTTCGTCACCTTCGAGGAGCACGTCGAAGGCGTACGCCGCTCGGTCGACGGCGTCGCCGGCGTCCCCGAGCAGTGGTACGCGGCGCCGACCTTCTACTTCACCAACCCGCACGCGATCTACGGCCACCGGGACGGCATCCCGGTACCGCCCGGTTCGGCCGTGCTGGACTTCGAGCTGGAGGTGGGCGCGGTGATCGGGCGGGAGGGCCGCGACCTCACCCCCGAGCGGGCCCGCGACCACATCGTCGGCTACACGGTGTTCAACGACTGGTCGGCGCGCGACCTGCAGAGCGCGGAGATGAAGGTGGGCCTCGGTCCCTGCAAGGGCAAGGACACCGCCACCACCCTCGGCCCGTACCTGGTCACCGCCGACGAGCTGGAGCCGTACCGGGACGCCGAGGGGTTCCTGCGTCTGGCGCTGACCGCCGAGGTCAACGGCGAGAAGGCCGGCGAGGACCTGCTGTCCAACATGAGCTGGACCTTCGAGGAGATGACCGCCTACGCCTCGCGCGGCACCCGCGTCGTACCGGGTGACGTCCTCGGCTCGGGCACCTGCGGCAACGGCGGCTGCCTGGCCGAACTGTGGGGCCGGCGCGGCGAGCGGACCCCGCCGCCGCTGCAGCCGGGCGACACCGTCACCCTCACGGTGGAGGGCATCGGCACCCTGACCAACACCGTCGTCCCCGGCACCGAGCCCGTGCCCCTGCCGGCCGGCCGGCGGCGCGGCAGGGAGCGGTCGTGAGCGACCTGCACCCCAAGAGGCTGCTCGGCAAGGTCGTCGTCGTCACGGGCGCCGCCCGCGGCCAGGGCGCCGCCGAGGCCGAGGCCCTCACCCGCGAGGGCGCCCGGGTCATCGCCACCGACGTGACGCCGGGCGGGAACTGCCGCCGCCTCGACGTCAGCAGCGGCGAGGAGTGGGCGGAGCTGGCCGCCGAGCTGCGGGAGGCGTACGGGCACGTGCACGGCCTGGTGAACAACGCGGGCGTCACCTGGCGGGCCCGGGTCGGTGACGTGCGGGCCGAGGACTTCGAGCGGGTGCACTCGGTCAACGTGACCGGTCCGCTGCTCGGCATCCAGCACCTGAGCCCGCTGATGCCGCCGGGCTCCTCGATCGTCAACGTCGGTTCCTCGGCCGCGCTCACCGCCCACTACCCGGTCGCCTACACCGCGAGCAAGTGGGGACTGCGGGGCCTGTCGAAGACCGCCGCACTGGAACTCGGGCCGCGCGGCATCCGCGTCAACACTGTCCACCCCGGCTACATCGAGACCGAGATGACGGCCTCCGCCGCCCCCGCGTTCCGCGAGGCCAACCTCCGGGAGACGCCCCTCGGCCGCACCGGCACGGTCGACGAGGTGGCGCCGCTGGTCGTGTTCCTGCTGTCCGACGAGTCGTCGTTCATCACCGGCGCGGAGATCCCCGTGGACGGCGGCCTGACCGCGCACGGCGGGGTCAAGTCCGTCTCCGACGCCCTGCTCGCCGCGGAGGCCGGCGGATGAAGCGGCTCGACGGCAAGGTGGCCCTGATCTCCGGCACCGCCCGGGGCCAGGGCCGGGCGGCGGCCCTGCGCTTCGCCGCCGAGGGCGCGCTGGTCGTCGGCGGCGACCTGCTGCACGAGGAGGCCCTTCAGACCCAGCGGCTGGTCGCCCGCGAGGGCGGCACGATCATCACGCCGGGCCCGCTGGACGTCACCGACGAGGACTCCGTGCGGTCTTGGACCGAGGAGGCCGTGGACGCGTTCGGCGGCGTCGACATCGTCTACGCCAACGCGGGCGCCGTCCGCTTCGGGGCGATCGCGTCCCAGCCGTACGGGGACTTCGCGTTCACGATGCGCGCCGAGCTGGACTCGGTGTGGCTGACGGTCCGGGCGGCCTGGCCGCACCTCGTCCGCAGCCGCGGCTGCGTGCTGACGGTGGGTTCGACCGCCGGCCTGACCGGCTCCCTCACCAACCCGCGCACCGCGCACTCGGCGTCCAAGGGCGCGGTGATCGCGTTGACCCGGCAGCTCGCCGCGGAGGGCGCCCCGCACGGTGTCCGGGCCAACTGCGTCAGCCCCGGACTGATCGACACCGACGGTTCGCGCGCGAATCTGCTCGCCGACGACCACCCGATGCGCGGCATCGCCCGCCACGTCCCGCTGGGCCGGGTGGGCACGGCGGACGACGTCGTGAACGCGGCCGTCTTCCTCGCCTCCGACGAGGCCGCCTACATCACCGGCGCCAACCTCGTCGTCGACGGCGGATGGTCCGCCGTGCTGCCCGGCGCCACCGCCTGAACCCCCTGCGTCCCGAACGACTCCCGGAAGGAACCCAGCACGTGAACAAGGTCCGCGGCAGCGCCGCCGAGGCGGTGGCCGACATCCCCGACGGCGCTTCGCTCGCCGTCGGCGGCTTCGGCCTCTCCGGCGTCCCCGCCGCTCTCATCGACGCGGTGTACGCACGCGGCACGACCGGGCTGGAGGTCGTGTCCAACAACTGCGGCACGGACGGCCGCGGTCTGGGCGTCCTCCTCTCGGCGGGCCGCATCGCCCGCGTCACCGGCTCCTACGTCGGCGAGAACAAGGAGTTCGCCCGCCAGTACCTGGGCGGTGAGCTGGAGGTGGAGCTGACCCCGCAGGGCACCCTCGCCGAGCGGCTGCGCGCCGGCGGGGCGGGCATCCCCGCCTTCTACACCCCGGCCGGTGTCGGCACCCAGGTGGCCCGGGGCGGCCTGCCCTGGCGGTACGCGCCCGGCGGAGGCGAGGTGGCGGTCGCCTCCCCGCCCAGGGAGACCCGGGAGTTCGGGGGACGCCCGTACGTCCTGGAGCACGGCATCACCACCGACTTCGCCCTCGTACGGGCCTGGCGCGGCGACCGGCACGGCAACCTCCGCTTCCGCCGCGCCGCCGCCAACTTCAACCCCCTCGCCGCCATGGCCGGCCGCGTCACGATCGCCGAGGTCGAGGAACTCGTCGAACCCGGCGAACTCGCCCCGGACGAGGTGCATCTGCCCGGCATCTACGTGCAGCGGATCGTCGCGCTCACCACCGAGCAGGCCGCCGACAAGCCCATCGAGAAGAGGACGGTGCGTTCCTGATGTCCTGGACCCGCGACCAGATGGCCGCCCGGGCCGCCGCCGAACTCACCGACGGCTCCTATGTCAACCTGGGCATCGGCCTGCCCACCCTGATCCCCGGCCACCTCCCGCCCGGCGTCCACGTCGTGCTCCACTCCGAGAACGGCGTCCTCGGCACCGGCCCCTACCCGTACGAGGACGAGGTCGACCCCGACCTGATCAACGCGGGCAAGGAGACCGTCACCGTCCTGCCGGGCGCCTCCTTCTTCGACTCCGCGCTCTCCTTCGGCATGATCCGCGGCGGTCACGTCGACACCGCGGTCCTGGGTGCCATGCAGGTGTCCGAACGGGGTGACCTCGCCAACTGGATGATCCCCGGGAAGACGGTCAAGGGCATGGGCGGTGCCATGGACCTCGTGCACGGCGCCCGCCGCGTCATCGTGCTGATGGAGCACACCGCCAAGGACGGCGGCCCGAAGATCCTCCGGGAGTGCGCGCTGCCCCTCACCGGTGAGCGGTGCGTGCACCGGATCATCACCGACCTCGGCGTCATCGACGTCACCGGTGACGGCCTCGTCCTCGTCGAGACCGCCCCCGGCGTCACCGTCGAGGCCGTCACCGCCCGCACCGGCGCTCCCCTGTCCGTCCCGTCCGGCGCGCGGCGCTGACCTCGGGGACGCCGTCCCCGGTCCTCACCCGACGTCGTCGCCGAGAACGGGGGTGTTCTGGCAGGCGTGCAACTGCCAGGTCCCGTCGTCCCGCCGGGTCATGACGTACAGCGGGGCGCCCTCCGTGTCGCCCTCGGCCGAACGGTAGACCTGCCGGACCTTGACGGCCGCCACATCGGGCCGCAGGAACTGGACGTGCGCCACCTCGTAGGTGACGTCGCCGTCCCAGGTGGCGTCCGGCAGTACGGCACGGGTGAACCCGGCGATCGCGTCGAAGCCGAGGAGGACCTTGCCGTGCCCGGTGGTCCAGAGCGCGTCGGGGTGGAAAAGGGCGAGGAATCCCTCGGCGTCCTTGGCGCGCTGGGTACGCTCGACGGCGGCCACGACCTGTTCGATGGCCCGGACGTCCGCGGTGGCGGTGGTCCCGGTTTCTGTGTCGGTGTTCATGCGGATCACCCTGGTACGTCAAGCGGACTTGAGGTCAAGGGCCGGCGCGAGGTCCGGCCGGGATTGACCCTCGACCTGGTCAAGGGCCCAGAGTTCCGGACGTGGAGAGCGAGATGCGCAGCATCGGGGAGATGGCCCGCGACAGCGGCCTGGGCGTGAGCGCCCTGCGGTTCTACGACCGTGCCGGAGTGCTGGTCCCGGCCTGGGTGGACCCGGCCAGCGGCTACCGCTGGTACGCGCCCGAGCAGCTCGACGAGGCGCGGCTGCTGGCCCGGCTGCGGCGGGCCGGCATGCCCCTGGCCGACATCCGGCTGGTACTGGCCGGCTGGTCCGGCGCGGACACGGACCTGGTGCGCGGGCTGCTGGAGGCGCACCTGCGTCGCCTCGCACGCGGCCTGGCCGATGCCCGCGGCGAGTTCTCCACGCTCCGCGCACTACTCGACCAGAGGGAGAACATCATGACCACCGCCGCACACACCCCGCCCGTCCGGCTGTCCGTATCCGCGACCGGGCTGGCCGCCGCCCTGGACGCGGTCCGCTTCGCGGTGAGCGCCGACCCCGGCCTGCCGATGCTCGGCGGCGTCCTGTTCGACGTCGAGGGCGACACGCTCCACCTCGTGGCCACCGACCGGTACCGGCTGGCCGTCGCGCGGACGGACACCGCCGGGCACGGCGGGCCGCGGGTACAGGCCCTGGTCCCGGTCCCGCTGGCCGACGCGATGCGCGCGCTGCTGGGCGGTGACCAGCGCGTCGGCCTCGCCGTGGACGGGGACCGCGTGACGCTGGAGGCCGGGGACCGCCAGGCCGCCGGGCGGTGCCTCGCCCACGACTTCCCCGACTACCGTCGCCTCGTCCACCTGCCGTCCGGGCGACGGACCCCGGTCGACACGGCCGCCTTCCGCGAGGCGCTGGAGACCGGCCCCGTGCGCGCGAGCGAGGTGCGCGGACCGGGCGAGGCGTCGCAGGACCTGAGTGTGCTCGCGGTGACGGACGACGGGACGGTGACCGTGTGCGGGGACGGTGACGACGACCGGGACCGCGTCGCCGTCGACCGCGCGTTCCTGCTGGACGCGCTCACCGCCGGCGACCGGGACCGGCTGGTCCTGGAGTTCGGCGCCCCCACGGCGCCCGTGGCGATCCGCCGGCCGGACGACGAGAGCACGTTCTCGCTGCTGATGCCGGTCCGTCTGGACGACTGAGGCCGGTCCGGCCCGACCGCCCACCGCGATCCGCCTGCCCCGCCGGTCCGGCGGCCGTAGTATCGGATGATCTCGTGGGAGGGGGAGGCGGGCATGGGCAGGCAGCGTCCCGGCGCGCCGACGCTGGAGGAGGTGGCCGCCCGCGCCGGAGTGGGGCGGGGCACCGTCTCCAGGGTCATCAACAACGCGGCCGGCGTGCGGGATTCCACACGCCGCGCCGTACAGCAGGCCATCGCGGAACTGGGGTACGTCCCCAACCTGGCGGCCCGTTCCCTGGCCGGGCACCGGGCCGACGCCGTCGCGCTGGTCATGACGGAGACGGACTGGCGGCTGTTCGGGGAGCCGTTCTTCACCGAGATCGTCCACGCCGTCGGCGACGCCCTCACCGACACCCCGGTGCAGCTGCTGCTCACCCTGGTCCGCACGGACACCGAGCGGCGGCGCTTCGTGGAGTACGCGCGCGGCGGCCGGGTCGACGGCGTGCTGCTGATGTCGGTGCGGGCGGAGGACCCGCTGCCGGACATGCTCGCCAAGGCGGGTCTGCCCACCGTCATGCTGGGGCGGCGCAGCGGCGACGAGAGCGTCACCTACGTCGACGCGGACAACGCCGGCGGGGCTCGCGGCGCCGTCACCCACCTGCTGAACGGCGGCCGGCGCACCATCGGGGCCATCAGCGGACCGCCGGACATGTACGTCGCGCAGTGCCGGCTGCGCGGGTACCGGGAGGCGCTGGAGCGGGCGGGTGTGACGGCACCGCCCTCGCTGGTCGTCGAGGGCGGTGACTTCACGGAGGAGAGCGGGCGTCGGGCCATGACCGGCCTGCTCGCCCGGCACCCGGAGCTGGACGCGGTCTTCGCGGCCTCGGACACCCTGGCGGCCGGGGCACTGCACGCGCTGCGCGCGGCGGGCCGCCGGGTGCCGCAGGACGTCGCGGTGATCGGCTTCGACGACGTCCAGCCGGCCCGGCCCACGGATCCGCCGCTGACGACGGTGCGGCAGCCGCTGGAGGAGATCGGCCGCACGATGGTGCGGCTCCTGCTGGAGCAGATGGAGGACTCCCCCGTCGCCTGGCGGCACGTCATCCTCCGCACGGAGCTGGTCCTGCGGGACTCCGCCTGAGGGAGCGGCCCCCGGCGTTCCTCGCCGGGAGCGCTCCCCACCTCCGGCGCCGCGCCCTTCACCTGCGTCTTCGAGAATCCTTCGACAACTCCCGTGCGCACAGTCTTGTCAGGAACATGAACCGCTTCTACAGTCACCCGCAACCGGTAAGTGGGAGCGCTCCCATCAGTGGGGAGTCGGGAGCGCTCCCGCCCCGGCCCTCCTTCCCCCCGCACCCTTCCGGAGAGGTCCCCCCATGCGACCGTTACGGCCCCAAGCCCGCGTCCCGCGCGGCCTCTTGAGCGCACTGATCGCGACGCTCGCCGTCGTCGCGTCCCTCGTGACCGCGACCGCACCGGCACAGGCGAAGGCGCAGACGCAGGCGGACACCACGCTCTGCGAACCGTTCGGGACGACGACGATCCAGGGACGGTACGTCGTCCAGAACAACCGCTGGGGTTCCAGCGCCACCCAGTGCGTCACCGCCACCGACACCGGCTTCCGGGTCTCCCAGGCCGACGGGTCGGTGCCGACCAACGGGGCGCCGAAGTCGTACCCGTCCGTCTTCAACGGCTGCCACTACACGACCTGTTCACCGGGCACGAAGCTGCCCGCCCGGCTCGACACCGTCTCCCGGGCACCCTCCGGCATCTCGTACGGCTACGTCGCCGACGCCGTCTACAACGCCTCGTACGACATCTGGCTGGACCCGACCCCCCGGACGGACGGGGTGAACCGGACCGAGATCATGATCTGGTTCAACAAGGTGGGCCCGATCCAGCCCATCGGCTCGCCGGTCGGCACGGCCACGGTCGGCGGGAAGTCCTGGCAGCTGTGGACCGGCAGCAACGGCGCCAACGACGTGCTGTCCTTCGTCGCCCCCTCGGCGATCACCGACTGGAACTTCGACGTCATGGACTTCGTGCGGGCCACCGTGAACCGCGGGCTCGCCGAGGACGACTGGTACCTGACGAGTGTGCAGGCCGGATTCGAGCCGTGGCAGAACGGCGCCGGACTGACCGTGAAGTCCTTCTCCTCCGACGTCGAGACCGGCAGCGGCCCGGGAGAGCCGGATCCGGATCCCGGCGACCCGGCGGGAGCCTGCAAGGTGACGTACGCGACGAACGTCTGGCAGAGCGGCTTCACCGCCGACGTCGCCGTCACCAACACCGGCCAGGCGCCCGTCGACGGCTGGCGGCTCGCCTTCACCCTGCCCTCCGGCCAGCGCGTCACCCAGGCCTGGAACGCCTCCGTCAGTCCGTCCACGGGCGCCGTCACCGCGACCGGCCTGGGGCACAACGCCCGGATCGCGCCCGGCGGCACCCAGACGTTCGGCTTCCAGGGCACCCACGGCGGCGCGTTCGCCGAGCCGGCCGGCTTCAGCCTGAACGGGACCGCCTGCACCACGGCGTAGCGACCGCGTGCCGCTCCGCCGCCCCCCACCACCCTCGCCCGTCCGGTCGAAGCGCCCCGCCCCGGACGGGCGAGGGTTCCCACCGGGTTCCCACCCTTCTGGATTGTCATGATCTGATCAGCGAAACTGGAGAAACCCATGGTTCGACTGGTTCGACGCAACAGATTCATCTCCCTCGCGGCGGTGTTCGCCACCCTCCTGAGCGCCCTCGGCGTGACCCTCCTGCTCGGACAGGGGCGCGCCGAGGCGCACGGTGTGGCGATGCTGCCCGGTTCCCGGACGTACCTGTGCCAGCTCGACGCCAAGACGGGCACCGGCGCGCTGGATCCGACCAACCCGGCCTGTCAGGACGCGCTCGACCGGAGCGGCGCGACGGCGCTGTACAACTGGTTCGCCGTGCTGGACTCCAACGCGGGCGGGCGCGGGGCGGGTTACGTCCCGGACGGCACCCTGTGCAGTGCCGGTGACCGTTCCCCGTACGACTTCTCCGCCTACAACGCCGCCCGCGCCGACTGGCCGCGGACGCATCTGACGTCCGGCTCGACGATCAAGGTGCAGTACAGCAACTGGGCCGCCCACCCGGGTGACTTCCGGGTCTACCTGACCAAGCCGGGCTGGGCGCCGACGTCCGAGCTGGGCTGGGACGACCTGGAGCTGATCGAGACGGTGACCGACCCGCCGCAGCGGGGTGGGCCGGGCACCGACGGGGGCCACTACTACTGGGATCTGGCACTGCCCTCGGGCCGCTCGGGTGACGCGCTGATCTTCATGCAGTGGGTGCGTTCGGACAGCCAGGAGAACTTCTTCTCCTGCTCCGACATCGTCTTCGACGGCGGCAACGGCGAAGTGACCGGCATCCGTGGTTCGGGCGGCACGCCGACCCCGACACCCACTCCGACGGACCCGACGAGCCCGCCGCCCACGCACACCGGCAACTGCATGGCGGTCTACACCGTGCAGAACCCCTGGAACGGCGGCTTCCAGGGCTCCGTCGAGGTGATGAACCACGGCACGGAGCCGCTGAACGGCTGGGCCGTGCGGTGGCAGCCGGGCAGCGGGACGACGCTCGGGGGCGTGTGGAACGGCTCGCTCTCACGCGGCACCGACGGCGCGGTCACGGTCCGGAACGTGGACCACAACCGGGTCGTCCCACCGGACGGCAGTGTCACCTTCGGCTTCACCGCCACGTCCACCGGCAACAACTTCCCCGTGGGCACGATCGGCTGCGTGCGCCCGTAGGACCGCCGCGCCACCGACGTACACCGACCGCCCCTCCCGCCGTGCGGCGGGAGGGGCGGTCCCGTCGACCTCACGTGCCGGTTACAAATCGCTCAACCTCTGGTTGCGACGCGGTGATCGGGCGACGATGGGGGCATGACTCCGGCCCAGAGCGCCTTTGAGCGGCTGCACGCCTGGCCCGACCTCACCACGGGTCCGGCCAGTTGCGGAACCGGACGGGCGCTGCGCTCCGTCCGTGACGAGATCGTCCACTTCCACTCGGACCGGGACGTGGACCTCCACCTGACCCAGCGGGCCATCCAGCGCTTCCACTACGACCTGGGCGGATCCAGTGCGATCCGGCTGGTGCCCGGCTCCCGGTGGGTGACCGTGCACCTGGACTGCGACGCGGACGTCGACCTGCTGCTGAGCCTGGTGAGCATCGCGTTGAAGGCCCATCAGGCGCGGCCGCCGGCCGACCTGCCGCCCTCGGGCTGCAACCACGAGCGCGTCACGGTGCTCCCCCGCTCCTGCGCCGGGGAGGTCTGAGCCCGGATCGCGCGGGGACGCGCCGCGCAACCCTCTCGCAACCTTCCCCGTGCTGGCATGCACGGCATGCGTGACACATACGAGGAGACCCCCCGGGTCGAGCTCACCGCCGAGGCCGCCCTGCTGCTGCGGCGGCTCAGCGAGACGCACGGACCCCTGATGTTCCACCAGTCCGGCGGGTGCTGCGACGGCAGCTCCCCCATGTGTTACCCGGCCGGCGAGTTCCGCACCGGCGCCGCGGACGTCCTGCTGGCGGAGCTGGAGGTCGACGGCGTGGCGGAGCCGGTGCCGTTCTGGATGTCGCGCAGCCAGTACGAGCTGTGGAGCCACACCCGGCTGATCGTGGACGTCGTCGCGGGCCGGGGTGGCGGCTTCTCGCTGGAGGCCCCCGAGGGGGTGCGGTTCCTCATCCGTTCCCGCGTCGTCGGCGCCTGAGACTGTGCCCCGTTCGGTTCACGGCCTGAGGCTGCCGACGATCTCCGCCGTCGCGGTCAGACCGCTGCTGATGGTCGGGGCGATGCTGGTGCTCGCCAGGTAGAAGCCGAGCAGCAGGCACACCAGCGCGTGCGAGACCTTCAGCCCGCCGTTGCGCAGGAAGATCACCGCCAGGACGGACAGCAACAGCACCACAGAGATGGAAACGGCCATCGTCAACCTCCTCCGCCACGTCCACTTCGCGGCGTTCGGCCGCAAGTGTGGCGTAGCGGAGGGTTCGTCCGGGCGGCTGACCTGTCCTCCGAACGAGTGGTGTCAGAGGGGCCCGGGGTCTACGCGTCCCGGTGGGCGTCGAGGAACGCCTCGAGACCGGCGAGGTCGTCGGTGTTGAGGTGGTCGACGCCGGCGGCGAGCAGTTCGGCCCACACCGCGTCCCGCGCGGGGCCCGCCAGGTCGGGCGTGGCCCAGAACCGCACCCGCTGCCCGCGGGCGTGGGCCGCGCCGACGATGTCCCGCAGCTTGCGACGCTCGGCGGCCGGGAAGGCGCCCACGCCCCGCCAGGTGAAGTTGAGCGTCCAGTTGTCGCTGATCAGCGGGACGAAGGAGGCGGGTGCCGGGCCGCCGAGGTCGGCGAGACGGCCGTCGTAGAAGGCGTGGCGGGTGCGCTGGGCCTCCATGGGGACGCGGGCCGCCCGGTCGCCGGAGACCACCGCGGTCACCGCGCCGGGGAACACCCGTCCGTGGGCGTAGGTGGTGAACAGGTGCCGGTAGCGCCGCAGGCGGCGGTCGAGTTCGAGGTACGTGGCCGCGCCCTCGGTCTTGATGTCGATCAGCAGTTGCAGGGCGCGGCGGTCCCGCCGGTAGACCCTGCCGTGGTGCGCGCGGACGCGGGCGGCCAGGGGGTCCAGGTAGAGGGATTCCAGGGTGCGGGACGGGTCCAGGTCCTCGGGGTCGTGGGCGACGAGGAGTTGGCCGTCGACGAGGAAGATGTCGGCCTCGACGCTGCCGAAGCGGTGGTCGAGGGCGTCGAGGAGCGGGCGCGGGTGCTCGTAGTCGTTGTGGGCGTGGGCCCGCCACAACGGGCGTGGCCCGGGCCGGCCTTCGCTCGCCAGCGCGGTGCCGGCGGGCAGGGCGACGGCGCCCGTGAGGGCGGCGCCGAGGGTGGTGAGGGCTCTGCGTCGGGTGGTGAGGGCCATGCTCTGCCTCCCTGGAGGTGCCGTACGGGACGCCTGTGAGTATGGGGTCCCGGAGCCCTCGGGGAGCAGTGCCGTGCGGGGAGTTGGCCGGACCGCCGCCGGTCGTTCACATCGGACCGCATGCCCGCCCCTGGCGGGACGGGCATGTGGGGGGTCGGCCGGACGTCAGGGGGCTCGCAGGTCGGCCAGGCCGGCCAGCGCCTCCCGGTGGGTGCCCGCCGTGCCGTAGGCGATCGAGTCGGCCTTGGCGCGCTTGAGGTACAGGTGGACCGGGTGCTCCCACGTCATGCCGATGCCGCCGTGCAGTTGCAGGGCCTCCTCGGCGGCGCGCACGGCGACCTGGGCCGCGTACGCCTGGGCCACGGCGACGGCCACGTCGGTGTCCGCGCCGGTCGCCAGCGCGTCGGCCGCGTTGCGGGCGGCGGCCCGCAGGCCCGCGACCTCCAGCCACAGCCGGGCGAGCCGGTGCTTGAGGGACTGGAAGCCGCCGACCTGCCGGTTGAACTGCTTGCGCTCCTTGAGGTAGCGGACGGTCTCGGTCAGCAGCCAGTCGGCGAGGCCGAGTTGCTCCGAGGCGAGCAGTCCGGCACCGGTGCGCAGGGCGCGCCGCACGGCGGGTCCGGCGTCGCCCAGCCGGCGCCCGGGCGCGCCGTCGAGGGTGACGCGGGCGAGCGGCCGGGTCAGGTCCAGGGAGACCTGGTGGGTGACGGTCACGTCGGCCGCGGTGACCGCGTACAGCCCCCCGTCGTCCGCGGGCACCAGCAGCACGTCGGCGGCGGCCGCGTCGGCGATGCCGGTCAACTCGCCGTGCAGGAGCCCCCCTTCGATCCGGGCCTGGGGGACGGTGCCGCCGGGCGCGACGTGCAGGCCGACGGCGAGTGCGGCGATGGTCGTGCCGGAGGCGAGTTCGGTGAGCAGGTCGTCGGCGGCGCAGGACAGCAGCGCCTCGGTGGCGACGACGGCGCTCGTCAGGTAGGGCACCGGCGCTACCGCGCGGCCGAGTTCCTCGAGCACCACCGCTGTCTCCCGGTGGGTGGCACCCTGACCGCCCAGCTCCTCGGGGATCAGCAGGCCCGCGAGGCCCATCGAGTCGGTGAGCGCCTTCCACAGGGACACGTCGTGCGCGGTGGCCGACTCGATGCGGGCGATGACGCCCGCCGGGTCGCAGCGGTCGGTGAGCAGGTCCCGGACGGCGGCGCGCAGCGCCTCTTCCTCCTCCGAGTACAGGAGAGCGGGTTCCGGCTGTGCGCTCATCGGGCGAGGTCCTTCCATGCGACGTCCTTGTCGGTGCGCGGCTCGGCGGGCAGGCCCAGGACGCGCTCGGCGACGATGTTCAGCAGGACCTCGCTGGTCCCGCCCTCGATGCTGTTGCCCTTGGACCGCAGGTAGCGGTATCCGGCTTCGCGGCCGGTGAAGTCCACCTGCTCGGGGCGGCGCATCGTCCAGTCGTCGTACAGCAGGCCCTCCTCGCCGAGGAGTTCCACCTCCAGACCGCTGATCTCCTGGTTGAGGCGGGCGAAGTTCAGCTTCATGCCGGCGCCCTCCGGGCCGGGCTGGCCGGCGACCAGCTGCTGGCGCAGGCGTACGCCGGTAAGCCGGGCCACCTCGGCCTCGACCCACAGGCCGAGCAGCCGCTGGTGCAGGTCGTGGGTGCGCAGCTCGGGGCGTTCCCGCCAGGTCGCGGCGATCTTGCCGATCATGCCGCCCTCGCGGGGGATCGGGGTGCCGCCGATGGCGACGCGCTCGTTGTTGAGCGTGGTCTGCGCGACCCGCCAGCCGTCACCGACCTCGCCGAGGCGGCGGGAGTCGGGGATGCGGACGTCGGTGAGGAAGACCTCGTTGAACTCGGCCTCGCCGGTGATCTGGCGCAGCGGCCGGACCTCGACACCGGGGTCGGTCATGTCGCACAGGAAGTACGTGATGCCCCGGTGCTTGGGCACGGACGGGTCGGTGCGGGCGATGAGGATGGCCCAGCGGGCGAGGTGCGCGCTGGAGGTCCACACCTTCTGCCCGTTGACGACCCAGTCGTCGCCCTCGCGGACGGCCCGCGTGCCGAGCGCCGCGAGGTCGGACCCGGCGCCCGGCTCGCTGAACAGCTGGCACCAGACCTCCTCGCCGGTCCACAGCGGCCGCAGCAGGCGGCGCTTCTGCTCCTCGGTGCCGTACTGGAGGATGGTCGGCGCGGCCATGCCGAGGCCGATGCCGATGCGCCGGGGGTCGTTGTCGGGGGCGCCCGCGGCCGCCAGCTCGGCGTCCACGACGGCCTGGAGGGAGCGGGGTGCGCCGAGCCCGCCGAGCCCTTCCGGGTAGTGCACCCAGGCGAGCCCGGCGTCGAAACGGGCCTGGAGGAACTCCGGGCGGCCGGTGGTCGCCGGCGGGTACGCGGCCAGCAACTCCTGTGTGCGGCGGCGCAGTTCCGTTGCGTCGGTCATGCGGCGGCTCCCTCTTCCACGTTCTGCGGTACGACGGCCACGCGGCCGGTCGTCCTGCCGTCGGCGACGCGCTGCACGGCGCCGGCGGCCTCGGCGAGCGGCACCCGCTCGCTCACCAGCGGCTTGATCGCGCCCCGCGCGGCCAGTTCGGTGAGCTGTTCGTGACAGTGCTGGACCAGCTTCGGGTTCTTGGTGTTGTACAGGCCCCAGTGGAGGCCGAGGATCGCGTAGTTCTTCACCAGGGCGTGGTTCAGGGCGGGGCTCGGGATCGTGCCGCTCGCGAAGCCGACGACGACGATCCGGCCCTCGAAGGCGACGACCTTGGCGGACTGGGCGTAGGCGTCACCGCCCACCGGGTCGTAGATCACGTCGGCGCCCCGGCCGCCGGTGGCCTCCTTCACGGCGGCGATGACGTCCTCGGCGCGCCGGTCGACGACCACGTCGCAGCCCAGCTCCCGCGCGACGGCCGCCTTCTCGGCGCCGCCGACGACACCGATGACGGTGGCTCCGGCGGCCTTGCCGAGCTGCACGGCCGCGCTGCCGACCCCGCCGGCGGCGGCGTGGACGAGCAGGGTCTCGCCGGCCTCCAGGCGGGCCCGCCGGTGCAGGCCGAACCAGCCGGTCTGGTAGCCGATGTGCAGGGCGGCGGCCTCGGCGTCGTCCAGGGCGTCCGGGGCGGGCAGCAGGGCGCGGGCGTCCGCGAGGGCGTACTCGGCGAAGCCGCCGTGCGGCAGCGCCGGGTTGGCGAGGACGCGGCGCCCGTCCTCGGTCTCGCCGCAGATCTCCACGCCCGGCGTGAACGGGAGGGGCGGCCTGACCTGGTACTGGCCCCGGCACAGGAGCGCGTCGGGGAAGTTGATGTTCGCGGCGCGGACCCTCAGCAGGACCTGGCCCTCGCCGGGCGTCGGGGGCGCCACGTCCACCAGGCGCATCACCTCGCCCGGTTCGCCGTTCTCGTGCACCTGCCATGCCTGCATGCGGGGCCTCCACCGACTGCGTCGTCCGACCGGGTCCACCGCATACTAAGCGGTCGCTTGCCGATCAGGGAACAGTCGCGGGCGGTCCCGCGCTCCGGGCGGCGGACCTTCGGGGTCTTCAGGACGCGGTCGGCCTCGCCCGTACGTGCATGCGCTCCCCCTGCGGGCCGAACAGGCTGAGGAACTCCACCGGCCCCTCCCCCGTCGACCCGAACCAGTGCGGCACCCGGGTGTCGAACTCGGCGGCCTCCCCCGCCGCCAGCACCACGTCATGGTCGCCAAGCACCAGCCGCAGCCGCCCGGAGAGGACGTACAGCCACTCGTAGCCCTCGTGGGTGCGCGGGTCCGGCTCCTCCTTGCGCCGGGGCTCCAGCACCTTGAACGCCTGGAGGCCGCCCGGCTGGCGGGTGAGGGGCCAGTGGGTGCGGCCGTGGCGGACGATCGGCTCGGCCCGCACCCGGGGGTCGCCGACCGGCGGGGCGCCGACCAGCTCGTCCAGCGGCACCTGGTGGGCCTGGGCGATCGGCAGGAGGAGTTCGAGGCTCGGCTTGCGCAGCCCCGACTCCAGCCGGGACAGGGTGCTCACCGAGATACCGGTCGTCGCGGACAGCGCGGCCAGGGTCACCTCCCGCTCCTTGCGCAGCTGGCGGAGCCGAGGCCCGACTCCGGCGAGAACGTCGTCTGCAGTCATGCACTTATTGCAGAACCGGCAAATGTATTTGTCAATCCCGTACTTCCCGGGCGACCTTCTACGTGGAGGTGGTCACCGTGACCCAGAACAAGGACCTGACCGGCGAGTACGACGTGGTGGTGGTCGGCGGCGGCGCGGCGGGACTGTCCGCCGCGCTCGTCCTGGGCCGCTCGCGGCTGCGCACCCTGGTCGTCGACGCCGGGGAGCCGCGCAACGCGCCCTCGGCCCACATGCAGGGCTACCTGACCCGGGACGGCATGTCGCCGGCCGAGTTCCTGGCCCTCGGCCGGGAGGAGATCGCCCGGTACGGCGTGGAACTCGTCCGGGACCGGGCGGTGGACGTGGCCCGGGACGGAGCCGGGGACGGAGTCGGGAGCCGCGCCGGCTTCGCGGTGGAGCTGGCCGGCGGGCGGACCGTGCGCGCCCGGCGCCTGATCGTCACCACCGGGCTCGGGGACGAGCTGCCGGCGGTGCCCGGCGTCGCCGAGCGGTTCGGCCGGGACGTGCTGCACTGCCCGTTCTGCCACGGCTGGGAGGTGCGCGACGAGCGTTTCGGCGTCCTCGCCACCAGCGCGCTCAGCGTGCACCAGGCGCTGATGGTGTCCGGCTGGTCCGACGACGTCACCCTCTTCCTGCACACGGTCGCCGAGGAGGAACTGTCCGACGACGACCTGCGCCGGCTCGCCGCGGCCGGGGTCAAGGTGGTGCCCGGCGAGGTCGCGGGCCTGCGGATCGAGGACGACCGGCTCACCGGGGTCCGGCTGGCCGACGGCACCACGCACGACCGCACGGTGGTCTTCACCGCCCCCAGGGCCGTCCCCCGGACCGGTCTGATGGAGCGGCTCGGCGCCGAACTCCAGGAGACGCCGTTCGGTGCCTACCCGGTGGTGGATCCGACGGGCCGGACCAGCGCGCCCGGCGTGTGGACCGCCGGCAACGCGATGGGCTTCGGGGAGCAGGTCGTCCACGCGGCGAGCGGCGGCTACCGCGCCGCGGCGGCCGTCGTCGGCGACCTGATCATGTCGGACCTGGACGCGACCCTCACGGGCGGGCCCCGCCCGGCGTGAGGCCGCGCGGGGCAGCGCGGGGCAGCGCGGGGCAGCGCGGGGCAGCGCGGGGCAGCGCGGGGCAGCGCGGGGCAGCGCGGGGCCTGGACGGTACGGGCGCCGCGCCGCCACCTCGCCACGGCGGGGCGGGGCGGGGCGGCGGGGCGGCAAGGACGGCGACCCCGAGACCGTCCGACGACGGCGCGGGCGGCCGGATCCCCGCTGCGCGGGCCGGCCGAACCACCAGCACGGGCCGTTCCGCCCCCCCCGACGCCACACGACCACACCCCGCCAGCACGAGCCGGCCGTCCCCCACGCGGCCCGACCCGACCCCGCCCCCCGCGTTTCCGCGGGTGTGACCCCGCCCCGTCCGGTGCACCATGGCTGCATGCTGCTCGCCCGGTTGGCCCAGGTGTCCCGGGAGGTCGCCGCCACCTCGGCGCGGTCCCGGAAGACCGCCCTGCTCGCGGAGCTGTTCCGTCAGGCGGAGGCGGCGGACGTGCCGATCGTCATCCCGTATCTGGCGGGACGGCTCCCCCAGGGCCGGATCGGCGTCGGCTGGAAGGTGCTGGGCCGCCCGGTCGCGCCGGCCGCCGAGCCGGCTCTGACCGTGCGCGAGGTGGACGCCCGGCTCACGCGGCTCGCCGCGGTGTCCGGCGCGGGCGCGCTGGCCGAGCGGACGCGGCAGGTCGGCGAGCTGATGGGCGCGGCCACCGAGGAGGAGCAGCGGTTCCTGCTCGGGCTGCTCACCGGCGAGGTCCGGCAGGGCGCCCTGGACGCGGCCGCCGTCGAGGGCCTGGCCGCGGCGACCGGCGCGCCCCCGGCGGACGTACGGCGGGCGGTGATGCTCGCGGGCTCGCTCCAGGCGGTGGCCGAGGCCCTGCTCGCCGACGGGCCCGGCGCCCTGGAGCGGTTCCGGCTGACCGTCGGCCGGCCGGTGCTGCCGATGCTCGCCCACAGCGCCTCCTCGGTCGCCGAGGCCGTCGGCAGGCTGGGCGCCTGCGCGGTGGAGGAGAAACTGGACGGCATCCGCGTCCAGGTGCACCGGGACGGCGACACCGTGCGGCTCTACACCCGCACCCTGGACGACATCACCGACCGGCTTCCCGAGGTCGCCTCGGCGGCCCTCGCGCTGCCCGGCGAGCGGTTCGTGCTCGACGGCGAGGTGATCTCCCTCGACGCGCACGGACGTCCCCGCTCCTTCCAGGAGACCGCCGGACGGGTCGGTTCCCGCACCGACGTGGCCACCGCCGCGCGGGCGGTGCCCGTCTCCGTCGTGTTCTTCGACGCGCTGTCCGTCGACGGCCGCGATCTGCTCGACCTGCCGCTGACCGAACGCCACGCCGAGCTGGCCCGGCTGGTCCCCGAACCGACGCGGGTGCGGCGGACCCTGGTGGACGGGCCCGACGGGACGCGGTCCGCCGAGGAGTTCCTCGCCGAGACATTGGGGCGCGGTCACGAGGGCGTCGTGGTCAAAGGGCTCGACGCCCCCTACAGCGCGGGCCGGCGCGGCGCGTCCTGGCTGAAGGTCAAGCCCGTCCACACCCTCGACCTGGTGGTGCTGGCCGCCGAGTGGGGCCACGGCCGGCGCACCGGCAAGCTCTCCAACCTCCATCTGGGCGCGCGCACCGCCGACGGCTCCTTCGCCATGCTCGGCAAGACCTTCAAGGGCATGACCGACGCGCTGCTGGCCTGGCAGACCGAGCGCCTTCAGGAGCTGGCCGTCGAGGAGCACGGCTGGGGCGTGACCGTACGCCCGGAACTCGTCGTCGAGATCGCCTACGACGGCCTCCAGCGCTCCACCCGCTACCCGGCCGGCGTCACCCTCCGCTTCGCGCGCGTGCTCCGCTACCGCGAGGACAAGCGGCCCCAGGACGCGGACACGGTGGAGACCCTGCTCGCCGCGCACCCGGAGGCGGCCCCGTGAGGCGCAGCGCGGGCCTGCTGCTCTTCCGGCGCGGCCGGGAGCGGGGCCTCCAGGTGCTGCTCGGGCACATGGGCGGCCCCTTCTACGCGCGCCGGGACGCCGGGGCGTGGACCGTCCCGAAGGGCGAGTACGACCCCGCCGAACCGGCCTGGGACGCGGCCCGGCGCGAGTTCGAGGAGGAGCTGGGGCTGGCGCCGCCGGAGGGCGGGGAGGCCGTCCCGCTCGGCGAGGTGCGGCAGGCGGGCGGCAAGGTCGTCACCGTGTGGGCCGTCGAGGCCGACCTGGACCCGGCGACGGTCGTCCCCGGCACCTTCCGCATGGAGTGGCCGCCGAGGTCGGGGCGGACCGAGGAGTTCCCCGAGCTGGACCGGGTGGCGTGGTTCCCGGTGGACGAGGCGCGCGAGGTGATCGTCAAGGCGCAGGCCGCGTTTCTCGACCGGCTGGCTGAGCACTCGAACGGACGAGACGTGACCGGCGACGACCGGCACTGAACCGGACCCGCCCGCGTTGCGGCACCCCACGCCGCGCGCCAAGGTCGACAGCACGAGCCCGCACCAGGGAGGACGGCCATGCCCATCGCGACGGTGAACCCGGCGAACGGCGAGACGCTCAGGACGTACGAGGCCATGGGCGAGGAGGAGATCGAGCGCCGGCTCCAGCTCGCGGAGGCCACGTTCCGCACGTTCCGCACGACGTCGTTCGAGGAGCGGGCCGGGCTGATGCGCCGGGCGGCCGACCTCCTGGAGGCGGACCAGGAGGCGATCGGCAAGGTCATCACCACCGAGATGGGCAAGCCGGTCAAGCAGGCCCGCGCCGAGGCCGCCAAGTGCGCCAAGGCGATGCGCTGGTACGCCGACCATGCGGCGGAGCTGCTCGCCGACGAGGAGCCCGCCGCGTCCGACGTCAAGGACTCCGGCGCCTCCCGCGCCCTGGTCCGCTACCGCCCGCTCGGCCCGGTGCTCGCGGTGATGCCGTGGAACTTCCCGCTCTGGCAGGTGATCCGGTTCGCGGCACCGGCGCTGATGGCGGGCAACGTCGGGCTGCTCAAGCACGCTTCGAACGTGCCGCAGACCGCCCTGTACCTGGAGGACCTGTTCCACCGGGCGGGCTTCCCCGAGGGCTGCTTCCAGACCCTGCTGATCGGCTCGGCGGCCGTGGACGACGTCCTGCGCGACGAGCGCGTGCGGGCCGCCACCCTCACCGGCAGCGAGCCGGCCGGCCGCGCGGTCGCCTCCACCGCCGGCGAGATGATCAAGAAGACGGTGCTGGAGCTGGGCGGCAGCGACCCGTTCGTGGTCATGCCGTCCGCCGACGTCGAGCGCGCCGCCGAGGTCGCGGTGACCGCGCGCACGCAGAACGCCGGGCAGTCCTGCATCGCCGCCAAGCGGTTCATCGTGCACACGGACGTGTACGACGCCTTCGCCGCCCGCTTCACCGAGGGCATGAGGGCGCTGAGGGTGGGCGACCCGATGGACGAGGAGACCGAGGTCGGCCCGCTCTCCAGCGAGCAGGGCGTGAAGGACCTCGTGGAGCTGGTGGACGACGCGGTACGCGGCGGCGCGGACGTGCTGTGCGGAGGCGAACGCCCGGACGGTCCCGGCTGGTACTACCCGCCGACCGTGCTGGCCGGTGTGACCCGCGGGATGCGCATCCACCGCGAGGAGGCCTTCGGTCCGGTCGCCACGCTGTACCGCGCGGCCGACCTGGACGAGGCGGTGCTGATCGCCAACGACACGGACTTCGGGCTCAGTTCGAACGTGTGGACCCGCGACGACGCCGACGTGGACCGCTTCGTTCGGGATCTGGAGGCGGGCGGCGTGTACGTCAACGGGATGACGGCGTCCCATCCGGCGTTCCCGTTCGGCGGGGTCAAGCGGTCGGGGTACGGGCGTGAGCTGTCCGGGCACGGAATCCGGGAGTTCTGCAACATCACCACCGTATGGCACGGAGCGTGAGCCTTCCGCGACTACGATCCCCCTTGTGAACCGCGAAGTGACCCTGCCTCTGATCGTCGACGACCGCGGCACGCTCCAGGTCGCCGCGTCCGACGTGAGCAAGCTGCTGCGCACGGTGGGCGGGAGATGGCTGCGGCTGGTGGAGGCCGGCGAGGCGAGTCTGGACGAGGACACGGTCGCGGCGCTCACCATCGAACTCGCCAAGCTGGCCGACCGGATCGACGTGGCCTGCATCGCCCACAGCAGCGGCCAGTCCACCTGAGGCACCGCAGACCGCCGACGAGGCGTGAGGCGCGAGGCGTGAGGCGTGAGGCGTGAGGCGTGAGGCGTGAGGCGTGAGGCGTGAGGCGTGAGGCGTGAGGCGTGAGGCAAGCGTGAGTGACGACACGATCGACCGGGCCGGAACCGTTCCGCCGGTCCGCGACTGGCCGGCCGTCGACCTGCCCGGCACGGACTTCGACCCCGTCCTGGCCGAGCTGATGCGCGAAGGGCCCGTCACCCGCGTCTCGCTGCCCGGCGGCGAGGGCTGGGCGTGGCTGGTGACCCGCCACGACGACGTCCGCAGGGTCACCGACGACCCCCGGTTCGGCCGCGAGGCCGTCATGGACCGGCAGGTCACCCGGATCGCCCCGCACTTCGTCCCGGCGCGCGGCGCGGTCGGCTTCCTCGACCCGCCCCATCACACGAGGCTGCGCCGCTCGGTGGCCGCCGCGTTCACCGCCCGAGGGGTGGAGCGCGTACGGGCCCGCTCCCGCGCGATGCTCGGCGAACTCCTCGACGCCATGCTGCGGGCCGGCCCGCCCGCCGACCTCACCGAGGCGGTGCTGAGCCCCTTCCCCATCGCGGTGACCTGCGAGCTGATGGGCGTTCCGGCCGCCGACCGGCACCGCATGCGCACCTGGACCCGGCTGGTCCTGTCCGCCTCGCACGGCGCGGAGGTCAGCGAACGGGCCAAGCGCGAGATGAGCGCCTGCTTCGCCGGTCTCGTCGCGCTCCGGGCCGACAGCGCCGACGAGGACGTGACCTCGCTGCTGGGCGCCGCCGTGGGCCGGGGCGAGATCACGCTGGAAGAGGCCGTCGGGCTCGCCGTCCTGCTCCAGCTCGGCGGCGAGGCGGTCACCAACAACATCGGGCAGATGTTCTACCTGCTGCTGACCCGTCCGGAACTCGCCGAACGCCTGCGCTCGGAGCCGGAGATCCGTCCCCGGGCCGTCGACGAGCTGCTGCGCTGGATCCCCCACCGCAACGCGGTCGGGCTGTCCCGGATCGCCTTGGCGGACGTGGAGGTCGGGGGCGTGCGGATCCGGGCGGGCGACGCGGTCTACGTGTCGTACCTGGCCGCGAACCGTGACCCGGAGGTGTTCCCCGACCCCGACACCATCGACTTCGCCCGCAGCCCCAACCCGCACCTGTCCTTCGGCTCCGGACCGCACCACTGCCCCGGCGGCATGCTGACCCGGCTGGAGACGGAGCTGCTGGTGGGCGCCGTCCTGGACCGGGTGCCGGGGCTGCGACTGGCGGTGCCGCCCGAGGACGTGCCGTTCAAGAAGGGCGCGCTGATCCGTGGGCCCGAGGCCCTGCCCGTGACGTGGTGAGCGGCGGCCCTGTGGGGCGACCGCTCGGCACGCGCGCACGGGCCCGGCCCGGCGGGGTTTCTCCTAGCGGATCGGCATCCCCGCCAGGGTCCGGGCGATGACCAGCCGCTGGATCTCGCTGGTGCCCTCGAAGATGGTGTAGATCGCGCTGTCGCGGTGCATCCGCTCCACGGGGTACTCCCGCGTGTAGCCGTTGCCGCCCAGGATCTGCACCGCCTGGGCGGTCACCTTCTTGGCGGTCTCGCTCGCGAACAGCTTGGACATCGATCCCTCGGCCGCCGTGAACGGCTTGCCGTTGATCGCCATCCAGGAGGCCCGCCAGACCAGCAGCCGCGACGCGTCGATCGACGTGCGCATGTCGGCGAGCTGGAAGGCGACGCCCTGGTTGTCGATGATCGGCCGCCCGAACTGCTCGCGGGTCTGGGCGTACTCCAGCGCCACCTCGTACGCGGCGCGGGCCGTGCCCACCGCCATGGCGCCGACCGCCGGGCGGGACGCCTCGAAGGTGGCCATCGCGGCGTTCTTCACCCGCTCCCCGCCCTTCCTGGCCTTCTCCCGGGCGCGGGCGAGGCGGGCGTCGAGCTTCTCCTTGCCGCCGAGCAGGCAGGAGCCGGGGACGCGCACGTTGTCGAGGACGACCTCGGCGGTGTGCGAGGCGCGGATGCCGTGCTTCTTGAACTTCTGGCCCTGGGACAGTCCCGGGGTGTTCGGCGGGACGATGAAGGAGGCGTGGCCCTTGGAGCCCAGCTCGGCGTCGACCACCGCGACGACGACGTGGACGTTGGCGATGCCGCCGTTCGTCGCCCAGGTCTTCGTGCCGTTGAGGACCCACTCGTCCTTGGCCTCGTCGTACACGGCACGGGTGCGCATGGAGGCCACGTCGGAGCCGGCGTCGGGCTCGGAGGAGCAGAAGGCGGCGACCTTGACATCGTTGGCGTCGCCGTACATCTGGGGGATCCAGGTGCCGATCTGCTCCTCGGTGCCGTTGGCGAGGACGCCGACGGCGGCGAGGCCGGTGCCGACGATGGACAGGGCGATGCCCGCGTCGCCCCAGAACAGCTCCTCCATCGCCATCGGGATGCCGAGGCCGGTCGGGTCGAAGTACTGCTGGGCGTAGAAGTCGAGGGAGTAGATGCCGACCTTGGCGGCCTCCTGGATGACCGGCCAGGGAGTCTCCTCACGTTCGTCCCATTCGGCGGCGGCGGGACGGATGACGTCGGCGGCGAAGCCGTGCAGCCAGTCCCGGACCTCCTTCTGTTCGTCGCTCAGCTCCATGGTGAACTCGGCCATGTCCCCTCCAGTGACGCACTGCGTGTTACTTGCGGTAACACGAGTCTGTTACCCGTGGGTAGGAAAAGTCAACTCCCGAGGCCCCGTCGCCCTCCCGTTCGATGCCCGGCGGCCCGCGGGTGTTAGTTTGCGCAGGCGTCACCGAAACAGCACGGGTGGGGAGAGCACATGGACACCACGCAGCGGACCGACCAACAGCGGTCCGCCGACCGCCGCCGGCGCGAGCTGCTGGAGGCCGCCGACCGGGTGGTGCTGCGCGACGGACCACAGGCCTCGATGAACGCCATCGCCGCCGAGGCCGGCATCACCAAGCCGATCCTCTACCGGCACTTCGGCGACAAGAGCGGACTGTACGCCGCCCTCGCCAAGCGGCACACGGACGCCCTCCTCGCCTCGCTGCGGGCCGCCCTGGACGCCCCGGCGGACCGGCGGGACCGCGTCGAGGCCACCCTGGACACGTATCTGGCGGCGATCGAGGCCCGCCCGCAGGTGTACCGCTTCCTGATGCATCCGGCGGAGGGCGGCACCGCACCGGGCGACCAGGCCGACCAGGGCTTCGACATCGGCAAGCACACCGCGCCGCTGCTGCGCCGCATGGGCGAGGAACTGGCCCAGGTCATCGAGGAGCGCCTCGACGTCGGACCGGGCACCCAGCAGCTCGCCCGGGTGTGGGGGCACGGCATCGTCGGCATGATGCACGCGGCCGGGGACTGGTGGCTGGGCGAACGCCCCTGCTCCCGGGCGGAGTTGGTCCGCAGCCTGGCCGACCTCCTGTGGGGCCGTCTCGCCGAGGCGGGCGACAAGGCGGGCGGCCCGGGCTTCTGACGCGCGCCGAGCGCCCCGGGCCGCGGCCCGCAGGACGCCCAGCGGACGCTCAACGGCGCCAGGACGCCCGCGCCACCTGCCGCATCAGCTTGCGGTGGCGCCGGCCCGACAGGCGGTCGGCGTACACCCGGCCCTCCAGGTGGTCGCACTCGTGCTGGAGGCACCGGGCGAAGAAGCCCGTCCCGCGCACGGTGACCGGCTCACCGGTCACCGTGAAACCCGTGACGACCGCCTCGTCGTACCGCTCCGTCCCGGCCTCCAGGCCCGGCAGCGACAGGCAGCCCTCCGGCCCGCGCACCACCACCCCGTCCGTCCCGGCCAGCCGCGGGTTCACCACGTGGCCCAGGTGGCGCACGTCCTCGTCGTCCGGGCAGTCGTACACGAAGACGCGTACCGGCTCGCCGATCTGGTTCGCGGCCAGACCCACGCCGTGGGCCGCGTACATGGTCGCGAACAAGTCCTCCACGAGCGCCGCGAGTTGTGGACCGAAGTCCGTCACCTCGTCGCAGGGCGCGTGCAGGACGGGGTCGTCGAGGAGACTGAGGGGCCGGACGCGCCCGTGGGCGCCCGGGATGGAGCCGTGTTGCATGGCGGCAAGAGTAAGGTCCGTATGTTCCCCGGCGGCACGCGCCCACCGCCGGAACCCCGTGGCCGGTGCCGCGATTCGGGAGTGCGAATGGATCTCGATAGGCTGAGGTCCACACCACGTGGCCGTCAGGCTTCCCAGGCTTCAGGCGCGGCGCGTACGCAAGGAGGATCGAGAACTGATGGCAGGCAACTCGGACCCGCTCACGCCGCGGGCCAAGATCGCCGTGACCGCGGGCAAGGCGGTCGCGGCGGCGTCGCGCGCCGCGGGACGCGGCAGCGGTTCGGTGATCGGCGGCCGGGTCGCGCTCAAACTCGACCCCGACCTCCTGGCCCGGCTCGCCCAGCACCTGGACGTGACCCTCGTCTCGGCGACCAACGGCAAGACCACCACCACCCGGCTCATCGCCGAGGCGCTCAAGGCGGCCGGCCCGGTCGTCTCCAACGCGCTCGGCGCCAACATGCCGGCCGGCATCACCTCGGCACTCGCCGGCGGCGCGGAGGCCCGGTACGGCGTCATCGAGGTCGACGAGAAGTACCTCGTCGGCGTCGCCCAGGCCACCGAGCCCCAGTGCATCGCGCTGCTCAACCTCTCCCGCGACCAGCTCGACCGCGCGGCCGAGACCCGGATGCTCGCGGAGAACTGGCGCGAGGGCCTGACCGGCTCCAAGGCCGTGATCGTCGCCAACGCGGACGACCCGCTGGTCGTGTGGGCCGCGTCCTCCTCCCCCAACGTCATCTGGGTCGCCGCCGGGCAGATGTGGAAGGACGACGCCTGGTCCTGCCCGGCCTGCGGCGGCGTGATGCAGCGCCCCGGCGACGACTGGTTCTGCGGCGAGTGCGGCTTCCGCCGTCCCACGCCGAGCTGGGCGCTCTCCGGCGACCACGTCCTGGACCCGCACGGCTCCGCCTGGCCGATCCACCTCCAGCTGCCGGGCCGCGCCAACAAGGCCAACGCCGCCTCCTCGGCCGCCGTCGCCGCCGTCTTCGGGGTGCCGCCGCAGGTCGCCCTGGAGCGCATGTACCAGGTGCAGGCGGTCGCCGGTCGCTACGACGTGGTCCAGTTCCAGGGCCGCGACCTGCGCCTGCTGCTCGCCAAGAACCCGGCGGGCTGGCTGGAGACCTTCTCCCTGATCGACCCGCCGCCGACGCCGGTGATCCTCTCGGTGAACGCGCGCGGCGCCGACGGCACCGACACCTCCTGGCTGTGGGACGTGGACTACACCCGGCTCACCGGCCACCCGATCTGCGTGGTCGGCGACCGGAAGCTGGACCTCGCGGTGCGCCTGGAGGTCGCGAACCAGCAGTTCCAGGTGTGCGAGGACCTCGACCAGGCAGTGTCGATGTGCCCCCCGGGACGCATCGAGGTCATCGCGAACTACACCGCCTTCCAGGACCTGCGCCGCCGCGTCGGCAACTGACCGCGAGACTTCAGGGGACTTTCGTGAGCGACAACCAACTGCGGATCGTCTGGATCTACCCGGACCTCCTCAGCACCTACGGCGACCAGGGCAACGCCCTGGTCGTGGAGCGCCGGGCGCGGCAGCGCGGCCTCGACGTGGCCCGGCTCGACGTGCGCAGCGACCAGCCGATCCCGACCTCCGGCGACATCTACCTCATCGGCGGCGGCGAGGACCGCCCGCAGCGGCTGGCGGCCGAGCGGCTGCGCCGCGACGGCGGCCTGCACCGGGCGGTCGAGAACGGCGCGATCGTCTTCTCGGTCTGCGCCGGCTACCAGATCCTCGGCCACGAGTTCATCAACGACCTCGGGCAGCGCGAGCCGGGCCTCGGCCTGCTCGACGTGGTCTCCACGCGCGGCGAGGGCGCCCGGTGCGTCGGCGACGTGCTGGGCGACATCGACCCGCGTCTCGGGCTGCCGCCGCTGACCGGCTTCGAGAACCACCAGGGCGTCACCCACCTCGGCCCCACCGCCCGCCCCCTCGCCCAGGTCCGCTTCGGCAACGGCAACGGCACCGGGGACGGCACGGAGGGCGCGTACAACGACACGGTCTTCGGTACGTACATGCACGGCCCGGTGCTGGCGCGCAACCCGCAGATCGCGGACCTGCTGCTGAAGCTCGCCCTGGACGTGAACGCGCTGCCGCCGACCGACGACCGGTGGTACGAGGCGCTGCGCAGCGAGCGGATCGCGGCGGCGCAGCAGCCGGCCTGACCCCCTGCCCGGCACCGGTGCGGACGGCCCGTCTGATGCGTCATCCGCACAGGTGAGCGGGCACGTCCAGTAGGCGGACGCACGGTTCGGTCCCGCCCCCCGGTGCCGCTAGGGTGGCGGGGATCGAGCCGGACAGCGCGGTCCGGACCCGTGCCACTTGAGAAGGTATTTCGGGCTATGCGCATTGGTGTCCTCACGTCCGGCGGCGACTGCCCCGGCCTGAACGCCGTCATCCGGTCCGTCGTGCACCGTGCCGTCGTCGACCACGGCGACGAGGTCATCGGCTTCCGGGACGGCTGGAAGGGCCTCCTGGAGTGCGACTACCTCAAGCTCGACCTCGACGCCGTCGGCGGCATCCTGGCGCGCGGCGGCACCATCCTCGGCTCCTCCCGGGTCCGCCCCGAGCACCTGCGGGACGGCGTGGAGCGCGCCCGGGGCCACGTCGAGGAGCTCGGGCTCGACGCGATCATCCCGATCGGCGGCGAGGGCACGCTGAAGGCGGCCCGGCTGCTGTCCGACAACGGGCTGCCGATCGTGGGCGTGCCGAAGACCATCGACAACGACATAGCGGTCACCGACGTGACGTTCGGCTTCGACACGGCGGTCACCGTCGCCACCGAGGCCCTGGACCGGCTGAAGACCACCGCCGAGTCCCACCAGCGGGTGCTGATCGTCGAGGTCATGGGGCGGCACACCGGCTGGATCGCGCTGCACTCGGGCATGGCGGCCGGCGCGCACGCCGTGGTCGTCCCGGAGCGGCCCTTCGACATCGAGGAGCTGGCCGCCAAGGTCGGCGAGCGGTTCTCGGCGGGCAAGCGGTTCGCGATCGTGGTCGCCGCCGAGGGCGCCAAGCCGAAGGCCGGGACCATGGACTTCGACGAGGGCGGCAAGGACGTCTACGGCCACGAGCGCTTCGCCGGGATCGCCCGCCAGCTCTCGATCGAGCTGGAGGAGCGGCTCGGCAAGGAGGCGCGGCCGGTGATCCTCGGGCACGTCCAGCGGGGCGGCACGCCGACCGCGTACGACCGGGTGCTGGCCACGCGGTTCGGGTGGCACGCGGTGGAGGCGGTGCACCGGGGCGAGTTCGGGATGATGACGGCCCTGCGCGGGACGGACATCCGGATGGTGCCGCTGGCGGAGGCGGTGGAGTCGCTGAAGACGGTGCCGGACGCGCGGTACGCGGAGGCGGAGTGCGTGCTGTGAGGTCGCGGTAGTACGCCGACACCGCCCCCGGTCACCACGGTGACCGGGGGCGGTTCTAGTCTTGCTTCGGACAGACGGCGCTGAACCGCGCGCAACCCCCACGAAACAGGAGCCGGCGGATGGATCACAGCGGGCACGGCATGACGATGGATCTGCCGCCGTTCACGCTGGGGCGAGGTCTCGCGTGGTCGGCGGACCCCTTCTTCCTGATCGCCTGCCTCCTGGGTCTGGCGCTGTACGGCTGGGGCGTCCTGCGACTGACCCGGCGCGGCGACAAGTGGCCGGTGGGCCGGACCGTGTCCTTCGTCGTCGGTGTGCTGAGCGTGCTGCTGATGATGTGCACCAAGCTCAACGACTACGGCATGGTCATGTTCAGCGTGCACATGGTGCAGCACATGATCATCAGCATGGTCTCGCCGATCCTGCTGCTGCTGGGCGCGCCGATCACCCTGACCCTGCGCGCGCTGCCCCCGGCGGCCCGTGGCCGCAAGGGCCCCCGCGAGCTGCTGCTGATGCTGCTGCACAGCCGCTACATGCGGATCATCACCCACCCCGCGTTCACGATCCCGCTGTTCATCGCGAGCCTGTACGCGCTGTACTTCACGCCCCTCTTCGACTTCCTCATGGGCTCCAAGGTCGGGCACATCGGGATGATGGTGCACTTCCTCGCCGTCGGGCTGGTGTTCTTCTGGCCGATCATGGGCGTGGACCCGGGCCCGCACCGGCCGGGCTACGTGATGCGGATGCTGGAGCTGTTCGCGGGCATGCCGTTCCACGCGTTCTTCGGCATCGCGCTGATGATGGCGTCCGGGCCCATGGTCGAGACGTTCGAGAACCCGCCCGCGTCGCTCGGCATCGACGCGCTCTCCGACCAGAACGCGGCCGGTGGCATCGCCTGGGCCTTCAGCGAGGTCCCGTCCGTGCTGGTGCTGCTGGCGCTGCTGTTCCAGTGGTACGCGTCGGAGAAGCGGCAGGCCCGGCGCACCGACCGGGCCGCCGACCGCGACGGCGACAAGGAACTCGAGGCGTACAACGCCTATCTGGCCTCACTGAACACACGCGGCGGCTGACCGGCGGCCCGGTTCAGTAGCATGTGGCGCGTCGGGGGACCGCCCGGGGGGAGCGGTATGACGCGTCACGCGTTCTCAGGATCACAGGAACCGGAACCGGAGGTCGGCGGGCTCGTCGCCGCCCGTTATCTGCTGCTGCGCCCGCTCGGCGCCGGCGGTGGGGCCAGGCGGGTGTGGCTCGCCCACGACCAGTGGCTGGGCGGCGAGGTCGCCCTGCGGGACGCCCGCGCGGACGGGCGGGCCCGGCCGCGGCCGGGCGTCCATCCGCACGTGGTGACCGTGCACGACGTCGTGGACCACGCGGGCGGGCCGTGGACCGTCATGGAGTACGTGGCGGGCGCCGTCGGCCTCACCGAGCTGGTGGCCCGGCGCGGACCGCTCGCCCCGGCCGAGTGCGCCCGGATCGGACTCGCCGTGCTCGACGCGTCGGCCGACGGGTCCGGGCGGGGCCTGCCGTGCCGGGAGGTACGGCCGGACGACATCCTGCTGGCCCCGGACCGCACGGGTGCGCCGTACGGCCGGATCCTGCTCACGGACCGCGCCGCCCCCGGGGACGGTGACGCGCTCTGCTCCCTGGGCCGCACGCTCTACTACGCCGTCGAGGGCCACGAGCCCTTCGGCGGAGGGCCGGGCCCGGACCGGCCGGGGGCACCGGTGCCGCCGGTGCGGGCCGGCGCGCTGGGGCCGCTGCTGGAGCGGCTCCTCGGCGACGGACCGGGACCTCGGATCACGGCGGCCGAGGTGGAGGCGGAACTGGCGTGGATCGTCACACCGCAGACCGACGCGTACGTCCGGCCGCGGACCGACCCCGGATCGCGGCCGCCCTGGTCCACGCCTCCGCCCTCGCCGCTCGCGACGGCCGGGGTCCCGGCGACGCCCGGGTCCGGCGGGCACCGGCGTCCGCGTCCCCGGACCCCGCGGGCCGTCCTGTCCGGCGCCCTGGGGCTGCTCCTCGCCCTGGGCGGCGTCTGGTACGCGCTGGCCGACCGTGCGGCCGACGGGAACGGGATGCCGTACGGCGAGGCCGTGGGACTCGTGGCGGCGCTGGAGGACGGGGACTGCGTGCGCGCCCGGTGGCCGGGCGGCGTGCGGTTCGCGGGGACGCCGCGCCTCACCGTGGACCCCGCCTGCCGGGGCCGGGCGCCCGACGGCCAGGTGATGGCGTTCGTGCCCGCCTCCTCCGCCGAGGAGGCCCGCGCACTGGGGCCGGCGCGGTGCGAGGAGCGGACCCGGGAGGCCCGGGACCGGCTGGCCGGGGTGCGCGGCGTGGCCGTCGTACCGACGGACGACGGCTTCGGGACCGCCGGGCGGCGCACCGCCTGCCTGCTGCTGGGCGCGCACGGCCCGGTGTACGGGCCGCTCGGCCGGCATCGCGCGCCCGGTTCGGTGTTCGCGGACACCGCGACCATGCAGCGCCGGGACTGCCTGGACGTGCGCTCCGCACGGGAGGCCCGGCTGGTGTCCTGCGCGGGCCGGTACGACGCGCAGGTCCTCGGATTCACCCGGTTGGCCCCCGACGTCACGCTCGCCGAGGCGCCCTCGGCGGCGGACGCCGCGTGTGCGCGGGACGTCCCGCCGCGCGACTACGGATTCGACCCCTCGCTGCACGAGTCCGGGTCCCGGACGGCCGCCGGGGCCTGGAAAACCGGGTCACATCTCGTCGTCTGCACCGTGCGGAGGCAGAACGGGGGCACCATGGAGGGGAACGGACCATGAGGAGGGTGTTGCGATGCCCGGTTCCCCGGACAGTTCGACGAAGACGATGGGGGCGCTCACCATCGGCGGCCTGGTCGCGGTGACGGCCTACACGGTGGCGCTCGGAAGCAACGGCTGGCTGTGGTTCGGCTGGGTCGTGCTGGGACTGATCACCCTGGGGATGGTGGCCACCCGCAGCGCGTGAGCCCCGAGGGGGCGCGCCGACACCTCACTCGCGGCCGAGCCGGCCCGCCGAGTGCACGCCCGGCTGGTACTTCGGCAGCCGGACGGTGATCTTCATGCCCGCGCCGACGGCCGTCTCGATGACCAGGCCGTGGTCGTCTCCGTAGACCTGGCGGAGCCGGTCGTCGACGTTGGACAGCCCGATGCCGCCCGACGGGCTGACCTCGCGCGCCAGGATGCGGCGCAGCAGGCCGGGGTCCATGCCGGCGCCGTCGTCCTCGATGACGACCAGGGCCTCGGCGCCCGCGTCCTGCGCGGTGATCTGGATCCGGCACCGGTCCGCCTTGCCCTCCAGGCCGTGCTTGACGGCGTTCTCGACCAGCGGCTGGAGGCAGAGGAAGGGCAGCGCGACCGGCAGCACCTCCGGGGCGACCTGGAGGGTGACGGCGAGGCGGTCACCGAAGCGCGCCCGCACCAGCGCCAGGTAGTGGTCGATGGCGTGCAGTTCGTCGGCGAGGGTGGTGAAGTCGCCGTGCCGGCGGAACGAGTAGCGGGTGAAGTCGGCGAACTCCAGCAGCAGCTCGCGGGCGCGCTCGGGGTCGGTGCGCACGAAGGACGCGATGACCGCGAGCGAGTTGAAGATGAAGTGCGGGGAGATCTGGGCGCGCAGGGCCTTGATCTCGGCCTCGATCAGCCGGGTCCGGGACTGGTCGAGGTCGGCCAGTTCGAGCTGGACGGAGACCCAGCGGGCGACCTCGCCGGCCGCCCGGACCAGGACGGCGGACTCGCGGGGCGCGCAGGCGACGAGCGCGCCGTGCACCCGGTCGTCGACGGTGAGCGGGGCGACCACCGCCCAGCGCACCGCGCAGTCGGGGGTGTCGCAGGTGAGCGGGAAGGCCTCCCCGCGTCCGGTCTCCAGCGGGCCGGCCAGGCGTTCCATGATCTCCGTGCGGTGGTGGGCGCCCGCTCCGTCCCAGGCCAGGACCTCCTTGAGGTCGGTCAGGCACAGCGCGTCCGTGCCCAGCAGCGACCGCAGCTTGCGGGCGGACTTCCCGGCCGTCTCCTCGGTCAGGCCGGCCCGCAGCGGGGGCGTGGCCAGGGAGGCGGTGTGCAGGGTCTGGAAGGTGGCGTGCTCGACCGGGGTGCCCAGGCCGCCCAGGTTCTGCGGGCGGGCCGTGCGCCGCCCCAGCCAGAAACCCGCGGCGAGCAGGGGCAGGACGGCGACGACCAGACCCGCCAGGAAACCGCTCATCGAGTCGCTCACGGGGACACCTCGGTCCGCGTCACGGGGGACGCCTCGGTCCGCGTCACGGGGGACACCTCGGTCCGCAGTTCTTCGGTGCGCAGTTCTTCCGGCAGGTGGAAGCGGGCCAGGATCGCCGCCGTCCCGGCCGGCACCCGGCCCGGGGTGGCCAGCGAGACCAGGATCATCGTGAGGAAGCCCAGCGGCACCGACCACAGGGCGGGCCAGGCCAGCAGCGCGTGCAGCGCCCCGCCGCCGCCCGGGAAGCCGCCCATGGTCGCGGCGACGGCGAGCAGCGCGGAGCCGCCGCCCACCAGCATCCCGGCCGCCGCGCCGGGCGGGGTCAGCCGCCGCCACCAGATGCCGAGGACGAGCAGCGGGCAGAACGACGAGGCGGAGACGGCGAACGCGAGGCCGACGGCGTCGGCGACCGGCAGCCCGCCGACCAGCGCGCTCGCCGCCAGCGGCACGGCCATGGCGAGCACGGTGCCGAGCCGGAAGTGCGGTACGCCCCGGGACGGCAGCACGTCCTGGGTCAGGACGCCCGCGACGGCCATGGTCAGCCCCGACGCGGTGGACAGGAACGCCGCGAAGGCACCGCCCGCGACCAGGGCGCCGAGCAGGTCGCCGCCCACTCCCCCGATCACCCGTTCCGGCAGCAGCAGGACGGCGGCGTCGGCGTCCGAGGTGAGGGTCAGCTCGGGGGCGTACAGGCGGCCGAGGGCGCCGTAGACGGGCGGCAGCAGGTAGAAGGCGCCGATCAGGCCGAGGACGGCGACGGTGGTGCGGCGGGCGGCGACGCCGTGCGGGCTGGTGTAGAAGCGGACCACGACGTGCGGCAGGCCCATGGTGCCGAGGAACGTGGCGAGGATGAGCCCGTAGGTGGCGTACAGCGGGCGTTCGGTGCGGTTCTCGGCGCTGGAGGGCGACAGGGCGTCGTCCGCACCGCGCCCGGCCGCCGGGACGGGGGTGCCCTCGGCGAAGGTGAGGCGGGTGCCCGCCTCGATGCGGTGGGCGCCGGCCGGCAGGGCGAGGCGGGTGCCGTCGTGGGCGCGGCCGTCCACGGTGCCGTCGACGGTGACGGTCAGGGGGCGCTCCAGCTCCAGGGTGAGGCCGTCGTCGACCCGGACGGAGCGCTGCTCGCGGAAGGTGGCCGGTTCGTCGAAGGCGCGGCCGGGTGCGCCGTCGCCCTGCCAGGCCAGCACCAGGAAGAGGGCGGGGACGAGCAGGGCGGTGAGCTTCAGCCAGTACTGGAAGGCCTGGACGAAGGTGATGCTGCGCATGCCGCCGGCGGCGACGATGGCGGTGACGACGACGGCGACGATGACCCCGCCCAGCCAGTCGGGCGCCCCGCTCAGCACCGTCAGGGTCAGTCCGGCGCCCTGGAGCTGCGGCAGCAGGTACAGCCAGCCGACGCCGACGACGAACGCCCCCGCCAGCCGCCGCACGCCCTGGGAGGCGAGCCGGGCCTCGGCGAAGTCGGGCAGCGTGTAGGCACCCGAGCGGCGCAGCGGGGCGGCGACGAACAGGAGCAGGACCAGGTACCCGGCGGTGTAGCCGACCGGGTACCAGAGCATGTCGGGGCCCTGCACGAGGACCAGGCCGGCGATGCCGAGGAAGGACGCGGCGGAGAGGTACTCGCCGCTGATGGCGGCGGCGTTGAGGCGGGGGCCGACGGTGCGCGAGGCGACGTAGAAGTCGGAGGTGGTGCGGGAGATGCGCAGGCCGAAGGCGCCGACGAGGACGGTGGCGACGACGACGAGGGCGACGGCGGGTATGGCGTAGCCGGAGTTCATGGTGCCTTCACGGCCTTTCCCGGACCGTCACCGGTCTTCGACCAGGCGCACGAAGTCGCGTTCGTTGCGCTCGGCGCGGCGCACGTACCAGCGGGCCAGCAGGACGAGCGGGGCGTACAGGCCGAAGCCCAGGACGGCCCATTCCAGGCGGCGGGCGTCGGGCATCGCGGCGAACAGCAGCGGCAGCGGCCCGACCAGCAGTCCGAGGACCGCGAGGACGGCGAGACCGGCCCGCAGCTGGCTGCGCATCAGGGAGCGGACGTAGGTGTGGCCGAGGGTGGTCTGCTCGTCGATCTCGGTGCGCGGGCGGTAGTAGCCCGAGGCCCGCCGGGTGCGCCGGGGCGGGCCGGTGACGGTGACCCGGCGTTCGGTGGGGTCCTGGGGCATGACTCACGGCCTCCGCATGAGCAGGTCCCGCAGTTCGCGGGCGTGGCGCCGGCTGACCTGGAGTTCCTCGGTGCCGACCAGGACGCTGACGCTGCCGGCGTCCAGCCGCAGTTCGCCGATGTGGCGCAGGGCGACGAGGTGGCGGCGGTGGATGCGGACGAAGCCGCGGGCGCGCCAGCGCTCCTCCAGGGTGGACAGGGGGATGCGGACGAGGTGGCTGCCCTTGTCGGTGTGCAGGCGGGCGTAGTCGCCCTGGGCCTCGACGTGGGTGATGTCCTCGACGGGGACGAAGCGGGTGACGCCGCCGAGCTCCACGGTGATGTGGTCGGGGTCGGGTTCGTGCACGGGGATGCGCGGGGCGGGGGCGGGAGCGCCGCGCTGTTCGGCCGCGCGGCGGACCGCCTCGGCGAGCCGTTCCCTGCGGACGGGTTTGAGGACGTAGTCGACGGCCTTGAGGTCGAAGGCCTGGACGGCGAAGTCCTCGTGCGCGGTGACGAAGACGACCAGCGGGGGCCGGGCGAACCCGGTCAGCAGCCGGGCGAGGTCCAGTCCGTCGAGGCCCGGCATCTGGATGTCGAGGAAGACGACGTCGATGGCGTCCGGCCCGTCGGGGCCCGACTCCAGGGCGCGGTTGATGCGGCGCAGCGCCTCCGTCGCGTCCGACGCGCCCTCCGCCGTGCCGACGCGGGGGTCGGCGTTGAGCAGGTACACGAGTTCCTCGAGGGTGGGGCGTTCGTCGTCGACAGCCAGGGCGCGCAGCATGAAGGTGGAGTGTAGGAGCAATCCGTACGCCTGCACACGTGCCCGGCGGGGACGTATCCGCTGGATACAGTGCCCGCATGAACAGCAGGCCCACGCCGTTCGACGAACTCGACCGGAAGATCGTCACCGCCCTGATGGCGAACGCCAGGACGTCCTTCGCCGAGATCGGCACGGCGGTCGGGCTGTCCTCCACGGCGGTCAAGCGCCGGGTGGACCGGCTGCGCGAGACGGGCGTGATCACCGGGTTCACGGCGACGGTGCGGCCGTCCGCGCTGGGCTGGCGCACCGAGGCGTACGTCGAGGTGTACTGCGAGGGCGCGGCACCTCCCCGGCGGCTGGCGGAGGTGGCGCGCGGCTATCCGGAGATCACGGCGGCGATGACGGTGACCGGCGGCGCGGACGCGCTGCTGCACGTGCGGGCGCGGGACGTGGAGCACTTCGAGGAGGTGCTGGAGCGGATCCGGGCCGAGCCGTTCATCCGGAAGACGATCAGTGTGATGGTGCTGTCCCATCTCATCCCGGACAGTCCGGAGGCGGGCGCGAGCCAGCCGGCGCCCGAAGAGACGGCCCGAGGGGCGGCGGACGGCGCATCAGACGTGCGTTGACCTGCCCGAAGACGCAGTGTTCCTGCGCTGACACGCAGCCTTTGTCGCTTGTCGTCCGTCTCTCCCGCTTCCTACCGTGGTGTCATCCCTCAGTCACAACCCGTGAGGAAACGGAGGAACCCCTCTGTGACCGCATCCCGTGTGCCGCGCCCGCGGCGCTTCCTGGTCTGCGAACCCAGACACTTCGCCGTGCGGTACGCCATCAACCCGTGGATGAGCACCGGCAGGCCCGTCGACGTCATCCGCGCGCTGGACCAGTGGCAGGCTCTGGTCGACACCTACCGGGCCCACGGCCACACCGTCGACAGCGTCGCGCCCGTCCCGGGCCTGCCCGACATGGTCTTCGCCGCGAACTGCGCGGTCGTCGTGGACGGCCGCGTCCTCGGCTCGCTCTTCCACGCGCCCGAGCGGCGTCCTGAGTCGGTGCCCTTCGAGGCGTGGTTCAAGACGGAGGGCTTCGAGGTCCAGCACCCCGAGTCGGTCTGCGAGGGCGAGGGCGACCTGGTGCCGGCCGGGCGGTGGATCCTGGCGGGCACGGGGTTCCGCACCACCCGTGAGGCGCACCGCGAGGCGCAGGAGTTCTTCGGGGTGCCGGTGATCTCGCTGACGCTGGTGGACCCGTACTTCTACCACCTGGACACGGCGCTGTTCGTGCTCGACGACGGGGCCGACGGGTCCGACGGGAACATCGCCTACTACCCCGGGGCCTTCTCACCGGGCAGCCGTGAGGTGCTCGAACGGCTCTACCCGGACGCGGTGCTCGCCACCCGCGAGGACGCGATGGCGTTCGGGCTGAACTCCGTCTGCGACGGCCGGCACGTGTTCCTCGCGCCCGGGGCCCGGGGGCTCGCCGAGCAGCTCGCCGGCCTCGGCTACGTCCCCGTCCCCGTCGACCTGTCCGAGTTCCACAAGGCCGGTGGCGGCATCAAGTGCTGCACCCAGGAGATCCGGGAGACCCGCCCATGACCGCACCCGCCCGCGCCCGCGGCTCCGCGGAGCTGATCCGCGCGGAGGAGCCCGTCCTCGCGCACAACTACCACCCGCTGCCCGTCGTCGTGGCCCGCGCCGAGGGCGCCTGGGTCGAGGACGTGGAGGGCCGTCGCTACCTGGACATGCTGGCGGGCTACTCGGCGCTGAACTTCGGCCACCGCCATCCCGCGCTGGTCGAGGCTGCCCACCGTCAGCTCGACCGGCTGACCCTCACCTCGCGGGCCTTCCACAACGACCGCCTCGCCTCCTTCGCCGAAGGGCTGGCCGCGCTGACCGGCACGGACATGGTGCTGCCGATGAACACCGGCGCAGAAGCCGTGGAGAGCGGCATCAAGGTGGCCCGTAAATGGGCCTACGACGTCAAGGGCGTCCCCGCCGACCGGGCGACGATCGTGGTCGCGGCGGACAACTTCCACGGCCGTACGACGACGATCGTGGGCTTCTCCACCGACGAGAGCGCCCGCTCGGGCTTCGGCCCCTTCACCCCCGGCTTCCGGGTCGTCCCGTACAACGACCTGGCGGCGATGGAGGCGGCGGTCGACGAGACGACGGCGGCGGTGCTGATCGAGCCCATCCAGGGCGAGGCGGGGGTGCTGATCCCGGACGACGGCTATCTGACCGGGGTGCGGGAGCTGACCCGCCGGGCCGGGTGCCTCTTCGTCGCGGACGAGATCCAGTCGGGTCTGGGCCGCACGGGGCGCACCCTCGCCGTCGAGCACGAGTCGGTCGTGCCGGACGTGGTGCTGCTCGGCAAGGCGCTGGGCGGCGGCATCGTCCCGGTGTCGGCGGTGGTCGGCAGCCGCGAGGTGCTCGGGGTGCTGCACCCGGGCGAGCACGGGTCGACGTTCGGCGGCAATCCGCTGGCGGCGGCGGTCGGCACGGCGGTGGTGGAGCTGCTGGGGACCGGCGAGTTCCAGCGCCGGGCCGACGAGCTGGGCGTGGTGCTGCGCGAGGGGCTGGCCGCCCTGGTCGGCAAGGGTGTCGTCGGTTTCCGTGCCCGAGGGCTGTGGGCGGGCGTCGACGTGGACCCGGCGCTCGGCACCGGGCGTGAGATCAGCGAGCGGCTGATGCGCGAGGGCATCCTCGTCAAGGACACCCACGGCTCCACGATCCGGCTGGCCCCGCCGCTGACCGTCACCGGCGAGGAGCTGCGGGAGGCCCTCGGCACCCTGGAGAAGGTGCTGGTGTCCTGACCCCGTCCGCCCTCAGACCGTCCGTCCTCAGGGAGCGGCCCGGCCCCCGTCGAGCCGCTCCACGCGCGTCACGTTCTCCCGGTCCTCGGCGTCCTCGCTGGGCGCGCCCGCGAACCAGGCGTCGAGGATCTCCCCCAGCAGCGGCCCCGAGGTCAGCCGCAGGCTCAGGGCGAGGACGTTGGCGTCGTTCCAGCGGCGGGCGCCGTCCGCCGTGTACGCGTCCGTGCACAGGGCCGCCCGTACGCCCGGCACCTTGTTCGCCGCGATCGACGCGCCGGTGCCGGTCCAGCAGCACACCACCGCCTGGTCGGCGGTGCCGTCGGCGACGTCGCGCGCCGCCCGCTCGGAGCACACCGCCCACCGGGCGTCCGCGCCGGGGCTCAGTGCTCCGTGGGCCAGCACCTCGTGACCGCGTCCCCGCAGCTCCTGAACGAGGAGCCGGGCCACGGGTTCGTCCATGTCGGAGGAGACGGAGATCCGCATGTGCGAAGCCTACTCAGCCGGCCCGCTCACCTCATCGGCTCAACCACATGACTGACGTCACGACCATACAAAGCATGATCGGGGGAACGGTACGACCCGAGAAATGTACGACCGAGCAGCGCTCCGTGGGGAGCGTCTGCCCGTGGAAAGGGAGTCCGCCACGTCCTCCACCGACAACGGCCAAGAACCCGACGCAGCGGCGATCCGCCGCCACCCGGCCCTGTTCCGGGCCATCCGGCGTCGGCAGAACCCCCGACTGCGCCGGTCGGACATCACCGTCACGGACGAGGCCGCGGTCAAGCGCGCCGTGAAGGCGGCCTCCCTCGGCAACGCCATGGAGTGGTTCGACTTCGGCATCTACGCCTACCTGGCCGGCACCATCGGCCGCGTCTTCTTCCCGTCCGGGAGCGACACGGCGCAGTTGCTCTCCTCGTTCGCCACCTTCGCCGTGGCGTTCCTGGTCCGTCCCCTCGGCGGCATGGTCTTCGGTCCGATGGGCGACAAGATCGGCCGCAAGAAGGTGCTGGCGCTGACGATGATCCTCATGGCGATCGGCACCGCCGCCATCGGGCTCATCCCCAGCTACGACGCGATCGGCTTCTGGGCGCCCGTCCTGCTGATCGTGTTCCGCCTGCTCCAGGGCTTCTCGACCGGCGGTGAGTACGGTGGCGCCTCCACCTTCATCGCCGAGTACGCGCCCGACAAGCGGCGCGGGTTCTTCGGCAGCTTCCTGGAGCTGGGCACGCTGGCCGGGTACACGGGCGCCGCGAGCCTCGTCACCGCCCTCACGGCGTGGCTCGGCAGCGACACCATGGACGCCTGGGGCTGGCGCATCCCGTTCCTCGTCGCGGCGCCGCTCGGCATCGTCGGTATCTATCTGCGGCTGAAGCTGGACGACACGCCCGCCTTCCTGCAGCTCCAGGACTCCAACGTCCACATCTCGGAGGCGGCGAACGCGGTGGAGACCACCGCGCGGGGCGACCTCGCGAAGATCTTCCGCACCCACTGGCGGTCGCTGATCCTGTGCATCGCGCTGGTCGGCGCGTACAACATCACCGACTACATGCTGCTGTCGTACATGCCGACCTATCTGTCGGACGAGCTGGACTACAGCGAGAGCCACGGTCTGATGATCCTGGTGGCCACCATGATCCTGCTGATGCTGATCATCAACCAGGTCGGCCGGCTGTCCGACCGCTTCGGCCGCAAGCCCCTGCTGATGACCGGCATGGTCAGCTTCTTCGTCCTGTCCGCCCCGGCGTTCGTGCTGGTGCAGGTCGGCAGCCTGCTCGCGGTCTCGGCCGGCATGCTGATGCTCGGCCTGTCCCTGGTCTGCCTGCTGGGCACGATGTCGGCGGCGCTCCCGGCGATGTTCCCGACCAATGTCCGCTACGGCTCCCTGTCGGTCGGCTACAACCTTTCGGCGTCGCTGTTCGGCGGCACCACGCCGCTGGTCATCACCGCGCTGATCGGCGTGACGGGCTCCGACATGATGCCCGCGTACTACGCGATGGCCGCGGCCCTCGTCGGTGTCGTGGCCGTGGCCTGCATGAAGGAGACGGCACAGCAGCCCCTGGAGGGCTCGCCGCCCTCGGTGCAGACCGACGAGGAGGCGGCGGAGATGGTCGAGGCGCAGGCGCCGACGCCGAAGTTCTGACGAGCGCGACGCGGCCCGCGGGCCGGGCACGTCCGGTTCCGGACGGCCCGGCCCGCACCTACACTGGCACCCCGGCCTGTGCCGGTTGACCAGTGAGAACACGGCGAACGAGCCGTCCCGCCGGGGTGAGGAGCGACGCCTTGTTCTACTACGTCCTCAAGTACGTCCTGCTGGGCCCCCTGCTCAGGCTGGCCTTCCGGCCCCGGATCGAGGGCCTGGACCACGTGCCGGCGTCGGGCGCGGCCATCGTCGCGGGCAACCACCTCTCCTTCGCCGACCACTTCCTGATGCCCGCCGTGCTCAGGCGCCGCATCACCTTCCTCGCCAAGGCCGAGTACTTCACCGGCCCGGGGATCAAGGGCCGGCTGACCGCGTTCTTCTTCCGCAGCGCCGGGCAGATCCCCGTCGACCGCTCGGGCAAGGAGGCGGGGCAGGCCGCGATCCGCGAGGGGCTGGGCGTGCTCGGCAAGGACGAGCTGCTCGGCATCTATCCCGAGGGCACCCGCTCGCACGACGGCCGGCTGTACAAGGGCAAGGTCGGCGTCGCCGTGATGGCGCTGCGGGCCGGGGTGCCGGTGGTGCCCTGCGCGATGATCGGCACCTTCGAGGCGCAGCCGCCCGGCCGGAAGATCCCCAGGCTGCACCCGGTGGTGATCCGCTTCGGCGAGCCGCTGGACTTCTCCCGCTACGCCGGCATGGAGGGCGAGAAGGCCGTCCTGCGGGCCGTCACCGACGAGATCATGTACGCGATCCTGTCCCTGTCCGGTCAGGAGTACGTCGACCGGTACGCGGCCGACGTGAAGGCCGAGGAAGCGCGGAAGGCGGCGCGGACCCCGAGGTTCCCCCGGCTGCCGGGCCGCTGAAGGGCGCCGCCCGGGTGCGCTGTCTGCCGTCGGCAGAAGGGCATGGCCCGGTGTGCGGGTCCGCGCCTACGGTCGCCTCATGACACGTGCTGTGGTGATCGGGGCGACGGGACAGATCGGGCGGGTGGCCGTGGGGGCGCTGGCCCGCGACGGCTGGGAGGTGACGGCCGTCTCGCGGGGCGGCGAGCGGGACGGGGACTGGCCCGGGGACGTGCGGGTGGCGCGGGCCGACCGGGAGGACGACGCGGCGCTGTCGGCGGCGGTCGGCGACGGCTGCGACGTCCTGGTGGACGTGGTGGCCTTCGGGGAGGGCCACGCGCGGCAACTGGTATCGCTCGCCGGGCGGGTCGGCTCGGCGGTGGTGATCTCCAGCGTGTCGGTCTACGAGGACGGCCAGGGCCGCGGCTTCGACACGCAGGCCGAGCCCGGCGGCTTCCCCGTGTACCCGGTGCCGGTGACCGAGGAACAGCGCACGGTCCGGCCCGGCGACACGTCCTACAGCACCCGCAAGGCAGCGCTGGAGCGGGAGCTGCTCGCGGCGGGCGACCGGCTGCCCGTGACGCTGCTGCGCGCGGGCGCCGTCCACGGTCCGCACTGCCGGACGCCGCGCGAGCTGTACTTCGTCAAGCGCAACCTCGACGGCAGGCGCCGGCGCGTCCTCGCGTACGGCGGAGCGAGCCGCTTCCACCCGGTGAGCGTGCACAACGTCGCCGAGCTGATCCGGCTGGCCGCGCCGCGTCCCGGCACCCGCGTCCTGAACGCGGTCGACCCCGAGGCGCCGACGGTGGCCGAGATCGCGAAGGCGGTCGACGCGGCGATGGGCGTGGAGACGGAGGACGTCCGGGTGGACGGTCCGCCGCCCGTGGACGGGGTGGGCGACACGCCGTGGTCGGTGCCCGCGCCGGTCGTGTGCGACATGGCCGCGGCCGAACGGGAGTTGGGATACCGCCCGGTCGTCCGGTACGCCGAGACGCTGCCGGAGACGGTCGCGTTCATCGAGGAGCGGCTGGCCGGCCGGGACTGGCGGGAGGCGTACCCGAAGATGTTCCGGGCGTACGGCGACCTCTTCGACTACGCGGCGGAGGACACCTGGCTGGCGGCGCGGCGGGCGTGAGGACGGCGAAGGGGGCGGCCGGTCGGACCGGCCGCCCCCTGGCGCGTTCCCGCCGTCGTTACGGCTTGGGCGTGGCGTGCGGGGCGCAGGTCACGTCCTCGGTGTCCACCTTCCCGGTGAGCAGGTAGGTGTCCACCCGGTCGTTGACGCACGGGTTGACCAGGCCGGTGACACCGTGCGAGCCGGCGTCCCGCTCGGTGATCAGGCGCGAGCCCTTGAACCGCTGGTGCAGTTCGACGGCGCCCTCGTACGGCGTGGCCGCGTCCCGCTCGGCCTGGACGATCAGCACCGGCGGGAGTCCCTTGCCGGTCTTCACGTCCAGCGGCGTCCGCTGCTTGACGGGCCAGGTGGAGCAGGGCAGGTTCATCCAGGCGTTGGCCCAGGTCATGAACGGGTGGTCGCGGTGCAGCCGGGTGTTGTCCCGGTCCCAGGTGTTCCAGTCGGTGGGCCACTTGGCGTCGGCGCACTCGACGGCCGTGTAGACGGCGTTGCCGTTCTCCGCGGAGGCGTTGCCCGCGGTGTCCGACAGGTCGGGGGCGGCCGCGTCGACGAGGGCCTGGGTGTCGCCGGCGACGTACGCGCTGAAGACCGACGCGACCGGCGCCCACGCGGAGTCGTAGTACGGGGCGCTCTGGAAGAAGGAGATCAGCTCGGCCGGGCCGACGACCCCGCCGAGGGGTTCCTTCTTGGCGGTGGCGCGCAGTTTCAGCCACTGCTCCTGGACCTCGGCGCGGGTGTCGCCGAGGTGGTAGGCCGCGTCGTTCTTCGCGACCCAGTCCTGCCAGTCCTTCCAGCGCGTCTCGAAGGCGACGTCCTGGTCCAGGTTGGCCTGGTACCAGATCTTGTCGCGGGACGGGTTGACGACGCTGTCGACGACCATCCGCCGCACGTGGTCGGGGAAGAGGGTGCCGTAGACGGCTCCGAGGTAGGTGCCGTAGGAGACGCCGAGGAAGTTGAGCTTCTTCTCGCCGAGCGCGGCGCGGACGACGTCGAGGTCGCGCGCGGTGTTCGGCGTGGTCATGTGCGGGAGCATCTCGCCGCTGCGCTCCAGGCAGCCCTCGGCGTACTCGCGGGCCAGCTTGCGCTGGGCGAGCTTGTCGTCCTCGGAGTCGGGTACCGGGTCCATCTTGGGCGCCTTGACGAACTCCTGCGGGTCGACGCAGGAGATGGGCGCGGACTTGCCGACGCCGCGCGGGTCGAAGCCGACGAAGTCGTACGCCTTGGCGGTCTTGGCCCACACCGGGTTCTTGCTCGTCACCCGGGCCGGGAAGCGCAGTCCGGAGCCGCCGGGGCCGCCGGGGTTGTAGACGAGGGCGCCCTGGCGTTCGGCCTCCGTCCCGGTGTTGCCTATGCGGTCGACGGCTATCCTGATCTGCTTGCCGAACGGCTTGGCGTAGTCGAGCGGCACCGTCACGTAGCCGCACTGGATCGGCTTGGGCAGGTTCCAGTCGGCGGCGCAGTCCTGCCAGTCGATGCCGGCCCGTGCGGCGCGCGCCGCGGCGACGGCGGCGCCGCGCGCCTCGCGGTCCCAGCCCTTCGCGTGTCCCTGGCCGGTGGACGCGGCGGCACTCGCGGTGGGCGCCGCGACGGCGCCGGCCACCAGTGTGGCGGTGACGAGCGCTCCGGCCGAACCGAGCGCCGCCGTTCTGCGCGCCAGTCTGCTCTTCCTCAAGTGGCCCTCCCCGTTCATGATTGCGACACGTACGGGGATCCTCGCGGCTGTGCGTTCCCTGAGAACAGAGCCGGTACTACTTCTTTGCCAATCCGATAAACGGAGAAGGGCGTTCGGTCGACGGAACCTCAGTCCAGCGAGGCCAGCGCGTCGTCCAGCAGCCGCCTGAGCCGCAGCGCGTCCGGCGCCACCGCCGTCACCAGCGCGGCGGGACCCGCGAGCGGCAGCACGGCGGCCTCCCCCTCGGCGAGGACGCGGGCCGCCGGTGGAGCGGTCGCGAACTCGGGGCGTACGACGACGAGCTGGCCGACGGCACGGTGTCCCGCCAGGCCCGCGGGGCCGTCCCAGCCGCCCGGGGCGCCGGGCCCGCAGGCCAGTTCCTGGTCGAGCACGCACCGGCCCGCGATCCGCACGGTGAGACGGCTGGTGAGCCGCCCCGGTTCCTCGGCGGCGCGTCCGAGGACCTGTTCCTCGCGCAGCAGGAGCCGTCCGGTGGCGGCGAGGTCGACGCGGGTGGTGACGTGCAGGTCGCTGCCGTGCGCGGAGATCAACTGCTCCGGCAGCCAGTGCAGTTCGGCGTCGTCGCCGACGGTGAGCCGGACGTCGTAGCGGGATCCGGCCTTGTCCTGCCCCGGCAGGGTGAGGGTGGCGGCGGCCGAGCCGACCCGCAGCCGGGCACCCGGGGCGGCCTCGGCGGTCACCGTGAAGTGGTCGCCGCCCAGCGGTCCGCTCATGGCGCCGACCAGCATGACCCGGGCCTCGCCGGCGCTCCCCCGGGTGCGCCGCACGGCGAGCGGTCCCTCGCCCTCCAGCACGGGCAGCGCGGTGCCGCCCCGGCCGTCCCCGCGGGCGGTGACGCGCGCCCTCGCCCGCACGCCGCCCGGCGCGGTCACGCCGTCCACGCGGCGATCCGGGCCCGCACCCAGTCGGCGACGTCCCGCACGCCGTCCTCGCCGCGCAGCGACTGGAGCACCACGGGCAGTTCACCGCGCTGCGCCTTCGCGTCGGCGGCCATCCGCGCGAGGTCGGAGCCGACGTACGGGGCGAGGTCGGTCTTGTTGACGATCAGCAGGTCGGCGGTGGTGACGCCGGGGCCGCCCTTGCGCGGGATGTCGTCGCCGCCGGCCACGTCGATCACGAAGATCTGGGCGTCGACGAGTCCCTTGGAGAAGGTGGCGGTGAGGTTGTCCCCGCCGGACTCCACCAGGACCAGGTCGAGGGGCCCGACCTCGTCCTCCAGGTCCTCGACGGCCTCCAGGTTGGCGGAGATGTCGTCCCGGATCGCGGTGTGCGGACAGGCCCCCGTCTCCACGGCGCTGATCCGCTCCGGCGGCAGCACCGCCTCACGGAGCAGGAACTCGGCGTCCTCGCGGGTGTAGATGTCGTTGGTGACCACGGCGAGGGACAACTCGTCCCGCAGCGCCCGGCAGAGCGCGGCGACGGTGGCGGTCTTGCCCGAGCCGACGGGCCCGCCGAGCCCGACACGCAGGGCACGGCGGGTGCCGTCCGGCCGCCGGGCGTCGGCGGAGACGGCGGGGAGGGTGGGGTGATGGTCGAGATGCACGGCGGCGGCTCCTATGAAACTCAGGTCGGCATTTCAGCCCGTCCGGCGTTTGAGGACAAGGCCGTCCAGGCCGAACGGGGGTCCAGGGGGCGGAGCCCCCTGGCGAGGGTCGGCGGGGCGCGGAACCCTACGAGGCGAACAACCGCACAGCCCAAGCGGCATGCGCCTGCGCCCCGATCTCCAGCAACGGCGCGGACCGCGCGGGCAGCACGTCGACCCCGTCGGTCACGGCCGCCCTCCCCGCGTCCACGGCGTCCCGCGCCACCCGGTCCAGGTCGGGCGCGAGGCGCGCCAGGACGCCGGTCGCGTCGAACGGATCGAGGGAGAGCAGCCGTACGACGGCCGTCGCCGGTCCGCTCACCCCTTCGTAGGCGGAGCAGTACGCCGCGTCGAGGGGCTCCAGCCCGGCCGCGCGGGCGGTCAGGCCGAGCACGACGGGCTGGTGGGCGCCCTTGGGGAACCGCCGGGCCAGCGCGTCCAGCTCGGGGTGCGGCCAGGTCGCCCGGGCGGCCCGCATCAGTTGCCGCCCGAGTCTGCGGGCGGCCACCCGCAGGGCCGGTGCCGGCGTACGGGCGTCGGCGGCCAGGTCCAGCTCGCCGGGGTCGACGCCGAGGGCCGCGGCTGCCGCGAGGGACGCCGCGACGGCTCCGCTCGTGTGCAGCCGCCCCCGGCAGAACGCCTCCAGGCTCGCGGCGTCGGTGATGTGTCCCGCCCGGACGGCGGCCTCCGCCCCGCCGGAGTGGGCGTGCCCTCCGGCGGGGAAGCGGCCGTCCGCGAGGACGAGCAGTGCTGCGCGGCTCATGTCGGCGCTCAGAACAGGAAGTACCGCTGGGCGAGCGGCAGTTCGGTGACGGGGGCGGGTTCGACGAGTTCACCGTCGATGGTCACGGCGAACGAGTCCGCGGCGACCTCGACGCGCGGCAGGGCGTCGTTCTGCCGCATGTCCGCCTTGGTACGGCCCCGGGTCGAGCGGATGGGCACGAACTCCCGGCCGAGACCGAGGCGTTCCGGCAGCCCGTCCTCGATGGCCGCCTCCGCCACGAAGGCCACCGAGTTGGCGGCCGGCGCCGCGCCGAGAGCGCCGAACATCGGGCGCGGCAGGACGGGTTGCGGGGTGGGGATGGAGGCGTTGGCGTCGCCCATCTGCGCGTACGCGATCTGGCCGCCCTTGAGGACGAGCTGCGGCTTCACTCCGAAGAAGCGGGGCTCCCAGAGCACCAGGTCGGCGAGCTTGCCGGGCTCCACGGAGCCGACCTCGTGCTCGATGCCCTGGGCGACGGCGGCGTTGATGGTGTATTTGGCGACATAGCGACGGGCGCGCAGGTTGTCGGCGCGGGTGTCGCCCGGCAGGAAGCCACGGCGCCGCTTCATCACGTGGGCGGTCTGCCAGGTCCGCAGGATCACCTCGCCGATCCGGCCCATGGCCTGGGCGTCCGACGCCATGATGGAGATCGCCCCCATGTCGTGCAGGACGTCCTCGGCCGCGATGGTGCTGGGCCGGATACGGGACTCGGCGAAGGCCAGGTCCTCGGGGACGGCGGGGTTGAGGTGGTGGCAGACCATCAGCATGTCGAGGTGCTCCTCGACGGTGTTGACGGTGTGCGGCCGGGTCGGGTTGGTGGACGCCGGCAGCACGTTGGGCAGGGAGACGGCCGTGATCATGTCGGGTGCGTGGCCGCCGCCGGCGCCCTCGACGTGGAAGGCGTGCAGGGTGCGGCCGGCGACCGCGTCGAAGGTGTCGCCGACGAATCCGGCCTCGTTCAGGGTGTCGGTGTGGACGGCGAGCTGGACGCCGGACTCCTCGCACACGTCGAGGCAGGCGGAGATGACGGCGGGGGTGGCACCCCAGTCCTCGTGGATCTTGAAGCCGAGGATGCCGGCGCGCAGCTGGTCGCGCATGGACTCCTTGGACATGGTGCTGCCCTTGCCCAGGAAGCCGATGTTGACGGGGCTGGACTCCAGGGCGGCGAACATCCGCGCGAGGTGCCAGGAACCGGGGGTGACGGTGGTCGCCTTGCTGCCCTCGGCGGGTCCGGTGCCGCCGCCGATGAGCGTGGTGACGCCGGAGGCCAGCGCCTCGTCCACGGCACCCGGCGCGATGAAGTGGACGTGGGTGTCGATGCCGCCGGCGGTGAGGATCCTGCCGTTGCCCGCGATGACCTCCGTCTCGGGGCCGACGACGAGATCGGGGTGGACGCCGTCCATGGTGTCCGGGTTCCCGGACTTGCCGATGCCGGTGATCCGGCCGTCGCGGATGCCGACGTCGGCCTTGACGATGCCCCAGTGGTCGATGATCACGGCGCCGGTGACCACGGTGTCGGGGGCGCCGTCGGCGCGGCTCGCGCGGGACTGGCCCATGGACTCGCGCAGCACCTTGCCACCGCCGAAGACGGCCTCGTCGCCGGAGCGGCCGGGTCCGCCCGAGCGGTCCTCCTCGATCTCGACGAACAGGTCGGTGTCGGCGAGGCGGACGCGGTCGCCGGTGGTCGGGCCGAACAGGTCGGCGTAGGCGGCACGGGACAGTTCAGGCATCGAGGGCACCTCCGGTCTCGCCGCGCAGACCCGTGACGACGCGGGCGCCCCCGAGGGGGACCAGCTCCACGTCGACCGGGATGCCGGGCTCGAACCGCACGGCCGTGCCGGCGGCGATGTTCAGCCGCCTGCCGCGGGCCGCGGCCCGGTCGAAGCCGAGACCGGGGTTGGCCTCGGCGAAGTGGTAGTGGGAGCCGACCTGGACGGGCCGGTCGGCGGTGTTGAGCACGGTCAGGCGGACGGGCGCGCGGCCCTCGTTGAAGGCGACCGGCTCGTCGGCGAAGAGGATCTCTCCGGGAATCATGGCTGCCGCCCCGTCAGATGATCGGATCGTGGACGGTGACCAGCTTGGTGCCGTCGGGGAAGGTCGCCTCGACCTGCACGTCGTGGATCATCTCGGGGACGCCCTCCATGACCTCGTCGCGCTGGATCAGCTTGCGGCCGGAGGCCATGAGTTCGCCGACCGTGCGGCCGTCCCGGGCACCTTCGAGGATGTGCGCGGCGATCAGCGCGACGACCTCGGGATGATTGAGCCTCACTCCTCGCGCGCGGCGCTTCTCGGCCACGTCCGCGGCCACATGGATGAGCAGTCTCTCCTGCTCGTGGGGGGTCAGTTGCACGTGCCACCTCACAGCGCATGACGCCGGGACCGCAAGGTCCGGCTGCCGCGGCCACCGCGACGGCTATAGATGTAACACACATGAATGCGCGGGAACGCGCATGCCGGTGTTAAAAAAACCGCAGGTGGATCGGGGTGGAGAGTAGGGCCGCGGTGTTTCCGCCACGTCACCTTTTTTTGACCGACTGATTACCGGCGTCGTCGGCGGCCTCCCGCATGCTCAGCAGTCCCCGCAGGCCCGCCCGGAGCACCTCGGGGGAGACCTCGCCGAAGAGCGCGTACTGGGCGCCGAAGCCCTGCACCGTCGCCATCATGGTCCGGGCCACGGCGTCCGGGTCGACGTCGTCGCGCATCATCCCGGCCTCCTGGTAGCGGACGACGACCTTCGCCCAGGACGCCCTGACCTTGGCGAAACCCTCGTCCAGCACGGCGGAGAGCGCGTCGTTGCGGAGCGTCTCGGCCCAGGCCTGGACCATGAGCCGCGGGAACAGCCACTGGCCGCCCTCGGTCACCGCCGGCCGCTCGCGCGCCATGTGCTCCAGGGCGCGGACGACGAGGTCGTCGGGCATGGGCGGCGGGCTCTCCAGCGCGGCGCGTTCGTACACGTCGCGCACGGCGCCCAGCACCTCGGTGACGATGGCCTCGATCAGCTCCTCCTTGCCGCTGAAGTAGCGGTACACCGCGCCCGCCGAGAGGTCGACCTCCTTCAGCACGTCCTGCATGGAGGTGGCGTGGAAGCCGTTGCGGGCGAAACAGAGCGCGGCGCCGTCGAGGATCTGGCGGCGGCGTGCGTCGAGGTGCTCCTGGGATACGCGGGCCATGGCCCCAACCTAAAACGAACGTTCCTTCTTGACAAGCGCGCCGAGACGGCCGCACGGTGGTGGCGAAGTAAAAACGAACGATCCTTCTTTTTGAGGAGCCCGTCATGGACAGCCGCCGAGTGATCGCCGTGATCGTCCTGGTTCCCGTCCTGGTCTCGCTGGCCCTGTGGGCCTTCGCGTGGCCGGCCGCGCGGACCGCGCCCCACGACCTGCTGCTCGGCGTGGCGGGCCCGCCCGCCTCGGTCGCGCGGGTGGAGCAGCGGCTCGCCGAGCGCGAGGGCGCCTTCGAGATCCACCGGTACGCCGACGAGGCCGCGGCCCGGGAGGCCGTCGAGGACCGGGCGGTGTACGGCGCGGTGGTCGCCGGCGACCGGGGCCCGAAGCTGCTCACGGCGTCCGCGGCCTCGCCCGTCGTCGCCCAGGCGCTCCAGCAGGCGGTGACCGGTCAGGCACCGGCCTCGGGCGCCCCGGTCCAGGTCGTCGACGTGGTGCCCGCGCCGGCGGCGGACCCGCGCGGCGCGGCCCTGAGCGCGAGCGTGCTGCCCCTGGCGCTGGCCGGGATCGCGACGGGCGCGGTGACGACCCTGCTGGGGCTGCGCGGCGTCCGCGCGGTCGTCGCACTGACCGGCGCCGCCGCGCTGACCGGCCTGGTCGCCGCGGCGATCGCGCACAGCTGGCTCGGAGCGGTCGGCGGTGACTGGTGGGCCGTGGCCGGAGTGCTCGGGCTGTCGGCCCTGGCCGTGGGCGCGGGCGTCGCCGGACTGGCGGCGCTCCTCGGGCGCCCGGGGCTCGGGCTGGGCGCGGCCGTGATGATGCTGCTGGGCAACCCGTTCTCCGGTGCCTCCTCGGCGCCGGAGATGCTGCCCCAGCCGGCCGGCGCGATCGGCCAGTGGCTGCCGCCGGGCGCGGGCGCCTCGCTGCTGCGCTCGGTGTCCTTCTTCGACGGCGCCGCGGCCGCCGGCCCCGCCCTGACCCTCACCTCGTGGGCCGTGCTGGGTACGGCCGCGGTCCTGCTCGGCGGAAGGCTGCGCCGGCGCGCCCGGGCCGGCGCACCGGCACCCGAGCCCGCCTCGGCGCCGGCGCCGGTCGCCTCCTGACCTTCGTACGCCCCCGGCCGGGCCGTGACCCTCGGGCGTGCGCAAGGGCCGCTACGACGGGTTCGGCCCCCGGTGCTCCGCCGCCACCCCGATGCGCTGGGGGCGCTCTCGGGGGGCGGATGCGGGCGCGTCGGGGACGGTCGCCACCGAGGTGATCATCCGCTCCCCCGGCGATTCCGGGGTGTCCTCCAGGCGCTCGAGGTCGGCGGCGGAGACGAGGGCGACGAGAGGCTTGCCGTGCCGGGTCACGACGACGCGTTCGCCGCCGTACACCACCCGGTTGATCAGGTCGGCGAGTTCAGCCCTGGCTTGCGTCACCGGAATCTCGTAGGCCATGACCCCAGCTTACGGTTCACGCCCCGGGCACCGGCTGCGCCGCCGGGGGGCGGGGAGGACGATGGGGACGGGGGCGAGCGGAGGCCATCGGCCCACGGAGGTGCCCCATGACCGGCGAACCGTCGTTCTTCGAGCTCGGTGTGGCCGATCCCGAACGCGGGCGGGTCTTCTACGGCTCCCTGTTCGGCTGGTCCCTCGAACCCGGCCCCGCGGGGCGCGGGTTCTCCATCGGCACGGGTGGCGTGCCGGGGGGCCTGCACGGGGGTGACGCGGGCGCCTCGCCGTACCTCTTCTTCCGGGTCGGCGACCTGGACGCCGCGGTGGCCCGCGTGCGGGAGCTGGGCGGCTCGGTCGAGGACCTGGGCGAGGAGGGCGAGGAGGACGCGGAGTCCGTGGCCCGGTTCGGCCGGTTCGCCCTGTGCCGGGACGACCAGGGTTCCGTCTTCGGCCTGCACCAGCCGCCACGCGGGCGTGACGGCCGCCTCCTCTGATCAGCAGCGACCGCCCCCGTCGCCGGCGAACGCACGCACGGATCGGCGCTCCCCCTCCCCTGGCAGCGTACGTCCTGTACTTTTTTGACCAGAGTGCGGCCCATGACGGTTCTGCCACGAGGAGGGGTCCGCCATGACCCGACCGTCCACCCGTCACGCCCCGCCGGCGCGACAGGCCCTGGAACACGGCCTGGTGGACCGGCTCGCGCCCGGCCGCGGGGGCCCGTTCCCGACCCCCGGCGCCAGGTGATCCGCCGATGCTGCCACCCGAACCGCCGCCGCTGCCGGCGCTGACCCGCGCCGAGGCCGAGCTGATCGACCGCTACCTGGACGCCGTCGACCTGCTCGGGCGCATCAACCCCGCGGTGCACGGAGACACCTACCGCAGACTGCGGGCCGCCCAGGCCCTGGTCGCCAAGGCCGTCGCGCTGCGCGACGCGCTGGAGGTGATGCACCGCCGGGGCGAGACGGAAGTGCACGCCACCACCCTCGCCCGGGCCCTGCGGGTGCTGGACGGCGAGCGGCGGACGGCGCGCGTCGGACTCCCACCGCCCTCCGACGATGCCTGAACCGGCCTGAACCGGCGGGAGCGAGCCGGAACGAGCCGCAGCCGGCCGGAACTCGCCGGCCCTGAAACGGACCAAACGGCGTACCGCCTTTCGGCGTAGGGAAACGTCCGGTTTCCGGCCCGTCGAGGTTGCGCGGCACGCGCGCCCGGGCGTCGCCGCGGCCATCGAGACGCTGGTCCGCGGGTCGTCGGCGTACGCGACAGGGACTCGAACGCAGGGGCGTCCACCCGAACGGGTGAGTGGTGAGTAACAACACAAAGGCCACGTTCCGTTGGGATTTTCCCATCGGACGGGACAAGATCCGTGACTGACGACAAGCCCCCGCCGCAGCGGCGGGGCGGTCCGGGCGGACGCCGAATCCTGCCGCCGCGCGGACGACCGGTCGACAGGAGTGGATCGGCAGGAGTGGAGGACCCGAGCACGACGGGTCGCCGGACCGGCCGCCTCGACGAGAGGCACCGGGCCGAGCAGCCCTTGGGGTGAAGCCGCACACGTGCGGCCGGGCAACTTCGCCAGCCCGAATCCGACAGGTCATCCTTCACAGGCGGCTGACGAAGGGTTGCGCATGTCCGCGCTCAATCGTGTCCCGTCCCTGCTGGCCCGTGCCGGTACCGCCTCGGCCCTCACCCTCGCCGCCGTGGGCGGTTCCGTAGTGGTCCCCGGCGCCGCCTCCGAGGCGGCGGCGGCGAGCCACGCGACGAAGGCCCTCAAGATCGCGGCCTCCAAGAAGGGTGCGCCCTACGCGTGGGGCGCCACCGGACCACGCAGGTTCGACTGCTCCGGGCTGACGCTCTACTCGTTCAAGAAGGCCGGCAAGAAGCTGCCACGCACCGCGGCCCAGCAGTACAACAAGACCCGTCACATCTCCGCCGGTAACCGCAAGGTCGGGGACCTGGTGTTCTTCCACTCGGGCCGCAGCATCTACCACGTCGGCATCTACGCGGGGAAGGGCAAGATCTGGCACGCCCCCAAGACCGGGGACGTGGTGCGCCTGCAGAAGATCTGGACCGGCAGCGTCTGGTACGGCCGGGTCAAGTAGCCCGCCCGAGGGGGTGGCGGCGCCCTGACCCGTCGTCACCCCCTCGGGTGCACGGAACGCCCGCGGCGGGCTCGGGCGGCACCGGACGGCCCGGTGCCGCCCAGGGCAGTTCGATGGAGACGGTCTTGCCGCCCTCGCGCGTGGGACGCACCCTCAGCTTGCCGCCGCACTCCGCCGTCAGCCAGCGGATGATCACCATGCCCCGGCCGTTGTCCTGCTGGACGGCGGCCGGCAGGCGTTTGGGGAACCGCGGGTGGCTGTCGGTGACGCCGATGCGCAGCCGCTCGTCCCGGTCCAGCACGAGATCCACGGTGAAGGTGGGCGACTGCCCGAAGGTGTGCTGGACCGCGTTGGTCGTCAGCTCGGAGACGATGAGCCGGACCGTGTCGGACACGTCGGTGTCCGCCGGCAGACCCCACTCCGCCAGTGTGCCGACCACATACGTACGCGCGGCGGCCACCGAGGCGGGATCGCTCGGCAGAGTGACGGATGCTTCCAGATGGTCTGCCATGGCGAGGCCGTCCCTTTCCCACGGGACCGCAGGCCGACACGGAGCGGATCGTTCGAGTACGGTCCCGGACTGGTGCTTCGCCCGCCAGACTGCCATCACCAGGCCGGCCAAGGACGGCGATCCACCAAGATATGCATATATCTGTCGCTCGAAGCGGTGAACTCTGCGACGGCAGAGCGGATTTGGGCGACTCATAAGGAGTAAGGGAGTGGCCCATGCAGCACGGTCCCGTGGTGCGCCGCCGGAAGCTGGGCGCGGAACTGCGCGCCCTGCGCACCTCGGCGGGGATCACCAGCGGCGAGGCGGCCCGGCTGGTGGGCTGGCACCAGTCGAAGGTCAGCCGCATCGAGACCGGGACGAGCGGGGCCAGACCGGCCGACGTGCGGTTACTGCTGGACGCCTACGGCGTCGCCGACGCCCAGCTGCGGGAGCTGCTGGAGATGCTGGCCGGCTCGGACGACCCGGGCGGCCGCAACCACTGGTGGCACGCCTACCGCGGGGTACTGCCGCCGGCCTACCGCGACTTCATCAGCCTGGAGTCCCAGGCCAGCGCGATGCGCACGCTGGAGACCACCGTCGTCCCCGGCCTGCTCCAGACACCGGAGTACGCCCGCGCGGTAACGCGCGCCGCGGCGGACGGGATGCCCCAGGAGCGCCTGGAGACGCTCGTGGAGGTCCGGCTGACCCGGCAGGACGTGCTGCGGGCACAGCCGCCGCTGCGGCTGAGCGCGGTCCTGGACGAGGCGGTGCTGCGCCGGGAGGTGGGCGGCCCCGGGGTGATGACGCGTCAGCTGGAGCGGCTGGTCGAGGCGGCGCGGCTGCCCCATGTCCGGCTCCAGGTGCTGCCGTTCGCCGCCGGGGCGCACATCGGTGTCACCGGCCCTTTCGTAATCTTCTCCTTTTCGAGCACTTCTGATCTCGACGTGGTTGTTCTCGACCACTTGACGAGTAGCCTGCACCTCGAACGGAAAGAAGACCTAGAGGCCTATACCGAGGCCTTCAACGCCCTTCTGATCCATGCCCTTTCGCCCGAGGACTCGTTGGACTTCATCGCCGCGACCGCGGCAGGCGCGTAAGGAGGCACCATGTCAGGCTCCATGTCCGAACTTCCCCGGACCATCCCTGTCAGCACTGATCTGCCCGGTGTGCGGTGGCTGCGCAGCAGCTACAGCACCGGGGCGAACAACTGCGTGGAGACGGCCCGGCCGTCGGCCGGCCCCGGTGCCGGACTGCTCGCCGTGCGCGACTCCAAGCACCCGGCCGGACCCGCGCTGCTGTTCTCCCCCGACAGCTGGGCGTCGTTCACCGCCGCGATCCACCGGCACTGACCCCGGCCGGGCACCGGGCGGCGCACGGCCGTGTCACGCCGACTCATGGCCGCGTCTCGCCGATCACCCGTACAGCGCGTTCGATCTGCTCCCCGGAGAGGTCCGCACGAGCGGTCAGCCTGAGCCGTGAGATGCCGTCGGGCACGGACGGAGGGCGGAAGCAGCCCACGGACAGGCCGGCCGCACGGCAGTCGGCCGCCCACCGTACGGCCCCCTCCGGGGAGGGCGCGCGCACCGAGACGACGGCGGCGTCCGGACGTACCGCCGAAAGCCCCAGACCGGTCAGGCGGGCGTGCAGTTCGGCCGCCACCGCGCGGGCCCGCGCCGCCCGCCCGGGCTCGCGGCGCAGCAGGGTGAGCGCCGCCAGCGCCGCGCCCGCCGCCGCGGGGGCGAGGCCGGTGTCGAAGATGAACGTCCGGGCCGCGTTGACCAGGTGGTCGATCACCCGGGCGGGACCGAGCACGGCGCCGCCCTGACTGCCGAGCGACTTGGACAGCGTCACCGTCACCACGACGTCGTCGGCGCCCGCGAGCGCCGCCGCGTGCGCGGCACCCCGGCCGCCCTCGCCGAGCACACCGAGGCCGTGGGCGTCGTCGACGACCAGCCCGGCACCGTGCTCCCGGCACGCCTCGGCGAGCGCGGGCAGCGGCGCGGCGTCGCCGTCCACCGAGAAGACCGTGTCGGAGACCGCCACGGCGGGCCCCTCGTGCGTCGCCAGCGCCTTGCGGACGGCGTCCGGGTCGGCGTGCGCCACGACCTGCGTCGTCCCGCGCGCGAGCCGGCAGCCGTCGATGAGCGAGGCGTGGTTGCCCGCGTCGGAGACGACGAGGGAGCCGTGCGGCGCCAGCGCGGTGACCGCGGCGAGGTTGGCCGCGTAGCCGGAGGAGAAGACGAGCGCGGCCTCGAAGCCGCAGAAGTCGGCCAGTCGCCGTTCGAGCTCGGCGTGCAGTTCGGTCGTTCCGGTCACGAGCCGGGAGCCGGTCGCGCCGCCGCCCCAGGTCCGCGCGGCCCGCGCCGCGCCCTCGGTGACCTCCGGGTGGCGGGCCAGCCCGAGGTAGTCGTTGCTCGCCAGGTCCAGCTGCGGCGAGTCGGCCGGCCGGGGGCGCAGCGTCCGTACGAGTCCGGCCCGGCGGCGCGCGTCCGCCTGCTCGTCGATCCAGCCGAACGCCATGGGTCGGTCCTCCGGAGTTTTGTAGGCAGTGGACAGACATTAGCGGCACGACGGCCCCCGCGAGGTGTGGCGATACCCACACGGCGATCTGTCAGTGTTGTGCGAAGTCTCCTTGGCCCCGGGCGGCCCCTTAGGACAGGATCGGCTCTCATGGACCTGCTGAACACGCTGGTGGACAAAGGGCTTCGGCGCGAGTCGCCGACCCGCGAGGAGGCCCTTGCCGTCCTCGCCACTTCCGACGACGACCTGCTCGATGTGGTGGCCGCGGCGGGCAAGGTACGCCGCCACTGGTTCGGCCGACGGGTGAAGCTCAACTACCTCGTCAACCTGAAGTCGGGCCTGTGCCCCGAGGACTGCTCCTACTGCTCGCAGCGGCTCGGCTCCAAGGCCGAGATCCTCAAGTACACCTGGCTCAAGCCCGACCAGGCGTCCCGGGCCGCCGCCGCGGGCGTGGCCGGGGGCGCCAAGCGGGTGTGCCTGGTGGCCAGCGGGCGCGGCCCGACCGACCGGGACGTGGACCGGGTGTCGGACACCATCAAGGCCATCAAGGAGCAGAACGAGGCGGTCGAGGTCTGCGCCTGCCTGGGCCTGCTCTCCGACGGCCAGGCGGAGCGGCTGCGCGAGGCGGGCGCCGACGCGTACAACCACAACCTCAACACGTCCGAGGCGACGTACGGCGACATCACGACCACGCACACGTACGCCGACCGGGTGGACACGGTGCGCAAGGCGCACGCGGCCGGGCTGTCCGCCTGCTCCGGGCTGATCGCGGGCATGGGCGAGAGCGACGAGGACCTGGTCGACGTGGTCTTCTCGCTGCGCGCGCTGGACCCGGACTCGGTGCCGGTCAACTTCCTGATCCCGATGGAGGGCACGCCGCTGGCCAAGGAGTGGCACCTCACCCCGCAGCGGTGCCTGCGCATCCTGGCGATGACGCGGTTCGTCTGTCCGGACGTCGAGGTGCGCATCGCGGGCGGGCGCGAGGTGCATCTGCGCACGATGCAGCCGCTGGCCCTGCACCTGGCCAACTCCGTCTTCCTCGGCGACTACCTCACCAGCGAGGGGCAGGCCGGGCGGGCCGACCTGGAGATGATCGCGGACGCCGGTTTCGAGGTGGAGGGCGCCGGCGAGGTGACCCTGCCGGAGCACCGGGCGGCCGGGCGGGGCGGGTGCGGGTCGCACGACGGGGGCTCGTGCGGGTCGCACGGAGACGGCGGTGCCTGCGGGGCGCACGCCGAGGGCGGGGGCTGCGGGTCGCACGCCGGGGGCGGTGTGTGCGGTTCCGTCCCGGCCGAGGCCGGCCGCGGGAGCGCCGCGCCCGCCGAACCGGCGGTGGCCGGCGATGCCCGTACGGACCTGGTGGCCGTACGCCGCCGTGGTGCCGGAACGGACCTCGCGCCCAATGCCTGAGCCCGCCCTGACCGTGGACGAGCTGCTGGCGCTCGACCGGCGGCACGTCTGGCATCCGTACGGCCCCCTGCCCGGACGGCAGGACCCGCTCGTCGTGGAGTCGGCGAGCGGGGTGCGGCTGCGGCCGGCCGACGGCTCCGGGGAACTGGTCGACGGCATGTCGTCCTGGTGGTCGGCGATCCACGGCTACAACCACCCGGTGCTGAACGAGGCCGCGCGCGACCAGCTGGAGCGGATGAGCCACGTGATGTTCGGCGGGCTCACCCACGAGCCCGCCGTGCGGCTGGCGAAGCTCCTTGTCGACATGTCGCCCGACGGGCTGGAGCACGTCTTCCTCGCCGACTCCGGGTCGGTGTCGGTCGAGGTCGCGGTCAAGATGTGCCTGCAGTACTGGCGTTCCCTCGGCCGCCCCGGGAAGCGGCGCCTGCTGACCTGGCGCGGCGGCTACCACGGCGACACCTGGCAGCCCATGTCGGTGTGCGACCCCGAGGGCGGGATGCACGAGCTGTGGCAGGGCGTCCTGCCGCGCCAGGTCTTCGCGGACGCGCCGCCGGCGGAGTACGAGGAGGCGTACGCGGACCATCTGCGGTCGCTGATCGAGCGGCACGCCGACGAGCTGGCCGCGGTGATCGTCGAGCCGGTGGTGCAGGGCGCGGGCGGGATGCGGTTCCACTCCCCCGCGTATCTGCGGGTGCTGCGCGAGGCGTGCGACGCGCACGGCGTGCTGCTGGTGTTCGACGAGATCGCGACCGGGTTCGGGCGTACGGGCGCGCTGTTCGCGGCGGAGCACGCGGCGGTGACGCCGGACGTGATGTGCGTGGGCAAGGCGCTGACCGGCGGATACCTGACGATGGCGGCCACCCTGTGCACCCCGGAGGTGGCCGAGGGCATCGCGCGGGGCGAGGTGCCGGTGCTGGCCCACGGACCGACGTTCATGGGCAATCCGCTGGCGGCGGCCGTGGCCTGCGCGTCGATCCGACTGCTGCTCGGGCAGGACTGGCTCGCGGAGGTCAAGCGCGTCGAGACGGGTCTGCGCGAAGGGCTCGCGCCCGCCGCCGAGCTGCCGGGCGTGCGGGACGTGCGGGTGCTCGGCGCGATCGGCGTGGTGCAGCTGGACCACGCGGTGGACATGAGGGCGGCGACACGGGCGGCGGTGCGCGAGGGCGTGTGGCTGCGGCCGTTCCGCGACCTGATCTACACCATGCCGCCGTACGTGACGGGCGACGCGGACGTGGCGCGCATCGCCCGCGCGGTGTGCGCGGCGGCCAGGGAGGGATGACATGCCGGTACTGGTGATCACGGGCACGGGGACGGAGATCGGCAAGACGGTCGTGACGGCCGCCCTCGCCGCGACGGCCCTGGCGGGCGGCCGGTCGGTGGCCGTGCTGAAGGCCGCGCAGACCGGCGTACGGCCGGACGAGCCCGGGGACGCCCAGGAGGTGGCGCGCCTCGCGGGCGCGGTGACGGCGGCCGAGGTCGCCCGGTATCCGGAGCCGTTGGCACCGGGGACGGCCGCGCGCCGGGCCGGGCGGGCGCCGGTGCGTCCGCGAGAGGTGGCGGAGGCGGCGGACAAGCTGGCCACCGAGCACGACCTGGTGCTGGTCGAGGGCGCGGGCGGGCTGCTCGTGCGCTTCGACGCGGCCGGCGGGACGCTGGCGGACGTCGCCGCGCTCCTGGGGGCGCCGGTGCTGCTGGTGGCGTCGGCGGGGCTGGGCACGCTGAACACCACGGAGCTGACGGCGCGTGAACTGCGCTTCCGAGGGCTGGAGCTGCCGGGCGTGGTGATCGGCAGCTGGCCCTCCGCCCCCGATCTCGCCTCCCGCTGCAACCTGGCGGACCTCCCCGACGTGGCCGGCGCGCCCCTCCTGGGCGCCGTCCCGGCCGGCGCGGCGTCCCTGCCTCCCGCCGCCTTCCGCTCGGCGGCCCCGCACTGGCTGGCGCCCCGACTGGAGGGCACGTGGGACGCGGACGCGTTCCGCGCCCGGGAGGCGCCCTGACCCTGGGGAGGTGGGGGCAGGGCCGGGCGGGGGCCAGGCCGAGGGCCGGACCGAGGGTCGGGGGTGTCCGGGATCTTGGGGCGTCCCTCACCGCTGGGTGCGCGTGCACCGGGCTGTGCCCTCCGGGGGGACCCGGAAGGTGCCGTCCGCGCGGGGAAACGGTCGGCCGCGCGGTGGGTGCGCGGGGCTGGTACGGGGGAGAATCGCGGTGAGGCACCACCTCGTGAGGGAGGTCCCATGCCGCTGCGATCCGCCCGCTCCCGCGGGGTGCCGCGGGACGCCGTGCACCATCCGCTGTTCGCCCGCTGCTACGCCCGGTTCAGTGTGAGCGCCGAGACCCGGATGGGCATGGGGCGCGTACGCGAGCGGCTGCTCGCCGGGCTGTCCGGCCGGGTCATCGAGGTCGGCGCGGGCAACGGCCTGAACTTCTCCCACTACCCGGGCACCGTCTCCGAGGTCGTCGCCATCGAACCGGAACGCGTGCTGCGGCAGTTGGCCGTGGAGGCGGCGCTGCGCGCCGAGGTCCCGGTCGACGTGGCGCCCGGCGCGGCGGAGGCGCTGCCGGTCAAGAGCGAGGCCTTCGACGCGGCCGTGGTCTCCCTGGTGCTGTGCAGCGTCCGCGACGTGCCGCGGGCGCTCGGGGAGCTGAGGCGGGTGCTGCGGCCCGGCGGCCAGGTGCGGTTCTTCGAGCACGGCCGGGGCGGCGGCCGGGTGATGACCTTCACCCAGCGCGCGCTGGACCGGACGCTGTGGCCGCCGCTGTCCGGCGGCTGCCACCTGTCCCGCGAGCCGGTCGCGGCGCTGCGGGACGCCGGGTTCGCGCTCGGCCCCTACCGGCGGGTGATGATGCCGGAGAACGGGCCGGCGCTGCCGAGTTCGTACTGCGTGCTCGGCACGGCGTGGCGCGACACCGAGCCCGGAGTCGGGGGCGGGGCCGGGACCGCGACCGGGGCCTAGGGGGCTGCCGGGGCGCCGTCACACGCCCCAGCGGCGCAGCTCGTCCGCGATCTCGTCGACCGAGGCCGCACCGCGCTTGACCAGCAGCGCCAGGTCCCGCACCCGCTCGGGCGTGGTGGTCACCCGGACTCCGCTGGCGACCAGGTAGGCGTAGGCGACCGCGGAGGCGAACAGCGCGTTGGAGCGCTCCAGCGCGGGGACGTGGATCAGGATCTGGAGCAGCGCGGCGGCGCGCGCGTGCGGGCCCTCGTAGACGGGGGTGTCGAATATCTCGGCGCTGTGGCGGGCGACGGCCGCGACGAGCGCTCCCCAGTCGGTGACCTGCGGGTCACCCGGGGTGCGCTGTTCGGCGAGCATCAGCAGCCAGGCGAGATCGATGCTGAGGTCTTTCATCCGGGACGTGCGCGAAGGCTCAGCCGCGGCCCTCGCCGACCTCCTCCGCGAACACCTTCTCGTACTGCCGCATGAAGTCCGCGGCGGCGTCCACGAAGGTACGGCCCACCTCGCCGGTGTCCTGCCGGACCAGTTCCTCGATGTAGCGGTTGACGCTCATCCCCCGGGCCAGCGCGCGCTCGCGGGCCGCCTGGGCGGTGCCCTCGTCCACCCGCACGTTCAGCTGGGCCTTCCGGGTCTTCGCCATACCTCGAAGCTAGCGCCGGAACGCTAGCAGTGGCAAGGCGACGAGGGCGGCCCGCGAAGCTCCCGGGGCGCCTGGGAAGCGCGGCGGCCGGCGTCGCGCCGCGCTTGCGGGAAAGTGGGGGCGGCCGTCGCCCAGGGGTGGTTGACTCGGCACCCTGGAGCCCCGCCGTCCCTGGTCCCTGAGGAGCGCCCATGCCGCGGCCGTACCGCTTCGGTGTCAACCTGACGACCCTCGCCCCGGCCGAGGAGTGGAGCGCCAAGTGCCGGCGCGCCGAGGAACTGGGCTACGACGTGATCCTGGTCCCGGACCACCTCGGCATGCCGGCGCCCTTCCCGGCGCTCGTCGCCGCGGCCCGGGCCACCTCCCGGCCCCGGCTGGGCACCTTCGTGCTCAACGCCGGCTTCTGGAACCCCGCCCTGCTGGCCCGGGAGGTGGCGACCACGGACGCCCTCACGGGCGGGCGCCTGGAGCTGGGCCTCGGCACCGGCTACCTGCCGGCGGAGCACGAGGCGGCGGGGCTGCCGTTCCGCTCGCCGGGCGAACGGGTGGACCACCTGCGGCGCACCGTCGAGGAGCTGGAGCGGCTGCTCGGCGACGAGGAGCACCTGCCGCGGCCGGCGCAACGGCCCAGAGTGCCGCTGCTGATCGGCGCCAACGGCGACCGGATGCTGGAGCTGACGGCCCGGCACGCCGACATCGCCGCGTTCACGGGCGGACGTACGGTGCCGGGCAGCACGACCGGGCAGCCGGTCCCCCTCACGGCCGAGGAGCTCGACGGTCGCGTGGCCCGGTACCGGGAGCTGGCGGCGGGCCGCGCGGAACCCGCGGAGCTGAACCTGCTCCTGCAGATGGTCGCCGTGACCGAGGACCCCGAAGCCGCCGTCCGCCCCCTGTTGGAGTACGTGCCGCACCTGAGCGTCGAAGAGGTGCTGGAGCTGCCTCTCTTCCTGGCCGGGCCCCTGGAGCGGATCACCGCGCGGCTACGGGCGCAGCGCGAGCGGTACGGGTTCACCTATCTGACGGTGCTGGAGCCGTACATGGAGGCCTTCGCCCCGGTGATGCGGGCGCTGCGCGACGACTGACGGTCCGCATGCCGGAACAGCCGCCTGACCGACCGCCGCACGTGGTGGGATCGCGGCATGACCGACCTGAACATACGGGCCGCCGGGCCCGAGGACCTCGACGCCGTGCTGGCCTTCTGGAAGACGGCCGCCGAGGGCACGAGCATCAGCGACGACCGGGGCGGCGTGGAGCGCCTGGTGGCGCGCGATCCCGAAGTGCTGATCCTGGCCGAGCGCGCCGGGGAGCTGGTGGGCACGGTGATCGCGGGCTTCGACGGCTGGCGCTGCCATCTGTACCGGCTGGCGGTGCACCCCGACCACCGGCGCCGGGGCATCGGCTCGGCCCTGCTGACGGCCGCGGAGGAACGGTTCGTACGGCTCGGCGGGCGACGCGGGGACGCGATGGTGCTGGAGCGCAACGAGCGGGCGCAGCATGCGTGGCGGGCCGCCGGGTACGTACGCGAGGAGCAGTGGCGACGCTGGGTCAAGCCACTGACCGGCTGAGGGGCGGTGGGCACCGGCGCATGAGAGAGTCCGCCCCGCTGATCCTCCCGGCGCCCGTCGGCATCGCGCGGAGGCCGGTGTCCGCCGCGGCGCACGACACCGCGCGGACCCCGGCCTCCTGGCCGATCATGGATCCGAGGTGACCCGATGACCGAAGTGCTCCTGCTGCTGGTGGCGATCGCGCTCTCGCTCGCGTGCGGTGCCTTCGTCGCGGCCGAGTTCTCGCTGACCACCGTCGAACGCGGTGAGCTGGAGCGGGCCGCGGCACGGGGCGAGCGGGGGGCGGCGAGCGCCCTGAAGGCCGTACGGAACCTGACCTTCCAGCTCTCCGGGGCACAGCTCGGCATCACGGTCACCAACCTGGTGGTCGGCATGCTCGCCGAGCCGTCGATCGCGGCGCTGATCGCGGGCCCGCTGGAGAGCGTGGGGGTGTCGCGCTCGACGGCCTCCTCGCTGGCGCTGGTGCTGGGCACCGCCCTGTCGACGGTCTTCCTGATGATCGTCGGCGAGCTGGTGCCGAAGAACTGGGCGATCTCCTCGCCGTTGGCCGTCGCGAAGCGGGTGGGTGGTCCGCAGCGGTGGTTCAGCGCGGTCTTCCGCCCGTTCATCACCCACCTGAACAACACCGCCAACCGCATCGTGCGCCGCTTCGGCATGGAGCCCGCCGAGGAGCTGGCGTCCGCGCGCGGCCCGCAGGAGCTGGCGGCGCTCGCCCGGCACTCGGCCAAGGAGGGCGCGCTGGAACCGGACACCGCCGAGCTGTTCGTGCGGACCCTGAACCTCGCCGACCTGACGGCGCAGCACGTGATGACCCCGCGGGTCCAGGTCGTCGCCCTCGACGCCCGGGCGACGTGTGAGGACGTGGCGAACGCGACGCGGGCGACCGGACTGTCCCGGTTCCCCGTCTACCAGGACAGTCTCGACGCCGTCGTCGGAACGGCGCACGTCAAGGACGTCCTGGCGGTGCCCGCCGAGCGGCGGCCCCGGATGCCGGTCGCCGAACTGATGCGCGAACCGCTGCTGGTCCCGGAGTCCCTGACCGTCGACCGGCTCCTGGACCGGCTCTCCGGTCGGCGCACGATGGCCGTCGTGATCGACGAGTACGGCGGCACTGCGGGCGTGGCCACCCTGGAGGACATCGTCGAGGAGGTCGTCGGCGAGGTGCGGGACGAGCACGACCCGCACGAGACGCCCGAACTGGACCCGGCCGGCACCGACGAGCAGGGCCACGCGCTGTACCGGGCCGACGGCGCGGCGCGCGTGGACCGGCTCGCGCGCGTGGGGCTGCGGGTGCCCGAAGGGCCGTACGAGACGGTCGCCGGGCTGGTCGCGGCCGGGCTGGGACGCATTCCGGTCGTCGGTGACCGTCTGGACGTCGCCGGCTGGCGGCTGGACGTGGTGGACGCCACGGGGCGCAGGGCGGCCGGGGTGCTGCTGCGCGCGCCGCTCGACGACGCGGGCTCCCACGGCTTCAAAGGCTCCGGCGCGGGCGGCCCGGGGGACGACGGCCGCGACGGCGACGGCGACGGCGACAGGGGGGACGGCCGGTGACCGCCGTACAGCTGCTGATCGGTCTGGCGACGCTGGTGGTGAACGCGTTCTTCGTCGGCGCCGAGTTCGCGCTGATCTCCGTGCGCCGCAGTCAGGTGGAACAGCACGTGGAGGCCGGGGCGGCGGGCGCGGACGGCGACCGGCGGGCCAGGAGCGTGCTGTGGGGCCTGGAGCACGTGTCGGCGCTGATGGCGGCGGCCCAGCTCGGCATCACGTTGTGCACGCTGGTCCTCGGTGTGGTCGCGGAACCGGCGATCGCCCATCTGCTGGAGCCGGTGTTCCACGCGATGGGCGTGCCGTCCGGCGCGGGACACGCGGTGTCCTTCGTGATCGCGCTGGCGCTGGCCACGTACCTGCACATGCTGCTGGGCGAGATGGTCCCCAAGAACATCGCGCTGGCCGAGCCGGTGCGCAGCGCGCTGCTGCTCGGGCCGCCGCTGGTGGCACTGTCCCGGGCACTGCGTCCGGTGATCTTCACGGTCAACGCCTTCGCCAACGTGCTGCTCAAGCTGCTCAGGGTGGAGGCCAAGGACGAGGTCTCGGCGACCTTCACGGACGCGGAGCTGGCGGAGATCGTCAAGGACGCCAGCGAGGCGGGGCTGATCGACGACCGGGCCCAGGAGCGGCTGCACGACGCCCTGGAGCTGGGCCGGCGGCCGGTGCGGGACGTGGTGCTGCCGCTGGAACGCGTCGTGCACGCGCGCGTGGGCATCACCCCGGAGCAGTTGGAGCGGCTGTCGGCCCGGTCCGGGTTCTCCCGCTTCCCGGTGGTGGACGACGGGCGGCGGATCGTCGGCTACCTGCATGTGAAGGACGCCCTGGACGCCTCCCCGCGGGAGCTGCCGTTCCGGCTGGACGACATGCGGCCCATCGCGCGGGTGCGGGAGAGCACCCCGCTGGACGACGTGCTCACCGCGATGCGGCGCAGCCGTACGCACGTGGCGGCGGTGCTCGGGTCCGACGGGCGGCTGGCGGGGCTGGTGACGATGGAGGACGTGCTGCGGGAGCTGTTCGGCCGGCGGCCCTGAGCCCCGCCGGCCGAACGTCCGAGGGTGACCGACCGGCGGGTATGTGCAGGGGCTACCATTTCTGTCGCCATGCACACGCATCCCACCCACACCAGTCTCGTCGCCGTCGGCGACTCCTTCACCGAGGGCATGTCGGACCTGTTGCCCGACGGCTCCTACCGGGGCTGGGCCGACCTCCTGGCCACCCGGATGGCGGCCCGCTCCCCCGGCTTCCGGTACGCGAACCTCGCGGTGCGCGGCAAGCTGATCGGACAGATCGTCGACGAGCAGGTCGACGTGGCCGCGGCCATGGGTGCCGATGTGATCACCCTGGTCGGCGGGCTCAACGACACGCTGCGCCCCAAGTGCGACATGGCCCGGGTGCGGGACCTGCTGACGCAGGCCGTGGAGCGGCTCGCCCCCAGCTGCGAGCAGCTGGTGCTGATGCGCAGCCCGGGCCGGCAGGGTCCGGTGCTGGACAAGTTCCGGCCCCGCATGGAGGCCCTCTTCGCCATCATCGACGATCTGTCCAGGCAGCACGGCGCGGTGGTCGTCGACCTGTACGGGGCCCAGTCGCTGGCCGACCCGCGGCTGTGGGACGTGGACCGACTGCACCTGACCGCGGAGGGGCACCGCCGGGTCGCGGAGGCCGTGTGGCAGGCGCTCGGCTACGAGCCCGAGGACCCCGACTGGCACGCGCCGGTCCCGGCGACGCCGCCGCCCGGCTGGGTCGCGCGCCGGACCGCGGACGTGCGGTTCGCCCGGCAGCACCTGCTGCCCTGGATCGGCCGCAGGCTGACGGGCCGGTCGTCCGGCGACGGCCTGCCGCCCAAGCGCCCGGAGCTGCTCCCGTACGAGGATCTGGCCTGATCCCTCTCCGCCGCGCGCGGCATCCCCCTCCGCCGCACGCGGCCCTCGTAGCTTCCGACGAACAACCCCGCGACGCGGACCTGCACGAATCGCCAGTAGAATCCGTACACGTGACTTCCGCTCCCGCCAAGCCCCGCATCCCGAACGTCCTCGCCGGACGCTACGCCTCCGCCGAGCTCGCCACGCTCTGGTCGCCCGAGCAGAAGGTGAGGCTGGAGCGCCGGCTCTGGCTCGCCGTGCTGCGGGCCCAGAAGGACCTGGGCATCGACGTGCCCGACGCCGCGCTCGCCGACTACGAGCGCGTGCTCGACCAGGTCGACCTGGCCTCGATCGCCGAGCGCGAGAAGGTCACGCGGCACGACGTGAAGGCGCGGATCGAGGAGTTCAACGACCTCGCCGGGCACGAGCACGTGCACAAGGGCATGACCTCCCGCGACCTGACGGAGAACGTCGAGCAGCTGCAGATCCGGCTGTCGCTGGAGCTGATCCGGGACCGTTCGGTGGCCGTCCTGGCGCGCCTGGGCAAGCTGGCCGGCGAGTACGCCGAGCTGGTCATGGCCGGCCGCTCGCACAACGTGGCCGCGCAGGCCACGACGCTGGGCAAGCGGTTCGCCACCGCCGCCGACGAGCTGCTCGTCGCGTACGGCCGGGTGGAGGAGCTGCTCGGCCGCTACCCGCTGCGCGGCATCAAGGGCCCGGTCGGCACCGCCCAGGACATGCTGGACCTGCTCGGCGGGGACGCGGGCAAGCTCGCGGAGCTGGAGCGGCGGATCGCCGGGCACCTCGGCTTCTCGCAGGCGTTCACCTCGGTCGGCCAGGTCTACCCGCGCTCGCTGGACTACGAGGTCGTCACGGCGCTGGTGCAGCTGGCGGCGGCGCCGTCGTCGCTGGCGAAGACGATCCGGCTGATGGCCGGGCACGAGCTGGTCACCGAGGGCTTCAAGCCCGGCCAGGTCGGCTCCTCGGCGATGCCGCACAAGATGAACACCCGCTCCTGCGAGCGCGTCAACGGCCTGATGGTGATCCTGCGCGGCTACGCCTCGATGACCGGCGAGCTGGCGGGCGACCAGTGGAACGAGGGCGACGTCTCCTGCTCGGTGGTGCGCCGGGTGGCCCTGCCCGACGCGTTCTTCGCGCTCGACGGGCTGCTGGAGACGTTCCTGACGGTGCTCGACGAGTTCGGTGCCTTCCCCGCCGTCGTCGCCCGGGAGCTGGACCGCTACCTGCCGTTCCTCGCGACCACCAAGGTCCTGATGGGCGCGGTGCGGGCGGGCGTGGGCCGCGAGGTCGCGCACGAGGCGATCAAGGAGAACGCGGTCGCCTCCGCGCTGGCGATGCGCGAGCAGGGCGCCGAGCGCAACGAACTGCTCGACAAGCTGGCCGCCGACGCGCGCATCCCGCTGGACCGGGCCGCGCTGGACGCGCTGATGGCCGACAAGCTGTCCTTCACCGGTGCCGCGGCCGACCAGGTCGGCGCCGTCGTCGGCCGGATCGAGGAGATCGTCAAGCAGCACCCGGCGGCCGCGGGCTACACCCCGGGAGCGATCCTCTGACGCGCTTCACCCGCGCCGAGCTGGAGGCCGCCCGCGACCGTCTCGTGCCGGACGTCGTCGCGGACGGTCTCCGCGTGCTGTTCTGCGGCATCAACCCGGGCCTGATGACGGCGGTGACGGGCCACCACTTCGCCCGCCCCGGCAACCGCTTCTGGCCGGTGCTGCACCTGTCCGGGTTCACGCCGAGGCTGCTGAAACCGTCGGAACAGGATGAGCTGCCGTCGTACGGGCTCGGCATCACGAACGTGGTGGCGCGGGCCAGCGCGCGGGCGGACGAGCTGACCGCCGAGGAGTACCGGGAGGGCGGCCGGCTGCTGGCGCTGAAGGTGGCGCGGCTGCGGCCCCGTTGGCTGGCCGTGGTCGGGGTCACCGCGTACCGGGCGGCCTTCGACGACCGGAAGGCCCAGGTGGGTCCCCAGGAGCGGACGATCGGGGACACGCGCGTCTGGGTGCTCCCCAACCCCAGCGGGCTCAACGCCCACTGGACGGCGCAGACCATGGCGGAGGAGTTCGCCCGGCTGCGGGTCGCCGCTCAGGCGGAGGCGGACTAGGTCTAGGCGTGGGCGTGTGCGGCGGTCACGGGGGCGCCTCTCGCGTGACGACGGCCAGCAGCCGCACCTCGTCCTCCTCGTCCCGGTCGGCGACGGCCACCGCGACCCAGCGGCCGGTGCCCGGCGCCTCCCAGAGGTAGGCCACGCGCGCGTGGGCGCTCAGGGCCGCCCACGGTTCGGGTATCTCCTCCCGCTCGGTCCGCAGCAGGACCGTCTGGAGGTTCCAGGGGTCCGTGTCTCCCCAGCGCGGGGCGAGACGCTCATAAAGGGCGTCCCGCTCCTTCTCGTACTGCTCCACCGCGACCGCGCGCTCGCCCCGGTCGCCGTCGCGCGGACCGTGGCTGCTCTCCAGCACCGCCGTGAAGTGACCGGGCCCCGCCGTGCCCCCGTCCGACGAGCCGTGCTCCGCCGGGAAGGGCCGGAAGCACAGCTCGTCGATGAGGGAGAGGTGCCGCGCGATGTCCATGCGTCCAGTAAACCGGCCGCCACTGACAATTGGCGGGGCGTCAGCCGGCCGTCGGCGTCAGGCGTCCCGGCCGCGCAGCCGCCAGGTCCCCGCGAGGACGGCCGCCGCCGCCCACAGCGCGGTCACCGCGAGTCCGGCCCAGGGGCCCAGAGTTCCGTCGTGCGTCTGGTACAGGACGACTTGACCGGCCTTGTCCGGCAGGAAGTCGGTGGCGCCGCCCGCCACGTCCCCGACCACGAAGGAGACGATGAGGAGGAACGGGATCAGGGTCGACAGGGTCGCCACTCCGCTGCGGAACAGGGCGGTCAGGCCGGCCGCGAGCAGGGCCATCAGCGTGAAGTAGAGCGCGCAGCCCACGACGCCGCGCACCTGGTCGCCGACGGTGAGTCCGCTCGCCGCCGGGCCGAGGCCCGCCCGGGCCGCGACGAGCGCGGTGCACGCGGAGACCAGGCCCACGGCCAGTGTGGGTACGGCGACGACCACGAGCTTCGCGGCGAACCACCGTCCGCGGCGCGGCACGGCGGCCAGGGACAGCCGGATCCCGCCCCCGTGGTACTCGGAGGAGACGACGGTGGTCCCGAAGGCGACGGCGGCGATCTGGCCGGGCATGACGCCGGACAGGGCCATGAACAGCGGGTCGAAGTCCGGGTCGGAGGTGTCGGAGGCCCCGGCCAGCGCGGAGAAGGCGGTGGTGACCGCGAACACGGCCAGCAGGGCGCCGCACAGGGAGCGCAGGGTGAGGACCTTGAGCGCCTCGGAGCGCAGTACGGGCGTGAGGTGCATGGTCAGGCCTCCTGGGGCTGTGCGGTGAACTCGGTCTCGGCGGCCGTCAGGTCGAGGTATGCCTGTTCCAGCGTCCCCTGGTCGGCGGCGAGTTCGAGGACGGGGACGCCCGCGCCGGACACCGCCCTGCCGATGTCGTCCACGCGCGCGTCCAGCACGGTCCAGGACCCGTCGGCGTGTTCCACGGCCTCATGGCCGTGCCGGGCGAGGACGCCGCGCAGGGCGGCGGCGTCGGACGTGCGGACGCGGACACGGGGCCGCACGCGCGCGTCGATGAACTCGCGCATCGGCGTGTCGGTGAGCAGCCGGCCCCTGCCGAGGACGACCAGGTGGTCGGCGAAGGACGCGGTCTCGTTCATCAGGTGACTGGAGACCAGGACCGTGCGTCCCTCGGCCGCGAGCCGGCGCAGCAGCCCGCGGATCCAGATGATGCCCTCGGGGTCCAGGCCGTTGGAGGGCTCGTCGAGCATCACCACCTCGGGATCGCCCAGCAGCGCGGCGGCGATGCCGAGCCGTTGGCGCATGCCCAGGGAGTACGTCTTCACCCGGCGGCGGGCCACCGGCGCGATGCCCGTCTCCTCCATCACCTCGTCGACCCGGCGTGACGGGATCCGGTTGCTCGCCGCCAGGACGCGCAGGTGGTCCCGGGCGGTGCGCGAGCCGTGGGCGGCGTGCGCGTCGAGCAGGGCGCCGACGTGCCGCAACGGCTCGTCGAGGGCGGCGTAGGGGCGTCCGCCGAGGGTCGCGGTGCCGGAGGAGGGCCGGTCGAGGCCCAGCACCAGCCGCATGGTGGTGGACTTTCCGGCGCCGTTGGGGCCGAGGAAGCCGGTGACGCGACCGGGGCGGACGGTGAAGGTGAGGTCGTCGACGGCTCGTCGGGTGCCGTACTCCTTGGTGAGGTTCTGGACGTCGATGCTGGTCATGGCACCAGCGTGCCGGAGCGTACGGGGGCGGGTCCTCCCCCGCCGGAGGAGATCGTCTCCCCCGGGCGGGGGAGGTGCGCTGTCAGTGGCGGCTGGCAGGATGACGGAATGGTCCGCTTTCTGCGCCCGCTGATTCGGGGGACGACGTACACACGGCTGCTGCACCTGTGGGTGCCCATGCTCGTGGTGAGCGTGTGGGCGCTCATCGACGACCACACGCTGTGGGTGCCCGCGGCGGTGCTGGTCCCGGTCGGCTTCATCCCGGCGGTGCGGACCGGGGAGGGGGTGCAGGCCCGGCTGCTTCTCACGTCCGGCCCCGGGGACTCCGCCTTCTCGGTCGCGCCCTCGGCGACCTGGCGGGACCGGGTGCGCACCGTGGTGTGGCTGGAACTGCGCATGCTGCTGGGGGCGTTGACCACGGGCGTCTGCGTCTGGCTGCCCATTCTCGGCGTCGAACTGGTCCGGCTCGCCCTGGGGTACCGGATCGACGACATACCGGTCCTGCGCGATGCCGCGCCGCACTGGGCGTACGCGCTGCTCGCGCCGCTCCCCCTCCTCGGCCTGTACGGCGGCGTGCTCGGCCTCGGTGCCCTGGCGACGGCGGGCGCCCGTGCGCTCCTCGGCCCCTCCGCCGCCGAGCGCCTCACCGCGCTCGAGGAACGCACCGAGCAGCTCCTGGAGCGCAACCGCATCGCCCGCGAGCTGCACGACTCCATCGGCCACGCGCTGACCGTCGCCGTCGTGCAGGCGGGGGCCGCCCGCACGGCGAACAGCCCCGAGTTCACCGACCGGGCGCTGGCCGCGATCGAGGAGACCGGCAGGGCCGCCCTGGAGGACCTGGAGCGGGTGCTCGGCGTGCTGCGGGAGGCGGAGAAGCCCGTGAGCGCCAGACCGACCCTCGCGGACGCGGACCGGCTGCTGGAGTCCGCCCGCGCCTCCGGGACCAAGGTCGACGCCGAGGTCACGGGGCCGCTGGAGACCCTGCCCGGCCCCGTCTCCCGTGAGGGCTACCGCATCCTCCAGGAGGCGCTGACCAACGTGCTGCGGCACGCGGGCGCGACGCCGGCGCGGGTCCGCGTCGAGGTGGCGGACGGCGCGCTCACGCTGGAGGTACGCAATCCGCTGCCGGACGGGAGAGCCGGTGCCGGTCGCGGCAGCGGGCTGCGCGGCATACGCGAGCGGGCCGCGCTGCTGGGCGGACGGGCGCACACGGGACCCGACGGCGCCGGTGACTGGCAGGTGCGCGTCGAGCTGCCCGCGGGCTGATCTACCCTGACCGGATGCCGGTCAGAGTGCTCCTCGTCGACGACGAACCCCTCGTACGCGCGGGTCTGCGGGCCGTGCTGGAGGCCCAGCCGGACATCGAGGTGGTCGGGGAGGCGGCCGACGGGGCGGCGGTGATCCCGCTGGTGCGGCAGGTGCGGCCGGACGTGGTCGCCATAGACGTCCGGATGCCGCTGCTGGACGGCATCGAGGCCACCCGCGCGCTGCTGCGGACGGTGGCCGACCCGCCGAAGATCCTCGTGGTGACGACCTTCGAGAACGACGAGTACGTGTACGAGGCGCTGCGCGCGGGCGCCGACGGATTCCTGCTGAAGCGGGCCCGGCCGGCCGAGATCGTGCACGCGGTGCGGCTGATCGCGGAGGGCGAGTCCCTGCTGTTCCCCGCCTCCGTGCGGCAGCTCGCCGCCGAGTACGGCGAGGGCGGCGGGAACCGCGCCGCCCGCGACCGGCTGGAGCGGGCGCGGCTGACCGAGCGGGAGGGCGAGGTGCTGCGGCTGATGACCCGCGGGCTGTCGAACGCGGAGATCGCCGCCCGGCTGATCGTCGGCACGGAGACGGTGAAGACGCACGTGAGCGCCGTACTGGCGAAGTTGGGGGCGCGCGACCGCACGCAGGCGGTGATCACGGCGTACGAGTCCGGGTTCGTGGGACCCGGCTGAGACGCCCCGCGGGCCCGGGAAGGGCCCCACCGGCACTCGCCGGGGCGGAGCGGGCCGAGTACGATCCGGCCAACACGCGCACGAGCTGGGAGGACGCACGTTGGCAGGGCTGACCGGCGGGGATCCGTCGCTGCTGCGGAGGATCAACTCCGCCGTGGTGCTGCACGCGTTGCGTTCGACGGACTGCGCGACATTCACCGAGATCACCCGGGTGACGGGGCTGTCCCGGCCGACCGTCGAGGGTGTCGTCGAGGGGCTGATCGTGGCCGGTCTCGTCGTCGAGGCGGCGGCCGACGACAGCACGGCCCGGCGGCAGGGGCGGCCCGCGCGGCGGTTCCGGTTCCGGGCCGAGGCGGGTCATCTGCTGGGCCTGGAGATCGGGCCGCACCGCGTCGCCGCGCTCCTGTCCGACCTGGACGGGCGAGTGATCGGCGCCCAGGCCAAGGACGTCTCCGAGACGGCCTTGGCCGACGAGCGGCTGGAGCGGCTGCGCACGGCGGTCGCCGAGTTGCTGCGCCGGGCCGGGGTGGCGCGCGGGTCGCTGCGCGCCGTGGGGGCGGCCACGCCGGGGATCGTCGAGGCGGACGGCACGGTCCGGCTGAGCACCGCGCTGCCCGAGTGGACGGGGCTGCGGCTGGGCGAGCGGCTGGGCCGTTCCTTCAAGTGCCCGGTGCTGGTCGAGAACGACGCGAACGCGGCGGCGGTCGCCGAGCACTGGAAGGGTTCCGCCACCGAGTCCGACGACGTCGTCTTCGTCCTGGCCGGGCTGAGTCCGGGAGCCGGGGCGCTGATCGGCGGGCGGCTGCACCGGGGGTACGGCGGGGCGGCCGGTGAGATCGGTGCGCTGCACCTGCTGGGCCGGGACGTGACGCCGGAGACGCTGCTGTCCACCACGGACGAGCCGCTGCACCCGCTGGACGAGCAGGCGGTGGCCAAGGTGTTCGCCGAGGCCCGGGACGGCGACCGGCGGGCCCGCGCGGCCGTCGAGCGCTTCATCCAGCGGCTGGTCCACGACGTGGCGGCCCTGGTGCTGGCCCTGGATCCGGAGCTGGTGGTCGTCGGCGGCTGGGCGGCCGGGCTGGACGGTGTGCTGGATCCGTTGCGGCGGGAGCTGGCCCGGTACTGCCTGCGCCCGCCGAGGGTCACCCTGTCGCTGCTCGGCGAGGCGGCCGTGGCGACGGGCGCGCTGCGGCTGGCCCTCGACCACGTGGAGGAGCAGTTGTTCGCCGTGGAGGGCGCGACGGCCCGCCGCTGACCGGCCGGCGGCGGGGCCCGCACGAGCCCGAAGGACCGGTCCGGGGCGGTCGGTCAGGAGGCCCGGGTCTGGGGGCCGTGGTGGATCTCCACGTCGCCGGTGTCCCCGAACGTCAGCCGGCAGGTGTCCGCGCGGTAGGTGGCGACGGACAGCGCGGCGGTGCGGCCCGCGGTGAGGTAACGGGTGGTGACCACGAGGACGGGGGCTCCCGGGAGGCGGTCCAGTTCCCTGGCGTCCTCCGTGCCGGCCGACCCGAGTTCCACGGCGTTCTCCCGCCGCTCCAGCTCACCGCGCTGGAGTTCGCGCAGCACGGTCCGCGCGCGTGCCGCGCCGGACGGCGCGTCGATGGCGGTGAGGTCGGGGACCGAGGACGGCGGGACGTACAGCAGCTCCGCCGCGACGGGCTGGCCGTGCGTCGTGCGGGAGCGGCGGACGGTGTGCACGGGCTCGTCCCGGCCGGTGCCCAGGGCGTCGGCGACGGTCGCGGGCGGGGGCGCCAGCACGCAGCCGGCCGGCTCCCACGCGTCGTCGGCCCCTCCCGGCCAGGCGTGCCGCTCGGTGCCGACGGCGACGCCCACGCGCGGCGGGGCGACGGTCGTACCGACGCCGCGGCGGCGCTGGAGCCTGCCCTCCAGTTCGAGCTGCTCCAGGGCCTGGCGGAGCGTGGCACGGGCGACGCCGAAGCGGGCGGCGAGGTCGCGCTCGTTGGGCAGGATCTCGCCCACCGCGAACTCCGAGTCCAGGGCCTCGCTGAGCACGGTCCTGAGGTGCCAGTACTTCGGTTCCGGCACCGGTTCCAACTGCGTGGTCCCCACCCTGTCCTCCGCAATCGCCGTGGTCCGGCGGCCTTTTGACGCCCTTGTTTATTAAAGGTTGTTGCAGTTCTCTGCGACCATAGGTCGGCCCACCCCCTTGGTCAAGACCAATCCCGCGACAGGACGGCCCGAGCCCTCGTCGCGGGACGAGGGCTCGGGCCGGTCACCAGGGGGAAGGCGGGGCGGGACTAGACGAGGTCCGCCAGGGAGCGCAGCTTGTCGGGGTTGCGGATGACGTACACCGACTGGACGCGCCCGTCGGCCACGTCCAGCTGGAAGACGGAGTCGGGCTTGCCCCCGGACAGCACCAGCAGGGCGGGGCCGGCGTTGAGTTCCAGGAAGCGGAACGAAGCGTCCGGGATGCCCTTCTGGGCGGCGCCCCGCAGGAACCGGGCCACCTTGTCGGAGGTCTCCAGTACCCGCAGCGGGGCCTTGGACTTGCCGCCGCTGTCGCCCACCAGCCGGACGTCCGGGGCGAGCAGCGCCATGAGCCCCTCGAGGTCGCCGCCGGACGCGGCGGCGAGGAAGCGCTCGGTGAGGTCCCGGCGCTGGACGGGGTCGACGTCGTAGCGGGGCCGCCGCTCCTCGACGTGCCTGCGGGCCCGGCCGGCGAGCTGGCGCACCGCCGGCTCACCGCGGTCCAGCATCGCGGCGATCTCGGCGTACGGGTAGCCGAACGCCTCCCTCAGGACGAACACCGCCCGCTCCAGAGGTGAGAGCGATTCGAGGACGACGAGGACGGCGAGGGACACCGAGTCGGCCAGGACGGCCCGCTCGGCGGTGTCCGGCACGGTGTCCCCGAAGTCGGTGACGTACGGCTCGGGCAGCCACGGGCCCACGTACGTCTCGCCCCGCGACTTGATCTGGCGCAGCCGGTCGATGGCGAGGCGGGTGGTGACCCGCACCAGGTAGCCGCGCGGTTCGCGGACGCCGGACCGGTCGGCGCCGGACCAGCGCAGCCACGCCTCCTGGACCACGTCCTCCGCGTCGGCCAGCCGGCCCAGCATGCGGTAGGCGACCCCCAGGAGGACGGGGCGGTGCTCTTCGAAGACGTCGGTCACGGTTTCGGTGGTCACCGCTCCATCCCAGCGGACGCGCCCACCGGTGTCCAGGCGGAATCGCCCAGCCCCGGGGCGCCGGACGGAAGAGCGGCGGCCGGGGGCTACCCGTCGGTAGCTCTTACTGACAGTCTGTCTACGTCATGCCGTCATCGTTCACGCGTTCCTGTGAACGCGTGTTCCCGACAAGGAGCCCCATGTCCGCAACGCTCTCCTTCACGGCCCCCACCGCACACGGTCCGCGGCGGATCACCCTCTCCTACGCGCGCGCGGGCGCCGGCGAACCGCTGCTCCTGCTGCACGGCATAGGCCACCACCGGCAGGCCTGGGACCCGGTGGTCGACATCCTGGCGACGGAGCGCGACGTGATAGCCCTGGACCTGCCCGGGTTCGGACAGTCGTCCGCGCTGCCGGAGGGAATCCCGCACGACCTGCCGAGCACGACCGCCGTACTCGCCGCCTTCTGCGCGGAGCTGGGCATCGACCGCCCGCACGTGGCCGGCAACTCGCTGGGCGGCCTGCTGTCCCTGGAGCTGGGCCGGCAGGGCCTGGTGCGGTCGGTGACGGCGCTGTCCCCGGCCGGCTTCTGGTCACAGGCCGAGCGGCGCTACGCCTTCGGCGTCCTCATGGGCATGCGCCGGACCGCCCGGAGCCTGCCCCTGCCCCTGGTCGAGCGACTGTCCCGTACGGCCGCCGGGCGCACGGCGCTGACCAGTACGATCTACGCCCGTCCCGCCCGCCGCTCCCCCGACGCCGTGGTCGCCGAGACGCTCGCGCTCGCGCACGCCGAGGGGTTCGACGAGACACTGCGGGCTGGCCGGAGCGTGCTGTTCGGCGACGACGTCCCCGGCATCCCCGTCACCTTGGCGTGGGGCGACCGGGACCGGCTGCTGCTGCCCCGGCAGGGAGTGCGCGCCAAGCGCACCCTTCCGCGCGCGCGGCTGGTGCGGCTGCGCGGCTGCGGTCACGTCCCGATGAACGACGACCCGGCGCTGGTCGCCCGCGTCCTGCTGGACGGCAGCCGCGCTCAGTCGGCCAAGGCCTTGAGCACCTCGCTCAGCACGGTCGCGTTGTAGGGCATGCTCACGTGCGGGGTGTGGTCGTCCGGGTCGATGTCCTGGAGGACGATGTTGTGGACGTAGCGGCCCTCCGCCGCCTCCAGCGCGCACGAGGTGTACGGGGTGACGACGTCGTCGTACCGGGTGGCGATGACGGTGTGGCGGACGCCCTCCGTCGTCTCGCCGAGATCGGCCAGTTCACGCTGGAAGGGGTGGTCGTGCTGGAGCTGCGGCCAGGCCGGCACGACCTCCCCGACCGCGCCCTGTTCGAGCAGTTCCACCGCCCCGGGGATCTGGCGGGCGAGGTTCATCAGGCCCTGGGCGGTGACCCCGTGGTTGCTGGGCGCGATGCCGACGAAGTTGTGCACCTTCGGGCCGCCGCCCAGGGCGTTCAGGTAGTAGCGCGGCATCATGCCGCCCTGTGAGAAGCCGACGAGGTCGACCTGCTGGGCGCCGGTGCGGCGCAGCACCTCGTCGACGAACTCGGCGAGCTGGCGGGCCGAGTGCTTGATGTCGCCCAGGCCGAAGATCACGGGGTGGCCGTGGTGGCCGTAGTCGAGCCGGAAGACCCGGTGACCGTGCTGCCGCAGCAGCGGTGCTGCCGTGTTCCAGGTGTAGCCCCGGTTGCCGAAGGTGCCGTGCACGAGCACCACCGGACGCGGGTGCTCCTCGGTGGACGGGGCGTTCCAGTCGTCCTCTCCCGCCTGGACGTCGACGGTGGCGATGACCTGCGCGCCACCGGCCTGGACGACCGCGCCCGCGCGGTGCGGTGCCTCGGTGATGTCCGTGACGACGTCGTCCGAGTTGGCACCGGGGATACGGGGGTTGAGAAAACTCATGGTCTTCTCGCTTTCGTCGGTGTGTGTTGAAGCTGGTCAGCGAGATGGCGGGGGGTCTGCGGGCACGGTTGCCGGTGAAGGAGCGGCCGGCTCCCGGGCCGGTTCGGTGGGGCAGCTTCTGAAGGCGAGTACGGCGTTGTGGCCGCCGAAGCCGAAGGAATGGCTCAGGGCGAGGTCGACGGGCTGCGCCCGGCTGGTGCCGGTGACGGCGTTGATCTCGGTGTCTCCTTCCTGTTTCTCGAGGTTGGCCACGGGAGGCACCCGGCCGTGGGCCACGGACAGGGCGGTGATCGCCGCCTCGACCGCCCCGGCCGCGCCGAGCAGGTGGCCCAGGGTGCCCTTGACCGAGGTCACGGAGGGCTGGTGCGGGAAGAGGCGACGGATCAGACGGGCCTCGGCGGCGTCGTTGAGCGGGGTGCTGGTCCCGTGCGCGTTGATGTGCTGCACGTCCGCGGGGCGGGCGCCGGCGTCGTCGAGGGCCCGCCGCACGGCGAGGGCGGCGCCCTTGCCCTCGGGGTCGGGTGCCACGGGATGGTGGGCGTCGGACGATGCTCCGTAGCCCGCCAGCAGGGCGTAGCCGGGGCGTCCGCGGGCCCTGGCCGCACTCGCCGGCTCCAGGACCAGGGCCGCACCGCCCTCCGCCATGACGAAGCCGTCCCGGGCGGTGTCGAAGGGCCGGGAGGCGGCCCGCGGGTCGTGGCCGCGCCGGGACAGTGCGCCCATCCGGTCGAAGCCGGTGACCCAGAAGGGCTGTACGACCGCGTCGGAGGCCCCCGCGACGGCGATGTCGCAGGCCCCGGAGCGCAGGAGTTGCAGTGCGGTGCCGATGGCGGTGGCGCCGGAGGCGCAGGCGGTGACCGTGCACAGCGCCGGGCCCCGGGCCCGCAGGTGGATGGTGAGCTGTCCGGTGGCCATGTTGGGCAGGAACATCGGCAGCAGCAGCGGAGAGACGCGTGCCGCGCCCAGTTCGAGCTGCTTGCGGTGCTGTTCCAGCATGGTGCCGGTGCCGCCGGCCGAGCTGCCGAAGACCACCGCGACGCGGTCCGCGTCCCAGTCGGCCGGGTCCAGACCGGCGTCGGAGACCGCTTCCAGGGCGGCGTAGAGGGCGAACTGGGTGAAGCGGTCGTACTGCCAGGGGCGTGAGCCGGGGACATGACCGCGGGGGGAGAAGTCCGGTACCAGGCAGGCGAAGTCGACCGGGAGACCCTTGAGTTCCGGGACGCGCCGGGCGGTGGGGCGGCCCGCGCACACGCCGTCCCAGGTGGCTTCGCGGCCGGTACCGGCCGGAGTGACCAGGCCGATCCCGGTGACCGCGACGTCGGGTCGGGCGCCGGTCACCGCTCGACGGCCTCGGCGATGAGGGCGGCCACGCCGTCCAGGGTGAGGTCCGGGTCGGCCTCGCCGTCCTGTACCTCGATGCCGAGTTCCTCGGTGAGTACGACGAAGAGCTCCACCACCGCCAGCGAGTCGAGGTCCAGCTGCTCGAAGGTCGCGGTGGGGACGATGGCCTCGGGGGGCACTTCGAACTTGTTGCTGAGCACCGAGGCGAGCAGGTCGTAGGCGCGGCTGTGGGGTGTGGTGTCGGTGGTCATGTCAGGGGTGTCCTTTCCGGTCCGACGGGCGGTACCCCCGGGGTGGTGGGGGTCCGTGGTGGTGAGGGGCCGTGGTGGCGGGGGGCCGTGGTGGCGGGGGGCCGTGGTGGCGGGGGGGCCGTGGTGGCGGGTAGGCGGTCAGCCGAGCGCGGCCGGTGCCTCCAGCTCAGCCTTGACGTCCTTGAGCAGGGCCATCGCGTCCCTGCCGTTGACCACCCGGTGGTCGTAGACCAGACCGAGGTGGACGAACCGGTGGGTGCGAGGAGTGCCCTGCGCGTCCAGGAGCACCTGGTCGTCGACCGCGCCGATGGAGATCACGCAGGTCTGGCCCGGAAAGACGATGGGGGTGGCCAGGACCATGCCCTCGGTGGTGTGCGGGGCGACCATGATGTTGGCCCCGGCGAGTTCGGCGGCCTGGAACGTGCCCCGGAACGCCTTGCTCCTGAAGCCGGTCAGCAGGTCGGCGATCCGGTCGCCGCTCAGCTCGGCGGCGTCGTGCACCACCGGGGTGTACAGGCCTCGGCCCGCGTCCATGGTGACGCCCACATGGGCCCGTTCGCTCTCGCGTACCACGCCGTCGTCGGTGAGCGCGGCGAACATCAGGGGATGTGCCGCGTGCCGGCGCGCCACCGCCTTGATCAGCAGGACGGGCAGGGAGACGAAGCTGCCGGTGCGCTCGGACAGCTGCCGGGCCAGTTCCTCCGCCTTACCGACGTCGACCTTGGCGTAGGCGGCCGCGGCCGGAACGGTCCGCATCGACTCGGTCACCACCGCCCCCACCGTCCGCTGTCGCTTGGACAGTTGACGCTCGGGGGAGGCGGGCGCGGACACGGCCCGCCGCACCAGGGCCTCGACATCGGCCGTACGGATGACCGTGCGCCCGAGACCGCGCAGCTCGGCCTCTGACACGCCGTGGCGGTCGGCGAGCGCACGGGCCGCGTTGGTGATGCTCAGCTCCGCGCCGGAGGGTGCGGATGTCGCCGCCGGGGTGGCGGCCGACGCCCGGTAGCAGTCGCGTTCCTCGGCCGACTCGAAGAGGTAGGCGATGGTCTGCCCCGGCCTGCAGTCCTGGCCGTCACCGACGAGGACGTGCAGGATCCCGCGGCCGGTGCTCTCGATCTCCTCACTGGCCTTGGAGGTCTCCACGAGCGCCAGCGGCTCCTCGCCCTCGATGCTGCTGCCGTCGGGGACGAGCCACTCGACCAGGGTGTAGCTGGAGTCGTTCGTGTTGAGCGTGGGCAGCTCGATGCCGATCACTTCGTCGCCTCCATGATCGCGCGGTGGATGGTGGACGGCTGGAGCAGCACGTCGTGCTCCAGGTGTGCCGCGGTCGGTACGATGCTCGGCTCGGCGCTCAGCGGCAGTACCGGGCGGGCCAGCCGGCTCCACAGCTGCTCGTGGAGTTGCTGTGCGAGCAGCTCGCCCCACGTCCCGTCGGCCGTGGAGTCCTCCATGACACAGATGCGGTCGGCACGGGACAGCACCGGGAGCAGCGCCTTGCAGTCGAAGGGGTAGAGCTGGGAGGGCACCAGCAGTTCACACGTGATCTCCTCTTCGAGGAGCAGGGTGCGCAGGGCGGTGACGGCCCGTTCGGTGAGCCCGCCCGGGGCCAGGACGATCCAGTCGGGGGGCCCGCAATCCGGCGCGAACACCCGGGCGGTCTCGCAGGGATCGGCCAGCACCTCGTAGCGGAAGAGGTCGTCCACGACCCCCGCCTGGTACATGGCGCGGGTGTAGAGCACCTTGTCCTCGAAGAGCACGCCGGGCTCCTCGCGGTCGAGCATCGCGGTCAGTACGCGCTGGTTGTCGTGGAACGGGGAGACTTCCCGCAGGTGCAGCGAGGGAATGCCGAGGAAGTGCTTCTGCAGGCTCTGGCTGTGCGTCGGGCCGTACCCCCGGTTGCCGCCGGTGGGGCAGCGGACGACCATGCTCATCGGGACCTTGCGGCCGTACATCGACACGGACTTGGCGGCGAAGTTCAGCAGCGGGTCGAAGGCCAGTGCGGCGAAGTCCGAGAACATCATCTCGACCACGGACCGGTTGCCGGCCAGGGCCAGGCCCGCGCCCACGCCGGCGATGCCGCCTTCGCTCAGCGGTGAGGAGAGCACCCGGTCCGGGAAGCGGTCGGAGAGCCCCCGGGTCACCTTGAACGCCCCGCCGTAGGGGTCGGCGACGTCCTCGCCGATCAGATAAGTGCCGGGGTGGGCGCCGAGGAGGTGGTGCAGTGCGCTGTTGAGGTTCTCTGCCACGCGCTGGCGCCTGGTCATCGGGCCTCCCAACGGGATGCCGGACGCGCGCCGACCTCTCGGACGACGGCGTCGACGGCCTCGGCCTGTGCCTGGTCGGCGGCGGCGAACTGTGCGGGATGGTCCTGTCGGTAGCGGCGGTACCAGTCGTGCCGGGCGGCTCGCTCCCGGACCTCGGGCGGGCGGGTGTCGTCCCCCTTGCTGTGCGGGCCGACGCGGTGGGTGACGCACTCGACCACGTACGGCCGGTGCCGGTCGCGGACCTGCTCGACCACGGGGGCGAGGGCGGCCCGTACATCGGTGACGTCCACGGAGTCGATCCGCAGGTGCCCGACGCCGAAGGCCGCCGCCCGGGCCGCGACGGTGCCGGACATCTGCCGCTCGGTCGGTGTCGACTGGGCGATCCCGTTGTGCTCCACCACGACGAGCACCGGGACCTGCCATAGCTGCGCCATGTTGAGCGCCTCGTACACGGCGCCCTCGCCCCAGGTGCCGTCACCGATGTGGACCACCGCGATCCGGCCCGGCTCGGCCCGCTTCAGGTGCAGGCCGACTCCCACGGCGACGGGCAGGCTCTGGCCCTGTACGCCGGTCGACAGGTAGCGGTCGCGGTAGATGTGCTGGCTGCCGCCCACGCCGTGGCAGACGGCACCGGCCCGCCCCATGATCTCCGCGAGCAGACCGTGCGGGTCGTGGAAACGGGCCAGGTAGTGGCCGTGCCCGCGGTGGTTGCTGAAGACGTAATCGCCCTCGTCCAGCAGCGGGTAGAGCGCGACGGGGATGTACTCCTGGCCGAGGCAGGTGTGCGTGGTGCCGTGCAGCCGGCCCTGGGAGAACAGCTCCAGCACGGCCAGTTCGAAGTGGCGGATCATCAGCAGGGTGCCGAGATCGTCGTCGGACAGACGGGACAGGGGACGGGCCACGACACCGGCTTCGGGTTCGCCGGCGGGCCCGAGATCGACCGCTGGGGACGCGGACGTGACGTTCATGAGGTGCTCCTTACGGAAGTTCGACCACCTGGGCGCACCAGGTCAGCCCGGCACCGAAGCCCAGGAGCAGCGCCTTGTCGCCGGGCCGTACGGTGGCCGAGGCGAGCAGCGACTCCAGAGCCAGCGGGATGGACGCCGAACTGGTGTTGCCGTCGGTCACGATGCTGCGGGCGATCGCCACGTGCGCGGGGGGGCGCAGTCGGCGCACCATCGCGTCGATCAGCCGCCCGTTGCACTGGTGCGGCACGAAGGCGGCGATGTCGTCCCAGGTGAGCCCGGCCGCGTCGAGCGCGTCCCGGGCCACTTGCGGCATGTGCGAACCGAACCAGCGGACCACCCGGGTGCCGTCCATGTGCATGTACGGGCGGGCGGCGCCGGGTTTGGGCGGGGCGCTGGTCATCCAGGGCTCACCGGGGCCGTGGGTGCCCCACACCGCCGGTCCGATCCCGGCGTGCTCCGCGGCGCTGACCACCGCGGCCCCGGCGGCATCGCCGAAGACCATGACGGTCGCGCAGTCGTCGGGGTCGGTGATGTCGCTCAGCCGTTCCGCGGCGACGACCAGGACCTGCCGCGCCTGCTGTGCGGTGATGAGTCCGGAGGCCAGGGTCAGTCCGTAACCGAACCCGGCGCAACCGCCGTTGACGTCGAACCCGCCGGCTCGGCCGGCTCCGATGCGGTGGGTGAGACTGGCGGCCCGGCACGATGCCTGGCCGACGCTGCTGGCGGAGGAGAACACGACACAGTCCAGGTCCTCGGCGAGCACTCCCGCGTGCGCCAGGGCCTTGTCCGCCGCCTGCGCGGCCATCTCGACGAAGGTGTCGTCGGGGTCGGCCTTCAGCCTGGCCCGGATCCCGGTGATCTGCTCGATATAGCCGTCCTCGTGACCGAACCTGGTGTCGAGTTCGGCACTGGTGAGCAGACCACCGGGGCGGTAGACGCCGATGCCGGTCAGCCGTCCCGCGCCCCGGGCCATCAGCGGGCTCCGTCCGCCGCGGCGACGGCTGCCTGGCCGTTCACGTAGTCGAGGGTCCGCCGGACGGTGCGCAGGTCGTGCACCGCCTCGTCCGGGATGGGAACGCCGTAGCGCTCCTGGATCCGCTCGGCCAGTTCGATGACGGCCATCGAGTCGAACCCCAGCGATGTGAAAGGCGCGTCGGCCGACTGCTCCGAGAGCGCCCGGGCCGCTTCGGCGCCGGCGATCTCGGCCACCATCGCCGCCAGGTCTTCCAGGGTGAAAGGGGACATGCGGAAACTCCAGCTGATGAGATGCGGGGTGAGGTGACGGGAGGGAACGGGAAAAGAGGACCGCGCGTGGGTCACCGGGCGGGCAGCATGGTGTCGCGGCTCAGGTAGGCGAGCATCCTGCGGAAGTAGTCGGAGTCGAGCACGGGCGGGGCGCGGTGCACGGACGCCGCGGTGGGGCCGGTGGTGTCCTGCCCCGGACCCGGGATCATCTGCCGGAGGGTCTCGCCGGCCAGCCGCAGGGTGCTGCGGGGGACCTCGTCGCCCAGGTCGCGAAGCCGCTCCAGCCAGGTGTCGAACGGAACGAGCGGAAGGTCGACACCCGCGTCCGCGAAGCCCTGGAAGTACGACCGGAAGGGCAGCGGCTCGGGATCGATCACGTGGAACACCTGTCCTCGGGCACGCCGGCTCAGGGACAGGTCGACGATGGCGCGGCTGGTGAAGTCGACCGTGCCCACCGGCAGGAGACCGGGGTGGTCGGGGGCGCAGCCGGCGCGGATGCTCGCCGTCGTCAGGTGGACGAACCAGTCCGACCTCCCGACCAGGCCGGTACGCGAGTCCGCCAGGATCACACCGGGCCGGTGCACCATCGTGGGCGATCCACGGTCCGCGGCCTGCGTGACCAACTGCTCGGCGACCCATTTGGTGGCGGAGTAACCGGAGACACCGGTCCCGGCCTCTCGGGCCGCCGGGATCACCCCCATCGTCGAGATGTAATGCACGGGAATTCGGCGGGTCCGGGTCGCCAGTCTCAGAATTTCCAGGGTCCCCGACACGTTGCAGCCGCGCAGGATCTGGTAACTCGCCAGAAGATTGACCCAAGCGCCGCAGTGGTAAATGACGTCGATGCCGCGCGAGAGGTCCGAGAACGCCTCGTCGGTCAGGCCGAACCGCGGCTTCGCCAGGCTACCGGTCACAACGTCGATCCGGGACATGTGGTGCTCCGGCACATTCCGGGCGCGCAACTGACCGGCGAGCCGCTCCCGGGCCTGAGCCGCCGACTCCGCTCTTACCAGGCAATGAATTCGAGCGTCGGTTGCATCCAACAGGTCGGCGAGCAGGAAACCGCCGAGGAATCCCGTGGCTCCCGTCAGCAGAATTCTCTTCGGCGGCCCTTCAGAAACATCCGTCAGAGCCGACGCATCGATTTCCGCCGGAAGTCGCAAATCGTCGCTGATCGGAACACTGGCCATACCAACACCGCATTTCAGCACAGGCGAGATTCGGTCCTGCGCTGAACACTCCCCACACCTCACGAGGTCTATTACAGAAATCTTCCACCAGTGGGAGCGCAGGGCGCATCCTCTTGGCCGTCACCCGCGCCCGCACCCCCACAACGGGTGAGTAGGGCTCATTCATTCGAACAGGGCACGGCTCCGAATGGACGGCCGGGACGTACGCCCGGAGCGCGTTGCCGGTATCGCGCGCCGCCGGGTGCACGCCAACGTGCCTACACGGGAACGGCGTTGCCAAACGGGAGGCGGGGGGCGCGGGCGGCCCGAGCGTAAAGACAGATGAGACGGACACAGCCAACAGGTCGTGAGGCGAAGGTGGTTGATTCATGGCCGCAGGGCCCGAGATGCCGGAGGTCCCCGATCCCGCTGCAAGCGGGGCGAGTTCACACTCCGCTCCACCGGAGGGGTTGCCCGAGGCATGGCAGCCTCTGCTCGGCCGCCCGGCCCTCGCGGAGCTGCTCGGGCACCCCCTCGCGGGCGCCGCGCTGAAGGAGATGTGCCGGCTCCTGCCACCCCACGTCGCCGTGCACTCTCTGCGGACATTCCTGCTGGCCGACGCCTGTGCGCGGGCCCATGGGACCGCCTACGACCGAGTCGGCCTGCTGGCCGCCGCGGCGTTCCACGACACCGGGCTGGTAGGGCGCACTCCACTCGGTCGCGGTGGATTCCCCTACCGATCCGCCCAGTTGCTCGACCACTTCCTGACCCGGCACCAGGTGGGCGCGGTGCGGCGCACAACCCTCACGCGTGCGGTGCGCGAGCACATGCGGCCGTTCCCCGCTCGCGACGCCCGACCCGAGGCGCGGCTGCTGCACTTCGGCGTGTGGCTGGACGTCACCGGGCGCGGCGATCGGCAAGTGCCCGGTGACCGTCACCTGTTGGCCCAGCTGGCGCCCACCCCCGGGTTCGCCATGTCCTTCTCCGCCCGGGTGTTGGCCTGCGGGCTGCGCCGGGTGCTGCCGGGCTCACCGGTCACCCACCGGTGACCAGGGAACCCGGCGACTCGCCCTTCCCGTCGCGAAAGGAACCGCAGACATGCAAGAAGACCAGCGTGTTTTCGATGTCGCCATCGTCGGAGGCGGCATCGGCGGGACGATGCTGGGGACCGTACTCGCACGTCACGGCGTGCGAGTACTGCTGCTCGAAGGCAGCGGCCACCCCCGGTTCGCCATCGGAGAGTCCACCGTCCCCGAGACCACGTTCGGGCTCCGGGTCCTGGCCCGCCGCTACGACGTCCCCGAGCTCGAGCACCTGGCGACCAACGCGGCACTGCGCCGCCACGTGTCGTCGAACAGCGGGGTCAAGCGAAACTTCAGCTTCATCTACCACCGGGAAGGTGAGCCCACCCGGCCCGACGAGTGCACCCAGTACCCCACCTGGGGGCCTCCGCTCGGTCCCGACTCGCACTACTTCCGGCAGGACGTGGACGCGTACATGTTCCACGTCGCCGTGTCCTACGGCGTGACCGCGTACACCCACACCATGGTCGACGACGTGAAGTTCGAGGAGGACGGCGCCACTCTCGTCACCCGGGACCGGGGCACCTTCCGGGCTTCGTACGTGGTCGACGCCGGCGGCATGCGGGCGGTCCTGCCCGAGCGCCTCGGGCTGCGGCAGGAACCGCCCTACCGCACGAGGTCGCGCACGATCTTCACGCACATGGTGGACGTGCGCCCCTTCGACGCCGTGGCTCCGTCGCGTGAACAGCACGGCATGCCCAGCCCGTTCAGCCAGGGAACGCTCCACCACATGTTCCCCGGCGGATGGTTCTGGGTCATCCCGTTCGACAACCAGTCGACCAGCACCAACCAGTTGTGCAGTGTCGGCATCAATCTCGACCTCGACCAGCACCCCCGGCCGGAGGACATCTCGGCGGAGGAGGAGTTCTGGCGGTACGTGCGCCGATTCCCCAGTGTGGCCCGGCAGTTCGAGCGGGCGCGGGCGGTCCGGCCGTACGTGTCCACCGACCGCACCCAGTTCGCCTCGCAGAAGGTGGTCGGCGACCGGTGGTGTCTGCTGCCGCACGCCAGTGACTTCATCGACCCGCTCTTCTCCAGCGGTCTCGCCGTCACCGTGATGGCACTGAACGCGCTGAGCCACCGGCTGATCGACGCGGTGCGCCAGAACGACTTCGACACCTCCCGGTTCGCGTACCTGGACCACTGGACCAAGCGCATGTTCCGGTTCTACGACGACCTGGTGTCCTGCAGCTACATCGCGTTCGACGACTTCGACCTGTGGAACGCCTGGAACCGCGTGTGGACCATCACCACGCTGTACGGCACGAACGCCCAGAACCAGGTCGCCGTGACGTTCGAGAAGACGCACGACCCGGCCTGTTTCGACATGCTGGAGCAGCCGCCGTACCGAGGTCTGCAGGGTATGGACAACCCCTGGGTGGAGCGGATGTTCGACCAGTCGCGGGACGCCGTACTGGCCTACCGCGCGGGCGAGTTGACGAAGGAGCAGGCGATCGCGCGCATCTACGAGGTGCTGGGTGGCAGCGGCCTCGTCCCGGCGGTGTGGGGGACCCTGGACCCCGAGGACCGTTGTCCGGCCGGGGTGTTCACCCTCTGGCCGCTGATGAAGATCCTGCTGTGGGGCAAGTACCGCTCACCGCGGCACGTCCGGGGCTCCTACTTCACCGGCGGGGCGCGGCTGGTGGGCAAGGAAGCGGTCCAGGCGTTCACCACCGAGCTGAGCGCCGGCGGCTCCCAAGTGCAGCAGACCGTACGGGACATGTGGCTCAACTGGAACCGCGACTGGACGCGGCGGCCCGCCCCTCGGAAATGAGCACGGAAAAGCATTCCTGCCGACTGACGGAGGCGCATACTCCGGTTTGCCGCTCCAGGGTCTCGGGTAGGAAAACCACATGGCCGACAAATGAAAAGTCGGCCGCGGTTCTCCCTGCTCAATCCGAGAGACAACGGGCTGCAATCCACGATGGTGCGACATTCCACCTGCCAATCGCCCGCTGAATGCTCCTGGGAAGAAATCTTCCAGCATCAGGACCGCCTCATGCGGCTGGTTCGGCGAAGACTACCAAGTTTTCAGGACGCCGAGGACTGCGTTCAGGAAACCATGGCCCGGGCAGCCGCACACGCCGCGTTGGACAGGAATCGACTCGGTGCCTTTCTGACGTCCGTGGCGCTTCGCCTCTGCATCGACTTCTACCGTGACCTGGAGCGTCGCAGCAGGCTCATCCAGCGCGCGGCGCTCGCGGACACCCCCGGCACGACCGAGGATGACGTCTGCGACGAGGACTTCGGCAGATGGCTGCTCGGCCAGGTCCAACACCTGCGGGGGCGGGAGCAGGAGGTCATACTAGCCCGCGCCAAGGGTATTTCCACCGCAGAATTCGCCCGCATAAACGACATCTCCGTCAAGGCGGCCGAAGCCGCCTTCACCAGGGGCCGCGCACGATTGAAGAACGTCTGCGCGAAAGCCTTGGAAGGCTGCGCCCCATAACGCCCGGAACCCACGCACCTCCATCACAGAGAAACGGAAGAGGACCACACTCATGGGCAAAAGCAAGAACATCCAAGACATCTTCAAGGATCTGGTCGGTGATATGACCGACAGCTGGAAGGAGGCTTTCGACGACCTCCTGAACCGAGACGACGACTCGGGATCGTCGCGTGGCTCCGGCAATGCCGTCAACACGCTGGCCGGGCTGCCCCCGAACGCCCTCGCCGCACTGGCCGGGGCCGTCAACCCGGCCACCGCGCTCGCGGGTGTCGCCAATCCGATGGCCGCCCTCAGCGGGATCGGCGCAGCCGGCAACCCGCTCGCCGGCCTCGCCTCGGGGGCCGCGGGCCCGCTGGGGAACATCGCGGGCGCGGCACAGAACCCCCTGGCCGCGCTCACCGGGGCCGCGGGCGGCGGCAACCCGCTCGCGGCCGCGCTGGGCGGGGCGGGCAACCCCCTGGCCGCGCTGGGCGGGGCGGCCAATCCACTCGCCGCGGTCGGCGGCGCGGCCGGTGCGCTCGGCGGGCTCGGTCAGCTCGCCGGAGGCCTCGGACACGCGGCGAGCGGGGCGGGCGACCTGATGGCCCTCCCGTCCCAGCTCGCCCAGCTCACCCAGGTGCTCCCCAAGCTCCTGGAGGCGGTGCAGGGCCTGCAGAACCTGACCAACCTGCCGGCCCAGGCCGGTCAGCAGGGGCTGGCGGCCCTGCAGGGTCTGACCGGTCAGCAGGGGCAGGGCGCAAAGCCGTCCCAGGGCGGACAGTCCTCGACCTCGCGCTGACCGGCCGTGCCACCGTCCCGTCCGGCCGTCTTCGCGGTGCACGCCGACCGCCGTTCCGTACCCGGGTCCCGATCTGAGGAGGATCACACACGATGACGTCTGTCGTCGGCGATCGGCTGCGTCTCGTGGTCAGGGTCCTGGGCGGCCTCGTGGCCGACGAGGTGGGACAGGCGGCCCGGCTGCGGAGGCGTACGAAGCGGGACACGCGGTCCCCGGCGGAGGACACCGATGTCTCCGCCGGGTCCGCGGCCGCCACCGCCGGGGCGGAGCAGCGCCGCGCCAAGGCGGTCCGGCACGCCCTGGAGAGCCTCGGTCCCTTCTATGTGAAACTCGGCCAGGTCCTCTCCACCCGGCCCGACATGGTCCCCCAGTCCATCCGGGACGAACTGCAGAACCTGCACGACGAGGTCGACGTCCAGCCGTTCTCGGAGTTCGAGCCGGTACTGGCCCGGGACCTCGGGCCGAACTGGAAGCTGCGCTTCGACGACATCGAGACCGTCGCACCGCTCGGGGCGGCGTCCCTCGCCCAGGTCTACCGCGTGACGCTGCCCGGCGGGCGCGCGGCCGTGGTGAAGATCCAGCGGCCCGGCATCCGCGAGGGCGTACTCGCGGACATGGCCCTGATGCGCCGGGCGTCGAAGATCGTGGCCCGCGTCGCGCCCCGGTTCAACGAGGTCATCGACATCGAGGCGATGCTCGGCTCGGTCTTCGACGCCATGGAGCCGGAGCTGGACTTCACCGGCGAGGCCCGCAACATGGACGAGGCCCGCGGGCACGTCCGGTCGTTCCCTTCGCTGGAGGTGCCCCGCGTACTGCACGCCAGCCCCCGTGTCCTCGTCCAGTCGCTGGCCGACGGGAAGTCGGTGCGGCACGTCGACCGCGCCCACTTCACGGACGACGAGCGCGTGGAGATCGGCAAGGACCTGCTGCGGTTCATGTACCACGGGTACTTCGTCCATCGCTTCTTCCACGCCGACCCGCACGCCGGCAACGTCTTCGCCGCTCCCGGCGGACCCGCGACGCTGATCGACTGGGGCATGGTCGGCCGCCTGGACCGCAGGACCAGTCTTCAGCTGCTGCCGCTGTTCATGACCTTGGCGCAGAACGACGGGGCCGGGGTGGCGCAGCACTGGGCGGAGATGGGCCGGATGACGCCGTGGGCCAACATGCCCGCGTTCGCCGCCGACATGGCCGCGTTCGTGCCCAAGGTCTCCCACCTCTCACTGGAGGACATGAACTTCGGCGTCGCGCTCACCACCGTGCTGGCCAAGGCGACCAAGCGCGGGATCGGTTCGCCGCCGGCCGTCTCACTGCTGGGCAAGTCCTTCGCGAACCTCGACGGTTCGGTGCGGTGCCTGGCTCCCGAGATCACGCTGCCCGAGGTGTTCCAGGGGGAGGTACCGAAGATCCTGTTCGCGCTGGGCCGCGAGTTCCTCGGCCGCAACCAGTTCGCCCGGAACTCCATGGAGCTGCTGCTGGCCGCCGTCACCAGTCCCGAACAGCTCCGGGGCGTCCTCTCCGACGTGGCCAACCGTCAGTTCGCACTGAACATCCACGAGCCGCGCACCCCCGCCGCGATGGGCGGCCAGCGGCCCACCCGCCCCTCGGGAAGCCTGCTCGCGCTGGGTGCCGCGGCCTTCCTGCTGGGCCGTCGCCGCTCCGGATGATCCGGGCCCGCACAGCCACCCCGCCCCACCTCAAGGAGATCCCATGCCGGAATCCACACGTCCGCAGTCGCCGTTCGCGCCGCCCGCCGCGGCCCCGGGCGGCATTCCACGCGCGGCGCTCTGGACGGCCGCCGCGCACACGGCGGAAAGCCTCCGGCCCTCGCCGCTCGTCCGCGACCCGTGGGCCGCCGACTTCCTCCACTCGGCCGGGTTCGACGGGGGCCCGCCCGGTGACGGACCGATGCAGCGCCTGCTGCCCGACTATCAGGTGGTACGCACCCGCTTCTTCGACGACTACCTTCTCGCCGCGACCCGTTCGGGCTGCCGCCAGGTGGTGCTGCTCGGCGCCGGCCTGGACGCCCGTGCCTTCCGGCTCGACTGGCCGACCGGGGTGCACGTCTTCGAGGTGGAGGACGCGACCGTACATGCCTTCAAGGAACGGGTACTGGACTTGAGCCGGCCCTCCTGCGGACGCCGCACCGTCGTCGACGCCGACGGCACAGCATCCTGGAGAGAGGAACTCAGGGCGGCGGGATTCGATCCCGGCAGGCCCACCGCATGGCTCTGCGAGGCACCCTTGTACTTCCTCCGGCCCCCGGAGGTCGAGGCCGTCGTCGCCGCGATGACCGAACTCTCCGCGCCCGGCAGCATGTTCGGCGCCGAGTGCGTGAACTCCGCGACCATGTCCTCCCCGCTCGTCGCGCCCTTCATGGACGCCCTGTCGACGATCGGACTGGCCTGGAACTGGCAGCTCGCCGAGCCGGAGCGCTGGTGGGCGGAGCACGGCTGGGACGCGGGGGTCGCCGACCTGTTCACGCTGCCGTACGCGGTCGAGCGCCTCTCCCCGTATCTGCCGCTGATCGGCACGGCCGCCGCGGAGAGCGTCTTCCTCATCACCGGAACGCTGCGCGGCACCCTCTGACACGGCACCACGCGCAGGCCCCGGACGATGCGTCCGGGGCCTGCGCGTGGTGCCGTGGCTACGGCCGCTCCAACTCCAGCAGCGCGGCGAGCCACAGGTCGGGAAGTTCGTCCGCGGTCGCCAGGGCCTCGTCGTGAACGACGGTCAGGCACGCGGTGTCGTGCTGGCTCGTCAGCGTCGTCACACACCGGATGCCCGACGCGACGCCGGCGAAGGCGGCCACGCGACGGGCCGTGACCCCCTGGTGGACCAGGGCCGTGCCGAAGTTCACGCTGCTCACCGGGCCGGCCACGAACGCCCCGCGGACCAGGCGGGTTCCGACGGTGGCACCGAGCGTCCGCGGGGTCGCGGCCAGCAGCAGGCGCATGGCGTCGCGCCGCCGGCTCTCCCGCAGCCGGCCCGTGCGGGCGACGACCCGGGCCAGGGCCCGCTGGGGTGACTCCTCGTCGCAGGGCAGCAGCAGCCGGGCGGTGACCATGCGGTTGCCCGGGGCGTACTCCTCCCCCGGGGCCCGGACCGACATCGGGATCGACACGGGCAGCGGCGGATGGGCCGAGCCGGTGTCCTTCAGGTACCAGGTGCGGACGGCGTGGGACAGAGCCGCGAGGTAGACGTCCGTGACCGTGCCGCCGTGGGCGCGGGCGATGGCGCGCAGCCGGGCCAGCGGGGTTTCGGCGTGGCAGACGTCGAAGCGGCCCGTGAATTCTCCGTCGAACGCGGGTTTCGGGGTGGGCGCCCGGAAGGCGGCCACCACCTCGCCCAGGGCGTCCGCGAGGCCGTGTGCGGTGGGCCGGGCGGGATGCTGTGGGGCCGGTCCGCCCCCGGGGTGGTCTCCGAGGAGGGCGCGGGCCGTGTAGGCGGCGCCCATGCCGTCCTGGAAGGTGTGGTCGGTTCGGTAGACCAGGGTGTGGTGGCCCGCCGGGCCGTGGACCAGCCACACGTCCCACGGCGGCCGGTCGTCCTCACTCATCGGCCGGGACAGCATCAGGCGGCTGGTCGCCGACCCGTCGGTGTCCTCGGGCAGCCACGCCTCGTGCACATGCCGGTCCACCGCGATCCGGTCCACGCGCCGAAACTTTTTGCGGTCACGTGCGATGCGGTAGCGCAACGTCGGGACGTGGTGGGAGCGTTCGGCGACCCGCGCGCGTACGGAGTCCAGGGTGGGGGCACGGCCTTCGAACCCGAACGTGAGCGCGAGGGGGATGGGGCTGCCGCCCGCCGCCAGGTGGAAGGCGACATCTGCGGTTCCCATGGACGGGGACGACGGCAGGCGGCCGTCCGTACCGAAGTCGGGTCGCATGGTGGAACCTCCTGGTCGGATTCTGAGGGTCTGTGGGGCTGCGGTCCGCGGAGCCGGGGTACGGATGCGGGCCGCGCCCGCCGTCAGCATGTGCGCCTCGCGATTCGTCCCATCGCGTCCACGTACGCCCGCAGCAGGGGCCGAACGGGCCCGCGTGCGGGCAGGCGGGGGGCACGGGAACGGTGCCACGGGAGCGGTTCACCGGGTTCCGGCTCACCCAGCAGGGCCGCGGCCACGTGCGCGCCGTGCGCCACGGACAGGGCGAGTCCGTGTCCGCAGCAGCCGCCGATGTACCAGACGTCGTCGAAGCCCGGCACCGGCCCCACCACCGGCAGGTCGTCGCCCGTCATGCCGATGCGGCCGGACCAGCGGTGCGTGACCCGTACCCGGGCGAGGTCCGGATGCAGGGACCGCAGCCATCTCTCCAGCCGGGCCCAGGCACGCTCTCTGCCGGCCTGGAGACGGGGAGCGCCGACACCCGCCGGGACCGTGACGGTGCCGCCACCCGCCACCAGGCCCCGGTCCGGGAGCAGCCGGAAGTACGGCGCCATCGGAACGGCGTCGACGACGGAGTGTCCGGCACGCCCGCCCAGGGCCTCGTAGGCCGGGGCGCTCAGCGGTTCGGTGGCGACGGCGTACACCTCGAGCGGCAGGACGGTGCCGACCGGCAGGTCCAGTGCCTGCGCGGCCGAGTTGACAGCCAGCACCGCCTGACCGGCGTACAGCCTGCCGTGCGGGAGGACCAGCTCGGGACCGACCAGGTCGCCGGGGCGGAGGGCGAGCAGCGGGCTGCGGCCGTAGAACCGCACGCCCTTGTCGGCGCAGGCGCGGGCGAGGGCGCAGGTCAGGGCGGCCGGGTCGAGGGTCGCGGCGGGGCGGTGCAGAAGTGCCGCCCGGTAGGGCACGCCGACCCGGTCGCGGATGCCGGCCGGGGAGAGGACCGGGACGTCCAGACCGAGTTCGCGGCAGGCGCGGGCCTGGCGGGCGAGTGCCACCAGGCCCGCGGACGAACGCGTGGCCACCAGTTGCTCACCGGGCCGCAGCCCGCAGGGCACGTCGAGCCGGGCGCACAGGGCGAGGACGTCCCGCACCGCCCGTTCGCTGGCCCGGTGCATCCTGCGCGCCGCCTGCGGGCCGAAGCGGCGCACCGCGCGGTCGACGGCGGGGCCGGCCCGGGGGCCCAGCAGCCCGGTGCCCCGGCCGCTGGCGCCGGCGGCCGGGTGCTCGGCGTCCACCACCGCGATGTCGAGCCCGGGGGCGCGTTCCGCCAGGTGATAGGCGCAGGACAACCCGGCCAGGCCGGCCCCGACGACGGCCACGTCGGCCGTGACCACGCCGTGCAACTGGGGCTGCGTCGGCAGTTCCGCGGGGTCCCAGTACGGCGTTCCGGCCGGCGGCCCGGTCATCCGGCGGCGTCCGGCACCGGCTCGGTCAGCGCACCGAACCGGCGGTCGTGCCACAGCAGCGGGCGTCCGCCGCCCACGTGCACGGCGGCGACCCGGCCGACGACGAGGTGGTGGTCGCCGTAGCGGCGTACGTCCTCGGTCAGGCACACCGACCAGGCGAGCGCGCCGGCCAGCACGGGGACGCCCAGCACCTGCCGGGTGTCCGTCCCGGCGAACCGCTCGGCCGCGGTCGTCGCCGGGGACGCGAACCGGCCCGCGAGCTCCTGCTGTTCCTCGCGCAGCAGGTGCACGGCGAAGGCCCGCCGGCCGCGGACGGCGGCGAGGGTGCGGGAGCCGTCGCGCAGACAGGCCAGCAGCAGCGGCGGGCGGGCGGAGAGCGAGGTGACGGCGGACACCGTCATACCGAGCGGGCCGTCCGCGCCGCGGGCGGTCACGACGGTCACCCCGGCGGCCAGCTTGGCGTAGAGGCCGAGGCAGCGCGCGGCGCCCGGCCCCGGTTCCTCGTGCAGCGGTTCCTCGTGCGGCGGATCGGCGGCCGGAGGCGGGGCGCCCGCGACGGCCGCCCGGTCAGTCACGATCCGCAGTCGCGCGCTCATCGATCACCTCCGCGTTCGCCAGGCCCCGCAGCACGCGGGCGATGTTGGTACGCAAGGTCGACTCGGCCACCGGGTCGAGCATCTCGGCCATGGAAGGGATGCCGAGGTCGAAGGCCGCGGTGAAGACGACGAGCGTGCCGCCGTCCCTCGGTTCGCAGCGCCAGCTCCCCTCGAAGGCATGGAAGTCGCCGCTGATCTGTTCGAAGGCGATGGTGCATGTCTCGGGCGAGTAGGTGTCGCGTTCCCGCCACCGCATCAGGCCGCCCCGGAACTCGACGGTCCAGTTCGAGACCGTGGAGCCGTCGGGCAGCGGGGGCTCGACGTGCACCTCGCGGAAGGTGTCGCTGTACTCGGGAAAGCGGCGGAAGTCGCTGATGCGGCTGTAGACGTCGGCGGGTGCCAGTCCGTCGGCGAGGGCGTGCAGTACCACGTGGCGCATGGGTCGTTCGGTTCCTTCCAGGAGGGTTTCCGGACGCTGGCGTCCGGAGCTGGTGGCAGACGTCGGTGTCAGGAGCAGGCGCCGGGAGCCGGTGTCAGCCGGTCATGCGGTCGGCCGTGCTGCGCAGGGCGGCGCCGAGGGTGGTGAGGAAGAGGTCGAGGGCGGCGTCCTCGATCACCGCCGGCGGGGTCAGCCGCAGCACCCGGGTCGAGTTGAGGGAGTTGTTGACGAGCACGCCGCGGGAGATCAGCTCCAGCAGGAGTTCGCCGACCGCCTGTTCTTCGGCGAATTCGATTCCGATCAGCAGTCCCCGGCCGCGCACTTCGCGGACCAGTGCACCCTCGTACGGCGCGCACACGTCCCGTACGGCGGTGAGGACGCGCAGGCCGAGCGCGGCGGCCCGGGCCACGGTGTCCTCCTCCTCCATGGCCAGTAGGGTGGCGAGGGCGGCGGCGCAAGCGATCGGCGAGGCGCCGAAGGTGGAGGTGTGCAGGTAGGGGTCCCTGCTGAAAGGGGCGTAAGCCTCCGCGGTGGCGACCATCGCGGCGACCGGTACGACACCGCCGCTGAGTCCCTTGCCGACGAGCAGCACGTCCGGACGCACGCCCTCGGCGTCGACGCCCCACCAGGTGCCCAGCCGTCCCATGCCGGTCTGGATCTCGTCGACGACCAGCAGGGCGCCGTACTCCCGGCACAGCGCCTGCACCTGACTGAGGTAGCCGTGGCGGGGGATGCGTACACCGCCCTCGCCCTGGACGGGTTCGACGATGACGCAGGCCCGGTCGCGGCGGGCGGCCAGCGCCTGTTCGAGGTCGGCCGGGTCGTCGTAGGCCACCTGGGTGACGTCCGGGAGCAGGGGCTGGAAGGGCGTCTGGTACGTGGCGTTGGCGGTGACGCTCAGAGCGCCGAGGGTCTTGCCGTGGAAGCCGCCGCGGGTGGTGATCACCGACGTGTGTCCGTGGGCGCGGGCCAGTTTCAGGGCCGCCTCGGTGGCCTCGGCGCCGGAGTTGACGAAGTGGACGTAGTCGAGGCCGGGCGGGGTGCGGGCGGCCAGGGCCTGGGCAGCCAGGGCGGCGACGGGTTCGAGGAAGACGCGGCTGGCCAGCGGATGGGTGTCGATCTGCCGGTGCACCGCTGCGACGACGGCCGGGTGGCGGTGGCCCATGATGAAGACGCCGAAGCCGCCGAAGTCCAGGAAGCGGCGGCCGTCGTCGGCGTGGATCCAAGGGCCCTCGGAGCGGATCTCGGCCATGCCGCCCATGACGCGGCCCATGACGGCGCGGCCGGAGCCGATGTGCTTGCGGTAGAGGTCCGCGATGTCGGGCCGGTCGGCCGGGGCGGCGGTCCCGCCGCGCGGGGTGGAGAACCCGGAGGACGGAGTGGAGGACGCGGAGGACGGCGTGGCGGTGTCGGAGCTCGGTCCGGCAGGCCCGGTGGACGGGGGCGACACGGTCATGACGCCACCTCCATCGGAGCGGCCGCGGCGGTCCGGTACCGGGTGAGCAGGCCGGCCCTGTCCCCCGCCCACCTCTCCGCGTTGCGCACGAGCGCGGCCCTGATGTCGGTCCGGGTCAGGCGGGTGCCGCAGTCGGGTTCGCCGAGGGAGGTGTCGAACGGCAGCTCCCGCTGGAACACCAGCAGCAGTTCCGCGTAGTACTCCAGCCGCCGCCGGAGGGACGCGCGCAAGGAGGTGCCCTCCAGCATGGGCAGGAGCAGCCGGTGCACCGCATCGGCGGGGATGAGCCGGGGCCGCTGGGGCCGGGGCAGGCCGTGGCGTACGGCGACGTCCGCGCAGACGTCGGCGAACTCCCGCAGGCCCATGGCTTCCTTGCCGGCCGTCAGCCAGTACTCGCCGTCGGCCACACCGCCCCGGACCAGGTCGCCGATGGCCCGCGAGACGTAGTCCTGGGGCACCATGTCGATCCGGGTCTCGGGGGCTCCGGGCAGCACCGGGGCCTGCCCCAGGAGCATCGAGCCGATCGTCCTGGTCAGCCCCTGCTGACCGGCGATCCGCCCGCTGACGGAGTCACCCATGACGACCGAGGGCCGGACGATGGCGCCGGGCACGCCCGCCTCGCGTGTCATCTGTTCGGCCCTGGCCTTGGAGGCGAGGTAGGCGGCTGCGCCCGGGAAGCGCCGGCGGTCCTCCTCGGTGGGGGTGTGGGCCACGAACGCGGTACTCACCAGGTACAGCGGGGCATCGGCCCGGGCCGCCAGGTCGAGCACGTTGTCGGCACCGCGCAGATTGGTGCGCGTGATGTCCTGCGGCGGGGTACGCCAGTTGGTCTCGGCGGCGCAGTGCAGCACCACGTCCACCTCGAGGGCCAGTTCGTGCCAGGCCAGTGGGCTCAGGCCGAGCCGGGGAGCGACCAGGTCGCCCTGGAGCTCGCGCACCCGCGGATCGCGCAACGGTGTGTTGCGGCGCAGGCACAGCAGGTCGAAGTCGGGTGACAGCTCGTCGATCAGGGCACGCCCGAGCACTCCGGAACCGCCGGTGAGCAGCAGGGAGGGACGGTCGCGCCGTCCCGTACGGCCGACGGGCAGGAGGGCGAGACGCTGGTTGTCTGACGGCATGGGGGGTGTGTTCTCCCAACGGGTCTCGGCCCACCGATGGACGGTGGGGGGCGGAGTCAGGCGATGGCGAGTGGCCGGTCCGCCAGGTACGCGGAGAACGGGGCGGTCATCCGGGAGCGCGACGGCGGGTGCAGGGAGAGCCCGTTGGCGCAGGCGGCCAGGTGGCCCACCTCGTCGGACGTCATGAAGTTGAGTCCGCCGAGGAGTTCGACCGCGCGCGGGACGACCCGGGCGATGGCGTCCTGGACGCCGTAGCGCACGTACAACGCCTGCGCGAGCGCCGACTCGTCGAGATCACCGGCGTCGATACGCCGGGCGACGCCCTCGGCGGTGGCCATGGCGGCCTCGGTCTCCACGAAGAGGCGTACGCGTTCGTGCTCGGGAATGCGGTCGTTCAGCAGCACCCGCTCCACCAGCGCGCTCGCGGCGCCGAGGTAGCTGCCCGTCATCAGCGTCTGGAACCAGATCAGACCGGCCGTCTGCAGTTCGTCGAGCTGTTCGCCGGAGGTCGTCCCGGTGCGCAGCAGGAGTTCCGGCGGGACGAGGACGTCGGTGAGCGTGACCTGTTCGCTCTCGGCCCCGGCGAGGAAGGCGCTGGACCAGAAGCCGCTGACGCTCATCCCCTCGCTCTCCGCGGGCACGACGGCTACGGCGAGTTCGTCGCCCTGCCCGTCCTCGCGCGGGATCATCACGCTGGCGGTGAGCACGTCCATGGAGTGGGCCAGGCTGCACGGCCGTTTGACGCCGTTGATCCGGACGCCGTCCGCGGTCACCGTGGCGGTCATCGACGGGTCGAGGATGCCCGCGCCGCTGCGGCCCTCGGCGAAGCCGGAGGCGATCACGCGGTTGGACGAGGCCACGCCCTCGATCAGCATCCACTCCAGGCCGTCGCCGAGGCCGCCGAGCCCGACAAGGGTGGCCATGGAGAAGTGGTGCATGGTCGTGGCCACGGCCAGGGACGGCGAGCGGCTGCCGATGGCCCGCTGTACGCGCAGGGCATCGAGCGCGGTGGCGCCCCGGCCCTGGTGGGACTCGGGGACGAGCAGTCCTGGACCGCCGCTGTCCCGGAAGTGCCGGATGCCCGGGCTGCCCGGCCGCTCCAGTTCCATCAGCGGGACCTCGCGCAGGGCGGGATCCAGTTCAGGCAGCAGCTTTGCGAGGGTGGTGCGTTCACGCTCGAGGAATCTCATGGACGTGCGGTCCTCCAGGGTGGGGTGAATACGGAATCGGCGCGGCACCGGCGCGGCCGTGGACGCGGTGACTCAGAGGGCGTTGGTGGCGCGCAGCAACTGCCAGACCGCGCCGGGGCGGGGCCTGCCGCGGAAGGCGATGTACTCCGGCAGGACCACGTGCGGGGCCCACTTCTGCTTGTACTCCAGCTGGGAGGCCGCCGGATAGATCATGTCGCCGCGCTCGGCCAGGAAACGGGCGAACCGGGCGAACCTACGGCTGGCACCGGGTAGTTCGTGCTCCGGGTCGAGCCCGGTGAACGGGGTGAAGCCGAAGTGCAGCCAGCCGGCGCCGTCGGCGGTCAGCCGTTCCATGACGGTGGCGTTGAGCGCCTCCATCACGCCGGGCGGCGCGTCGGGCCGGCGTCGGCTGAGGTCGTGCAGCCAGCCGGGCCGGCTGCCGTAGACCGGCGAGTAGTTGATGTACCCGACGACCTCGCCGTCGATCCGGCCGCAGAACAGGCGGCGGTGCTTCTGGAGGCTCCCGCTGCGCTGGCCGACGAGGAATCGCAGCTCCTTGACGTGCCGGCCCTTCTGCCGCAGCCAGGACTGGTCGATCCGGTCCAGTTCGGCGCAGTCGTCGCCGTCGAGGATCTCGGTGATCTCCAGGCCGGCCCGCCGGGCGCGCGAGATCTTGTTGCGCAGCCGGACGAAGCGCGAGCCGCGCAGCGTGAACTGGCTCAGATCGACGGCGTACGACGCGCCGATCTGGTTGACCGTGAAGCCGTGCGCCGCGTACAGCTCGGCGTCCGCCCGCTGCAACTGCACGGCGACCAGGCGGCGTCCGGCGTGCGCGACGAAGGCGTCCAGCAGCCGGGCGCGGTGTTCGGGCGCGGTGAACGGGCCACCGAATTGCAGGACGTATCGGCCGGAGGTGCGATAGGCGCAGGCGCCCTCGAACCGGTCGTCGTGGAAGTACTCGTTGCCGCTGTTGAGAGCGAGAAAGGAACTGGGGTTGTCGCTGTGCGCGGCGAGCGTGTCAAGCACGGACGGCATCGGCGTCCTCCCCGCGGGCCGGCGCGGCGGTGCTCGGACCGGCGTCCGGCGCCGTGCGATACCGCTGCTCGAACGCCCTGAACGCCGGGTCGGTCTCCGGTTCGAAGGAGACCCCGAAGGGCTTGAGGGAGTTGCCGAACAGGGCCCGGTCGCCCATGAGATGGATCGGAAGGGCGAGCAGGGCCCATTCGGGCCGGACGAACAGCGCCCACGCACCGGCCAGCACACCCGCCGTGACCAGGCTGTGCATCGTGTTGTAAGCCACGTAGCAGCCACGCGGAACGCGTCGGTCCGGGCCGCGCCGGTAAGCGATCGCGCCGGGGAGATAACCGATGACGTCGATCACCAGGAACAGCAGCACGAAAACACCCCAGCGGATTTCCGCGAGATGCTGATAGGCGAGCACGAGAGATACGGCGAGAAAGCCCAGCCATTCGAGTCGGGAGAGAGCGAAGGTGGTCTTCGTCTCGAAACGGTTCTTGGCGTCCACGGGCGCTCCTGGATTGCGCGTACGATTCCGGGGCGCGGCATCTGCGTGCCCCCTCGCTGTGGTCTGTCACTCCGGTTTACGCACCGGGCGGGCCAACCCCTCGTAAAGTGGGGACGATTGAGGAGACGTGAGGCTCGGGGGGCCACTTTTCATGACGTCGTCGACCGGTCCGGGCGCCCGCCCCGGCGTCCGTCCGGGCACCGCCGACCACACGGCCGGCCGCACGGCCGACCACACCGCGGACCACGCTGCGGACGACGGGACCGCGCGCAGCGCCGCCTGGGAGCTGCTGCTGCCCGCCGTCTCGGCTCCGGCACGCGCGCGTGGCCGCTCCCTCCAGGCGGCGCTGCGGGACGCGGTCCGCTCCGGCCGGCTCACGCCGGGCACCCGTCTGCCGTCGAGCCGGGACCTCTCGCGCGACCTCGGTGTGTCGCGGCGGCTGGTGACGGAGGCGTACGAGCAGCTGACGGCCGAGGGCTACCTGCGCAGCGGGCGCGGCGCGGGGACCTGGGTGGGTGACGCCGTACGGGCGGCACGGCCCCGTGTGCGGGATCTCGCCCCCCGGTCCCCGGGCGAGCACGCCGACTTCGTGCCGGGGACACCCGACCTGTCGCTCTTCCCGCGCGCGGCGTGGGCCGCCGCGCAGCGGGGCGTGCTGACGGAGTTGCCGCACGAGAGCCTCGGCTATCCCGACCCGCGCGGGCTGCCCCGGCTGCGGACCGCGCTCGCCGAGCTGCTCGCGCGGCGCCGGGGCGTGGTGGCGGACCCGGAACGGATCGTGGTCGTCTCCGGGGTCGCGCAGGCGACGGCACTGCTCGCGGACGTGCTCCACGCGCGCGGGATGCGCACCGCCGGCGTCGAGGACCCCGGCAGCCCGCAGCACGAGGCCCTGTACACGTCGGCGGGCGTCGACACGGTGCCGCTGCCCCTGGACGACGAGGGACTCGCCGTCGGCCCGCTGCGCGCCTCGGGTGTGAGGGTGGTGGTGACGACGCCGGCCCACCAGTTCCCCACCGGGATCGCCTACTCCGCGCGGCGGCGCGCCGAACTACTGGACTGGGCGCGGACAGTGGACGGCCTTGTCCTCGAGGACGACTACGACGGCGACTTCCGCTACGACCGTGCCCCGGTGGGCGCGCTCCAGGGGCTCGATCCGGAACGCGTCGCCTATACGGGCTCGGTCAGCAAGTCCCTCGCGCCGGGACTGCGGCTCGGCTGGCTGCTGGTTCCCCAGTGGCTGGCGGACGACGTCATCGAGCGCAAACGCACGGTGGACCTCGGTCATCCGACGCTCGACCAGGCCCTCTTCGCCCGGTTCGTGGAGCGCGGCGACTACGACCGCCAACTGCGCCGCTGCCAGCGCGCCTACCGCGAGCGGCGGGACGCGTTGGTCGCCGCCCTGGCGGAGCACTTCCCGGGCTCCCGCGTCACCGGCATCGCCGCCGGCCTCCACGCCATCGCCACGCTTCCCGAGCGGTTCGGTCCCGAGGAGCGCTTCCTCGCGCGCGTGGCGGAGGCCGGGGTCGCGGTCCGCCCACTCGCCGCGTACGGGCGCGCGGTGGAGGGTGACGTGGTTGCGGGGAAGGGGGTGCGGCTGGTGCTCGGGTACGCGCACCTGACGCCGGGGCGGATCCGCGCGGGGGTGGGCCGGATGGCGGAGGCCGTGTGACGTGCCGGCGGGGCGCGCGGGGGCACGGCCGCCCGCCTCCCGCGCTCGGGTGGGGAAGGCAGACCGCCCGCCTCCCGCGCGGGCGCACGGGCGTTCGCGCTGTTCACCCGGAATTTCCGTGGCCGCCGCGCCGCACCAGTAGGTCTGGCTCCGCACACCGGTCGCGACACTGGCCGGATCCCGTCCCTGGACGTCCCTGGAGGCGCATCCATGTCACACCGTCCGTTGCCCGGCCGCCGCAGTGTGCTGCGCGGCTCCCTCGCCGCGTCGGCGGCCCTGACCCTGCCCACCGCGCTCGGTGCGGCGCCGGCGTTCGCCCGTTCCGGGCGGCCGTCGGCGGGCTGGGGCGTGCAGACAGGAGACGTGACCTCCCACTCCGGCCTGGTGTGGGTGCGCTCCGACCGGCCGGCCCGGATGATCGTCGAGACGTCCGCGACGGAGTCGTTCCGCAACCCGCGCAGATGGCACGGCCCGCTCCTCGGGAGGGACACGGACTTCACCGGCACGACCAGGCTGCGCGGCCTGCCGCCCGGCGAGCAGGTCCACTACCGCGTGCTCCTCGCCGACCCGGACGACCCGCGCCGTACGGGCGAGCCGGTCCCCGGCACCTTCCGCACGGTGCCGGTCCGCCGTCGCGAGGGAGTGCGCTTCGTGTGGTCGGGCGACCTGGCCGGCCAGGGCTGGGGCATCAACCCCGACCTCGGCGGCTACCGCATCTACGACGCCATGGGCGCCCTCGACCCGGACTTCTTCCTGTGCAGCGGCGACAGCATCTACGCCGACGGCCCCATCCAGGAGACGGCCGCCCTGCCCGACGGGAGCACCTGGCGCAACGTCACCACCGAGGAGAAGTCCAAGGTCGCCGAGACACTGGCCGAGTTCCGCGGCAACTTCCGCTACAACCTGCTCGACGAGAACCTGCGGCGCTTCAACGCCCAAGTGCCCTCGATCATCCAGTGGGACGACCACGAGGTGCGCAACAACTGGTACCCGGGGCAGGTGATCGCGGACACGGACAGCCGCTACACCGAGAAGAGCGTGGACGTCCTGACCGCGCGGGCCCGGCGCGCGTTCGCCGAGTACTACCCGATCTCCACCCTGCGCCCCGGCGCGCGGGAGGGCCGGGTGCACCGCGTGCTGCGCCAGGGACCGCTGCTGGACGTCTTCGTGCTCGACATGCGCACGTACCGCAACGCCAACTCCCCCGGCACCGAGAAGGTGGACCCCCAGGGCATCCTGGGCCGCGAGCAGCTGGAGTGGCTGAAGCGGGAGCTGTCGCGGTCGCGTGCGGTGTGGAAGGTGATCGCCGCCGACATGCCGCTCGGTCTGGTCGTGCCCGACGGCGGCGAGGGCAAGCCGAACATCGAGGCGATCGCGCAGGGCGACCCCGGCGCGCCGCTGGGCCGTGAGCTGCAGATCGCCGAGCTGCTGCGGTTCGTCAAGCACCGCCGGATCACCGGCACGGTGTGGCTGACGGCGGACGTGCACCACACGTCGGCCCAGCACTACCAGCCCTCGCGGGCCGCGTTCACCGACTTCGAGCCGTTCTGGGAGTTCGTGTCCGGGCCGCTCAACGCAGGCGCGTTCCCCGCCAGCGCCCTCGACGCCACCTTCGGTCCGGAGCGGGTGTTCGTGAAGGCGCCGACCGCTTCCAACGTCTCGCCCGCCGAGGGCTACCAGTTCTTCGGCGAGGTCGAGATCGACGGCGACAGCGCCGAGATGACGGTGCGGCTGCGTGAGCAGGACGGCACGGTGCTGTTCACGAAGGTGCTCCAGCCGGGCCGGGTCGGCCAGTAGTCCCGTATAGCCTGTGACCCGTGCCGCGCACCGGCGTCATCCCCCGGTGCGCGGCCCGCGTCCCCCTGCGGCGCACCGGCCAACTTCCCGCCGTTCGGGGGTGATTGCGCAGGTCAGGCCGATTGTCAGTGGTCGCCTCTACGGTTTTTCCCATGACGCGATCTGTGCAGGCCGTGGCCTATCGACGACCCTCCGTGCTGGAATCCGCAGCGGGCGCACAGCGGCTCGGGCTGGAGACCTCCCAGGGGGCGACGCCCGTCGGCGCGGTGGACCACCCGCGGTTCTTCGAGGGCTTCCTGACCTCGCCCCGGCCCGCGTCCGCGGCGCTGCTCGCGGTGGCCGACGTGGCCGCCGCCCGGTACTACCAGCCCCAGCTGCGGGCCTCGCTGGACCCGGTGGTGACGGGCAACGGCGACCGGCTGCGCTTCGAGTCGTTCTCCGGCTGCGGCGGCGTGTACGCACGGCTGGACGTGCTGGAGGCCGGCCTCGACGGCGGCGAGGTCGGGCATGGTACGACGAACGTCGACGTCAACGACCCGCTGCGCGAGTCCCTGTCCCGAATCGGCGCGGACGACCCGCTCCACCTGCGGGTGGGCCCCGAGGAGCTGGCCGTGACCACCCTGGACGGCCCGGTCGTGGAGAAGAAGGTGCCGCTGCCGGACCGGTGGCTGCGCGGCTTCGCCGAGGCCCAGGTCATCGCGTCCGGCTTCGACCTGCGGGCCGAGCTGGAGGCCGGCGAGGCGGTCCGTTTCCTGCGCTCGCTGCCCCGCGGCGGCAGGAGCGGGGCCGCGGGTCCCCGGTGGGTCGTGCCGTCCGGGCACACGCTGCGCCCGACGACCCGGGCGGTGCCCGGCGCGGTCTGCCTGCCCGGCCCGGAGCGGCTCGTCGCGCTCCAGCGGGTGCTGCGGCACGCCACGTCCCTGCGGGTGTACGGGCCCGTGGTCGCGTCCGGCACCGCCGCCACGGCGTCCGCCTGGGAGGTGCTGCTGCCGGGGATGCGCCTCACCCTCACCCTCTCCCCCGACGCCGCTCGCGGGTTCTCCGGCGAGGGCGGCGTCCTCGACGCGCTCGCCACCGACGAGGCCGGCGCGGACGCCGAACTGATCTCGGTCCTCCTGGCCTGGGAGCCCCGGATCGACATCGCCGACCTGGCCGGCTCCTCCGGCCTGACCGCGCAGCGGGTGCGGGCGGCCCTGGTCCGACTCGGCACGTCGGGGCGCGTCGGGTACGACACGGCGGAGGCCGCGTACTTCCACCGGGAACTGCCCTACGACGCCGAGCGGGTGGAGCGGCACAATCCCCGGCTGCGCTCGGCGCGCGCCCTGCTGGCCGCGGGTTCGGTGGCGCTGGACGGTGCGATCGGGACGGTGACGGCCGAGGACGGGCACGCGCACCGGGTGCGTGACGAGGCGGGGGTGCTCTCGTGCAGCTGCCTGTGGTGGGCCAGGTACCGGGGCGGGCGCGGGCCGTGCAAGCACGCGCTGGCGGTACGGATGGCACGGCGGGGCACCGCGGCGGCGCGGGGGACGGTTCGGCACGACGGGGGCGCACGATGACCGCGACGACCGCGACAGCCACGGCGGCCACGGCGGCCACGGCGGCCACGGCGGCCACGGCGGCCACGGCGAGTGTGCTGGTGGGGGCGGTGCGAGCGGGGCGCACGTCCGATGTCGTGTCGCTGCTCGACGGCATGACGGACGCCGAACGGCGCGCCTGCTTCCCGGGGCTGAAGGAGGTCCGGGGGGAGCTGAGGTCGGCTCGCTGGTCCGCGGAGTCCCGGCGGGCACATCCCGCCCTGCACGCGGCGGGAGCGGCGTGCCAGACCGGCGCGGCGGCCGTGACGAACTGGCTCGCGGCCGTGGACATGCGCTGGTCGCAGGCGTCACCGGCGCTCCTGCTGCACGTCCTGGGCGACCGGGATCCCGGCTGGCTGGCCGACGTGGTGCGGCGGCTCGCCCAGCGCCCACCCGCGTCCAACGTCTCCTACGAGCTGATGGCCGGCCTCGTGCGGCTGTCCGGTTGCCCGGTCCCGACGACGGAGGCGTACGTCCAGGGCTGGCTGAACCACATCGGGGGCACCTGGCAGCGCGGCGGCACGGTCCGCGACCGCCTGCGCCGGGACCCGCACCTGCCGGAGCTGGTCGCCGCCGTGTTCCGCGTCGACGGCATCGGCGTCCGGCTGGGCCGGCTCGCCGGCGACGGACCGGACAGCTGGACCAGGGCCCTGGCACAGCTGACCGCCGAGGGCGTCCTCGACCGGAAGACCATGATCGACGCCTGTGTGGCACGGTTGCTGCGCGGTGGCGCACCCGCCGAACTGAGGGTGTTCCTGCGCGTGCTGCGCGATCTGGCCCCCACCCGGGAAGAGGAGCGGCAGCGCACCGCCGACTGGACGGCGCTCGCCTCGGACGCGGGGCCCGCGGTGGCGTCCCACGCCCAGTCGGTGCTGGCCGCGCTGGCCCTGGACCGAGCCCTGCCACCGCGACAGCTGGCGGAGGCGACCGAGGCGGTGCTCTTCCGCCCGGAGAAGAAGCTCGTGCGCGCCCAGCTCGTCCTGCTGGGCAAGGTGCTGGCACGGGACGCGACCACCGCCGACGACCTGCTCCCGGCCGCGGCACAGGCGTTCGGGCACGAGGACTCCGACGTGCAGGAGCGGGCCCTGAAGCTGGTCGAGCGCCACGCAGGCAAGGTCACCACCGCCGCCGTCCGCGACGAACTGGCCGACCTGGCGGCACACTTGATTCCCGCCCTGCGGGCCCGAGCGGTCCGGTCACTGGGCGCGCTCCCCGCGACGGCGGAGCCCTCGGTCCACGAGGAGGTGCTGCCTCCTCCGCCGGAGCCGGTGCGCGTGGCACCCGCGCCCGAGTCGGCGGACGAACTCGCCGAGGAGATCAGCGCCTTGCTGGCGTCCGGCGGCGACGTGGCCACGTTCGAGCGGGCGCTGGACGGGCTGGTCCGGCACGCCCACCGGAGCCGTGACACCCTGCTGGCGGCGCTCGAACCGGTGATCGCCCGCCGCTGGTGGGCCGCCGAGGACCTGTTCCACGGCCGTCACCAGGGCGACCACGTCGGCTACGGCGACTACTTCGACGGCCACCGCGAGCTGCGCGACGGCGCGAGCGCCTTCGACCTGCTGCTCGCCACCCTGCGGGGAAGGGTGCGCACCACCGGACCGAGCCGGATCGTCGACGACGGTGCGGCGGGCCACGGCTGTGTGCACAGCGCTCTGGCCCGGTCCTTCTCGGCCCGCGTATGGGAGGTGGCGCACCGGCTGCGTACCGATCCGCAGCCGTTCCTGCTGGCCACGCCCACCTGGGGCACGGGCCTGCTGGACGCCGACGAGCTGGTGGACCGGCTGGACGCCTACCGGCGCCTGGGCGCCCGGGTCTCGGCGGTGGACTTCGGGCAGGCGCTGCTGCGCGTGCGGCGGGGCGAGGGCGCGTCGGCCGTGGCGGCGGCCCGGCGCGCGTCCGCGCTGGGCACGCGGGAAGGGGAGCGGCTCGGGCGCTGGCTGACCTCCGAGGAGACAGGTCCGCCCGTCTCCCGGCGGACCACGAACACCCGCGTCCTCGTGGAGCTCGACGAGGTGCCGGCGCTGCGGGACGGCCTTCCGGACGGACTGCGGCAGTTGGGGTCCCCGGTGAGCGTGTACCGGGGGCACTGGTACTGCGACCACTGGAACGGCGGGATGCGGCAGCACTGGCTCGCGCTGCTTCCCGAACGGCCGGAGCTGGTGGCCGCGCGCCTGCTGCGGGACCTGTCCACGGTGGCCGTGGACGACGAACGGGGAGCCGCCGCCGTACTGCCGTACCTCGCCGAGGCGGACGGTGAGGCGGGCGAGGCCGTTCATCTGTGCGTGGCGTACGGGCTCGGGGCCCGGCACGCGGAGGACCGGCTCGCCGCCGTGGACGCCCTGCTGGTGCTGGCGGCCCGCGGCGGACTCGACACCGACCGGCTCGGCGCGGACCTGGGCCAGTTGGTGCGGCGCGGGGCGGTGAAGCCGGTGCGGCTCGCCGACGCCGTGCGGACGGCGGCGGCGACGGGGGCGAACGCCACCATCTGGGGTGTGCTCCGCCAGGCGCTGCCCGTCCTGCTCGCCGACCTCGCCACCGGCACGGCGGCCTTCTCGACGCGCGGGCTCGGTGAGCTGCTGGCCGTGGCGGCGGAGTGCGCCGAGCGGACGGGCGCCCGGGGGGAGTTGCCGCATCTGTCGGGGGTGGCGGACCGGCGCGGCTCCTCACGGCTGGTCACCCAGGCCGGGCGGCTGCGGACCGCGCTGAACCAGGAGGTGGCCGCGGCCTGACGTCACCCTGATAGAAAAAGCAACAAATGTCCGGGAAGCCTTCTTTACCCATCGGTCACAGAGCGTTCGTGATCACGCAACACCGTTCCTTCACAGTGGGTGCATGAGTCGAGACATGTCTGATGTGACGGATGCCGTGGCGGTCCTCGCCGAGCACGGTCCGGGGGTGCCCGCGATGCTGCTGGCCTCGGTGGCCGCCCTGCTCGCCACGGCGGGCTTCCACACCTGGTGGTCACGGCGCCACGGGCACGCACCGCCGGCGGACGATACCGGCGCCCGGCCGCCGTCCGTCACACGGTGGGCCGGGCAGCGCGACCGCGGCGGCAAGGCGGCCCCGGGAGCGGGAACGGAAGCCGGCACCACCGCCGGTTCGGCGACCGGTTCCGCCACCGGCACCACCGCCGGTTCCGCGACCGGTTCCGCGACCGGCGCCGACGCCCGCGCCGAGGCCGGGGACAGCGCGCTGTGGCGGATGCGGACGACGGTGCGGGACGCGCCGGGGTCGCTGGCCGTGCTCTGCGCGGCCCTCGCCGACCGGCGGGTCGACATCCTGAGCCTCCAGACACACCCGCTGGCCGAGGGCACGGTGGACGAGTTCCTGCTCCGCGCCCCGGGTGAGCTGACGGGGTCCGAGCTGGCCGGCGTGGTGTCGGCGGCCGGCGGCATGGACACCTGGACCGAGCGGGCGGACGCCCACGATCTGGTGGACGCGCCGACCCGAGTCCTGGGTCTGGCGGCGCGCACCGCGCTGGACACGGCGGAACTCCCGCTGGCCCTGCGGCAGTTGCTCGGCCGGTGCACCATCCGGTCGCTGCCCGCCGCCGTCGGCGCACGCACGGCGCGGGACGTGCCGCCGGAGGGCGTGCTGGAGGACACCGTGCTGCGGCTGCGCGCGCCGGAAGGCGGCGTGATCAGCGTGGAGCGGCCGTATCTGCCGTTCACCCCGGCGGAGTTCGCGCGGGCGCGGGCGCTGGTCGAGCTGGACGCCCGGCTCGGTCCGCGCGTCCCGCGCGGCCGGGACGTCCTGACGCTCCCCGAGGGCAGCGACATCACGGTCCGCCGGGCCCACCCGCGTGACGTCCCGGCGGCGAAGGCGATGCACGAGCGGTGCTCGGCGCGCACGCTCGGCCTGCGGTACCACGGCCCGGTCGGCGACGCCGACCGGTACCTGAACCACCTGCTCAGCCCGCGCTTCGGCCGCACCCTCGCCGTGCAGACGGCCTCGGGGCGGATCGTCGGGCTGGGGCACCTGCTGTGGGACGGGGACGAGACGGAGGTCGCGCTGCTCGTCGAGGACGCGTGGCAGCGCCGGGGCATCGGCGGCGAACTCCTGGGCCGACTGGTGGCGATGGCGGCGGAGACGGGCTGCGAGAGCGTGTACGCCGTGACCCAGGCGTCCAACACCGGCATGATCGCGGCGATGCGCGGCCTGGGCCTCCCCCTCGACTACCAGATCGAGGAAGGGACCCTGGTCGTCACGGCCCGCCTGGACCCGGCGGCCCGTGCGGCGGCGGGGCTGCCGCACGGGGAGCGGATCGGCAGGGAGTGAGCCGACGGACGGCACGGCGAGGCACGGCCGGCCGGTGCATGAAGGCCGGCACGGCCGGCACCTGCCCCCCGGAGGCCACCCGGTGCGGTCCGCTCACTCGGCTCACTCGGCCCGCGCCAGCGCCTCCCGCAGCGGGATCGCCTCGGCGGCCCGCTCCCCCAGCGCACGGTCCAGGTCGGCCCACAGGTCGTCGACGTCCTCCAGGCCGACCGACAGCCGCAGCAGCCGGTCGCCGACCCCGGCGCCCCGCCGGTCGTCGGCGTCCACGATGCGGTGGCTGATGGACGCCGGGTGCTGGATCAGCGTGTCGACGCTGCCGAGACTCACGGCCGGGGTGATCAGGCGGACCCGCCCGATCACGTCGTGCGGGTCGCCGTGGACCTCGAAGGAGACCATCGCGCCGCCGATCCGCGGATAGTGCACGCGGGCGACGCGCGGGTCGGCGGCGAGCCGCTCGACGAGTACGGCGGCGTTCGCGGAGGCGGCCCGCACCCGCACGGGCAGCGTCGACAGCCCGCGCAGCAGGAGGTAGCCGGCCAGCGGGTGCAGCACACCGCCCGTGGCGAAGCGGACCTGCCGCAGCCGCCCCGCGAACTCCTCGTCACAGGCCACCACTCCGGCCAGCACGTCCCCGTGCCCGCCGAGGTACTTGGTGGCGCTGTGCAGTACCAGCCGCGCGCCGTCCTCGGCCGGCCGCTGGAGGACGGGGGTGGCGAAGGTGTTGTCCACGAGCAGCGGCACCGATCCGCAGGCGTGGGCGACGGCCCGCAGGTCGACCTCGGCGAGCGTCGGGTTGGCCGGTGACTCGACCAGCACCAGCCCGGTGTCCGGGCGCAGCGCGTCCGCGATGCCCGCCGGGTCGGTCCAGGTGACCTCGGACCCGAGCAGTCCGGCGGTCAGCAGGTGGTCGCTGCAGCCGTACAGGGGCCGTACGGCGACCACGTGCCGCAGCCCCATCGAGCCGCGGACCAGCAGGACGGCGCTGAGCGCGGCCATCCCGCTGGCGAAGGCGACCGCGGCCTCGGTGCCCTCCAGCCGGGCCAGCGCGGTCTCGAAGCGGGCGACGGTCGGGTTACCGAGGCGGCCGTAGACCGGTGGGCCGTCCGGGTCGGCGCCGGTGGTGGCGAACGCGTCGATGCGGGCGGCCTCGCCGCGGCTGTCGTACGACGGGTAGGTCGTGGACAGGTCGATGGGCGGGGCGTGCAGTCCCTGGCCGGCGAGATCGTCGCGGCCGGCGTGCACGGCCTCGGTGGCCAGTGCCCTGCCCGCGGGTGGGGTGGGGCGTCCGTCGTCGGACGGTGACGTGTGCGTGCGCGCGGAGTCCATGGCCCGAAGAGTGAACACCGGCCGGGCCGACGCGGCCGGGGCCCGTGTTACGTTCGGCGCATGGCCGAATCCGTCGTACTGGATCCGGTGGACCTGCATCTGCTGCGGCTGCTGCAGAACGACGCCCGGACCACCTACCGCGATCTCGCCGCCCAGGTCGGGGTCGCCCCGTCGACCTGCCTGGACCGGGTGACCCGGCTGCGGCGGGCGGGTGTGATCCTCGGCCATCGTCTCGAGCTGGACCCGGCCCGGCTCGGGCGCGGCCTCCAGGCGCTGCTGTCGGTGCAGGTGCGACCGCACCGGCGGGAACTGGTCGGCCCGTTCGTGGAGCGGATCCGGGCGCTGCCGGAGTCGCGCACCGTCTTCCATCTCACCGGCCCGGACGACTACCTGGTCCATGTCGCGGTCGCGGACATGACGGATCTGCAGCGGCTGGTCCTGGACGAGTTCACGTCCCGGCGGGAGGTGGCCCGCGTCGAGACGCGGCTGATCTTCCAGCAGTGGGAGTGCGGCCCCCTGCTGCCGCCCGCCACGTCGCCCCCAGCGCCGCCCGCCGGGCCCCCGGCCACGCCCTGAGCGAAATCCGGCCGCCCGCCGTACCGGGCCGGACGAAGCGGGCTGACGCGGCACCGGCATCCGTACGAGGATGTCCGCATGTCACAGACCAAGAGCCCGCTGCCCCGCGAGGTCGCCGACGCCTACGTCGACGAACTCATCGCCCTCGACCCGGTCACCGGTACGTTCCTCGGTGTGGAGGAGAGTTCCAGCCGTCTGCCCGACTTCTCACCCGCGGGGCAGGAGGCCCTCGCGGAGCTGGCGCGGACCACGCTGACCCGGCTGGACGAGGCGGAGCGCCGGCCCGGCGGGGACAGTGACGTGGAGCGGCGCTGCGCCCGGCTGCTGCGCGAGCGCCTGACCGCCGAACTCGCCGTGCACGAGGCGGAGGAGGGCCTGCGCTCGGTCGGCAACATGGGTACCGCCGTGCACGCGGTGCGCGAGGTCTTCACGGTGACGCCGGCGGCGACGGACGAGGACTGGGCACGGATCGCCGAGCGGCTGCGCGCGGTGCCGGCGGCGCTCGCGGGCTACCGCGAGTCCCTGGCGCTCGGCCTGGAGCGCAAGCTGTACGCGTCGCCGCGCCCGACCGCCACCTTCGTCGAGCAGCTCGGCGAGTGGGCGGACACGGGTGAGGGCCGCGGCTGGTTCGAGGACTTCGCGTCCGCCGGCCCCGACGCGCTGCGCGCGGAGCTGGACGAGGCGGCCCGGGGCGCGAGTGCCGCCGTGGTGGAGCTGCGGGACTGGATGCGCGACGTGTACGCGCCGGCGATCGAGGGCGCCCCGGACACGGTGGGCCGCGAGCGCTACGCCCGCTGGTCCCGTTACTACAACGGCACGGACCTGGACCTGGACGAGGCGTACGCGTACGGCTGGGCCGAGTACCACCGCCTGCTCGCCGAGATGCGGCAGGAGGCGGAGAAGATCCTGCCGGGCGCCGAGACGCCGTGGGTGGCGCTGGCGCACCTGGACGAGCACGGCAAGCACATCGAGGGCGTGGACGAGGTCCGCGACTGGCTCCAGGGCCTGATGGACCGGGCGATCGAGGCGCTGGACGGCACGCACTTCGAACTCGCCGAGCGGGTGCGGAAGGTGGAGTCGCGGATCGCTCCGCCCGGCAGCGCGGCGGCCCCCTACTACACGCCCCCGTCGGAGGACTTCTCCCGCCCCGGCCGCACCTGGCTTCCGACGATGGGCCTGACCCGCTTCCCGGTCTACGACCTGGTGTCGACCTGGTACCACGAGGGCGTCCCGGGCCATCACCTCCAGCTCGCCCAGTGGGCGCACGTCGCCGAGGACCTCTCGCGCTACCAGGCGTCGGTCGGCATGGTCAGCGCCAACGCCGAGGGCTGGGCGCTGTACGCGGAGCGGCTGATGGACGAGCTGGGCTTCCTCACCGACGCGGAGGAGCGGCTCGGCTACCTGGACGCGCAGATGATGCGGGCCGCCCGGGTCATCGTGGACATCGGCATGCACCTGGAGCTGGAGATCCCGGCGGACTCGCCGTTCCACCCGGGCGAGCGCTGGACGCCCGAACTGGCGCAGGAGTTCTTCGGCGCGCACAGCAGCCGTCCGGCGGACTTCGTGGAGAGCGAGCTGACCCGGTACCTCACCATCCCGGGCCAGGCGATCGGCTACAAGCTCGGTGAGCGGGCGTGGCTGCTGGGCCGGGAGAACGCCCGCAGGCGGCACGGTGACGCCTTCGACGCCAAGGCCTGGCACATGGCGGCCCTCTCCCAGGGCTCGCTGGGCCTGGACGACCTGGTGGACGAGCTGTCCCGGCTCTGAGGCGGGGTCACCGCCTGAACCCGCCCTCCGAGTCGACGACCTGGCCGGTGATCCACTCCGCCTCGTCCGTGGCCAGCCACGCGACGAGGCGGGCCGGGTCGTCGGGCATGCCCCACCGTCCGGCGGGGAAGAGCGCGGCGACGGCGTCGTAGTCGGCGCCGGTCATGTAGTCGGTGTCCACGGGCCCGGGGTTGACGGCGTTCACGGTGACCGCGTGCTCGGCGAGGGCCGTCGACAGGGAGCGTGTGATGGAGGCGAGCGCGCCCTTCTGCAGCGCGTACGCGATCTCGCCGGGCATGCCGCCGGCGATGTCCTGCCCGGAGGTCATCATCACGACGCGTCCGCCGGGCGTGCGGGGCGGCAGCGCGGCGCGCAGCCGGGCGTACGCCTGGACGAGCAGCAGGACCGAGCGGGTGTCGACCCGCCAGTGCGCGTCGAGCATGGCGGCGTCGATCGTGTCGAGGGTGCCGTCGCCGCCGCTGAGGGCGTGGTTGGCGACGAGGATGTCCAGCCGCCCGCCGAGCGCTTCGGCGGCGGTGGCGATCAGCTCGCCGGGGGCGGCAGGATCCCCGAGGTCGCCGGGACCCGCGAGCACGGTGGCCTCCGGGTCGCCGAGCGCCGAGCGCACGGAGGCGACCACGTCCTCGGTCCGGTCGGCGCCCCAGGGCATCGCGGCGTCGTGCGGGACGTGATGGTGCAGGTAGACGCTCGCCCCGTACGCGGCGAGCCGCCGGGCCACCGCGTGGCCGATGCCGCCGCGCCGGCTGGCGCCGGTGACGAGGGCCGTCCGCCCGCGCAGGGGCAGGGGGTCGCGGCGCAGTTCCTCGGGTGCGGGGTGCGGAAGTCGTGGCATGGGCACCCATGATGGCCGCCCGGCCGCCACGCCGCACTCGGATATCACTCCGCCACCACGGGACCCTCCGGGCCGGCCACCGGACCGCGAGCCGCCGCAGTCGTACGAAGTCCAGCCAGGTCTCCGGCCCGGGGCGGACCTCGGCCGGAGCACGGGGCCGGGCACGCGCCAGGACACCTCGGGCTCCCACTCGGCGGTGTCGAGCGCGGCGGGCACGCCGGCCGGCACCTGCACGCGGTTCAGCAGCCGCAGTCGGCCGCGTCCACGGGGACGGTCAGGGGGTCGGCCGCGGGATGCTCGGTGCCGTCCGCCGTCTCGTACGCGAAGCCCTCCCGAGCCCAGTACTCGAAGCCGCCGAGCATCTCCTTGACCCGGTAGCCGAGTTCGGCGAGGGCGAGGGCGGCGCGCGTGGCGCCGTTGCAGGCGGGGCCCCAGCAGTACGTCACGACCGGCACCGCCGGGTCGAGGAACCGGCGCGCCTGCTCGGGGACGAGGTCGGTGGGCAGGTGGACGGCGCCGGGGACGTGGCCCTGGTCCCAGGAGGCGGTGGAGCGGATGTCCACGAGGACGAACCCCGGGTCGCCGCCGCCCGCGAGCGCGGCGGCGACGTCGGACACGTCGGTGTGGAAGGCGAGGCTCGCGCGGAAGTACGCGGCGGCCTCGGCGGGCGGCGCGGGGGCGACGCGCAGGACGGGGTTCGTGGTCGTGACGGCGGTCATGGCCGGGCCTTTCCTCTCAGGGACCCCGAAGGGATCTTCTGGCAGAAATCTACGGTCGCGAGCCCGTCCCCAGAAGGGGCCTTCCCCGGCACCGGATTTGTTCTGCCGGGATTTCCCTGCTATCCATCCTGGATGACCGCGTATTCCCCGGACGCCACCGACTGGCTCATCCTCGACGCCCTCCAGCGCAACGGGCGGGCGAGCTTCGCCGACCTGGCGCGTACCGTCTCGATGTCCGCGAGCGCGGTGACCGAGCGCGTGCGGCGGCTGGAGGAGGCCGGGATCATCCAGGGGTACGCGGCGGTCGTCGACCCGGAGCGGCTGGGGATGCCGATCCTGGCCTTCGTGCGGCTGCGCTACCCGGTCGCCAACTACAAGCCGTTCCACGACCTGGTGGCGGTGACTCCCGAGATCCTGGAGGCGCACCACGTCACGGGCGACGACTGCTTCGTCATCAAGGTCGCGGCCCGTTCCATGCGGCACCTGGAACAGGTCTCGGGGCGGATCAGCGCCCTGGGGTCGGTCACCACCAGCGTCGTCTACTCCTCGCCGCTCCCCCGCCGGCCCCTGGGCCGCTGAGGCCCGCCGGGACCGCTCGGCCGATACCGTTCGGCCGGCAACGCTCAGCCGGCGCCCCGCTGCCGCAGTACCGACCCCGTCCGCCCCTTGACGACCTCCAGTTGGGCGTGGATCCGCCGCCGCAGGTCGGGGACATGGCTGACGATGCCGACGCTGCGGTCCCTCTCGCGCAGGGAGTCGAGGACGTCGAGCACTTCGTCGAGGGTCTGGTCGTCGAGGCTGCCGAAGCCCTCGTCGATGAAGAGGGTGTCCAGGCGGACACCGCCGGCCTCGTCCGTGACGACGTCGGCGAGACCGAGCGCGAGGGCCAGCGAGGCGAAGAACGTCTCGCCTCCGGACAGCGTGGCCGTGTCCCGCTCCCGGCCGGTCCAGGCGTCGACGACGTGCAGGCCGAGGCCGCTGCGTCCGCGCCCGGTCCGGTCGTCGGAGTGGACGAGGGTGTAGCGGCCCGACGACATGCGCCGCAGCCGCGCGGTCGCGGCGGCGGCGACCTGTTCCAGGCGGGCCGCCAGCACGTACGACTCCAGGCGCATCCGGCGTTCGTTGTCGGCGGAGGTGCCCGCGGCGAGGGTGGCGAGGCGGGCGACGCGGTCGTGCTCCTCACGCACCGGGGCCAGCCGGCGCACGGAGGTGGTGGCGCGCGCGGACAGCCCGTCCAGCTCGGCGCAGCGCCGGGCGGCGGCGTCGCGTGCCGAGGATGCCTCACGCAGCCGCCGGCCCGCGTCGGCGGCCGTGCGTTCCGCCGCGGCGAGGTCGGCGGGCGGGCGCCGGGCCGCGTCGGCGGTGTCGGCCTCGGCGAGCACCGCGCGGACGGCGGCCTCCTCCGTCTCCCAGGCGTCGAGCCGTCGTTGCAGGTCCCGGTGGGCGTCGTCGTCGAGCAGCGCGGCGGCGGCCTCCCGCGGGGTGTCGAAGCCGGCGCGGAAGGCGGCGTCGGCGAGTCGGGCGTCGGCGTCCTTGAGCCGCTGGGCGGTGTCCTCGGCGAGCCGCGCGGTCTCGGCCGCCTCCGTCAGCAGCGCCGCCCGGCGTTCCAGTTGCCGGGCCCGCGCCGTCACGGTGTCGGCGGTGCCGCGCGCACGGGTCAGCTCCTCCTCCAGCGCGGCCCGTTCGCTCTCCAGCCGCTCACGGCCGGCGACCCGGGAGGCGGCCCGGACGGCGGCCTGCTGCCGGGCGGCGACGCGCTGCTCGCGTTCCTGCTCCGCCAGGCGCAGCCGCTCCTGCGCGGCGTGCAGTGCGGAGGCGTCCGCCCGGGCCCGCGCGTACCGCCGCTCCAGTTCCTCGGCCTCCTCGGCCAGCCGGGCGGTGGGGGCGTCCCCCGCCTCCGCCGTGGCGGCGGCCAGCGTCTCCCGTACGGCGCCCAGGCGTCGTTCGGCCGCGGCGCGCCGCTCGTCGGCGTCCTGGTAGGCGGCGAGGGCGCGTTCCTCCGCCTCGCGGTCGACGTGCCCGGCGACCTTGCGGGCGGGGGCGGGATGCTCGGTCGCGCCGCACACCGCGCAGGGTTCGCCGTCGGTGAGGTGGGCGGCGAGTTCGGCGGCGATGCCGCTCAGCCGCTGCTCCTTGAGGTCGAGCCAGTGGGTGCGGGCCCCGGCGGCGTGCTCGGCCGCGTCGAGGGCGTGCCGCCGGGCCTCTTCCACGTCCACGGCGGACCGGTCCCGCTGCCGGGCCGCGGCCAGCCGCCGCCGCGCCGGGTCCCGCTGTACGGCGAGCTGCTCGGCGCGGGTCGCGGCCTCCTGCGCGGTCTCGACGCCGGCCCGCAGTGCGGTGCGGGTCGTCTCCCAGTCGGCGAGCCAGGTCTCCGCCTCGTGCAGGACGTCCTCGTCGGCGTGTTCCTGGCGGTCCAGGCGCGCGCGCTCCTCGACCAGCTCGGCCAGGCGCCGTTCGGCCCGGCGGGCCGACTCCAGGCCGCCCAGTTCCTCGGCGGCGCGGCGCGCGGCGGCGGCGAGTGAGGCGGCCCCGGCGTCCGCGAGGGTCTGGGGCAGCGCGGCACGCGCGTGTGCCTCGGCGGTCGTCGCCCGCCGGTGGTCGGTGTCGGCGGCGTCCCGCAACTCCAGTGCGGGGGTGACCGCTTCGGCCTTGCGGGCCCGCTCCATGCGCTCCTGTGCCGCGCGGTGGGCGTCGGCCCGCTCCGCCAGCCGCGCGGCACGCTCCCGCGCCTCGGCGTACCGCCGCTGCAACCGGTCCCGTTCCCGTACGTCGGCCAGGGCGCGCTCGGCGGCTGCCTGGGCGGACTCGGCGGCCGTGAGCCGGCAGTCGGCGACGGCCAGCAGCTCCCGGGCGGTGGAGCGGGCGACGGCGGCGGCGGTGAGGACGGCCTCGGCCAGGCCCGGCTCGCCCGGTGCCAGTTCCGGCAGGTCCATGGTGTCGCCGGCGGCCTGCTGCATCCGGTGGGCGTCGGCCAGCAGCGCGGCGTCCCCCTCGCGTACCCGCGCCTCGGTGGCGCGGCGCCGCTCGGTGAGGCGTTTCTCGACCTCGGCGAAGCGCCGGGTGTCGAAGAGCCGCCCGAGGAGCTTGCCGCGCGCCTCGGCGTCGGCGCGCAGGAAACGTGCGAAGTCTCCCTGGGGCAGCAGCACGACCTGGCAGAACTGCTCGCGGCTCATGCCGAGGAGCTGCGTGATCTCCTCGCCGATCTCCTGGTGGGAGCGGCTGAGGTCCTTCCAGGTCCCGGCGCCCGCGTCGTACTCGCGCAGCCAGGTCTGGGCCTTGTCGACGGTGGTCCCCCTGCCCCGCAGCTTCGGCCGCTCCCAGGGCGGCTGCCGGGTGACCTCCAGCCGCCGTCCGGCCACGGTGAGGTCGAGGCGCACCTCGGTGCGCGTGCCGGCGGCGGCGTGGTCGCTGCGCAGGGTCATGCCCTGGCCGCTCTGCCGGGCGCCCGGGACCGAGCCGTACAGCGCGTAGCACACGGCGTCCAGGACGGAGGTCTTGCCGGCGCCGGTCGGTCCGTGCAGCAGGAAGAGCCCGGCGGCGGACAGGTCGTCGAAGTCGACGCTCTGCGCTGCGCCGAAGGGACCGAAGGCGGTGATGTCCAGCCGGTGCAGCCTCACCGGGCCACCTCCTGGACGGCCTCGTCCGCGCGCACGGCGTCGAAGGCGTCCCGCAGCACGGTCTGCTCGCGGTCGTCGGGGCCGGCGCCGCGCACGTGCCGCACGAAGTCCTCGGCGATCTGCTGGTCGCTGCGGCCTGCCAGACGCCGGGCGTAGGACACGGCCGGGTCGTCCGGGGCCCGCTCGGGGTCGAAGACGAGGCTCAGGGTGTGCGGGAAGCGCTCGGCGAGCCGGGCCATGGGGTCGGCCGGGCGGACCGGGTCGGTGAGGGTCGCCTCGACCCACGCCTCCTCGTGCCGGGTCAGCTCCGGGTCGGCGAGCAGTTCCTCCAGGGTGCCGCGCAGCCGGGCGAGCGGGCGGGGCACCGGGCAGTCGACGCGCTCGGCGGTGACCGAGCCGTCGGCGTCCAGGTCGACGAGCCACACGCTCTTGCGGTGCGCGGCCTCGGAGAAGGAGTAGGGCAGCGGCGAGCCGGAGTAGCGGACGCGCTCGGTGAGGGTCTGGCAGCCGTGCAGGTGCCCGAGCGCCACGTAGTCGACGCCGTCGAAGACACCGGAGGGGACGGCGGCGACCCCGCCGACGGTGATGTCCCGCTCGCTGTCGCTCTGCTCGCCGCCGGTGACGAAGGCGTGCGCGAGGACGACGGATCGGGTGCCCCGCGCGCGCGTGGCGAGGTCGGCGCGGACCCGGTCCATCGCGGCGGCGAGCACGGCCTCGTGGCCGGCCTTGTCGATCCCGAACTCGGCCCTCACGAGCGCCGGTTCGAGATAGGGCAGCCCGTAGAAGGCCACCTCCCCGTGCGCGTCCTCCAGCACCACGGGGGTCCCGCATCCCGCCGGGTCGGTGCGCAGGTGGATGCCGGCCCGGTCGATGAGCCCGGCGCCCACCCCGAGGCGCCGGGCGGAGTCGTGGTTCCCGGAGATCATCACCGTGGGCACGCCGAGGGCGGCGAGGCGGTGCAGGGCGTCGTCGAACAGCTCGACGGCGGCGAGCGGGGGCACCGCCCGGTCGTACACGTCTCCCGACACGACCACGGCGTCGACACCGCGCTCGCGCACGGTCTCGACGAGGTGACCGATGAATCCGGCCTGGGCACCGAGCATGTTCACCCGGTGGAACGCCCGGCCGAGATGCCAGTCGGAAGTGTGCAGCAGTCGCATGATCCCCGAGACTAACGGCAGGGTCCGACAGCCCGGGTGGTTACTCCCGTAATCAGCCGTTCCGCCGCCCGCTTTGCGCCGTTAGACCCTTTTCGCGCGTATCGCGACGCGGATCTGGATCACGACCGGACGTGTGACCAGCCGGGACTTGCACAGGTTGAGCGAATTTCAGTCATTGCGAAAAGAAGCACTGCGCAGCGTCCGCCTCCCCTCCTAGATTGGCTCTCTGTTTCAGCTGAAGCACGGGGGACGAAGATGGATCCGGTGACGGCCGTCGCGGCGGCAGGTGTGGCACTCGTGGCCAAGGGAGCGCTGGAGTCGGCGGGCCAGGAGGCCGGCCGCTCGGGCTGGAGCGGCGGCGCACGGCTCGTCGAGCGGATCCGGGCACGGTTCCGCGGCGACGCGGACGCCGAGAGTGCCCTGGACCAGGTGGCGCGGACGCCCGACGACGAGGACGCCCAGCAGCGGCTGGAACGGCGGCTCGCCGCTCACATGCTGCTCGACTCGGGGTTCGAGACCGAGATCCGGCGGCTGGTCGACGAGGCCGTCGCCGCGCAGGGCCGCGACGGGGCGCAGATCAGCGCGGCGCTGATCAAGAACGCCCAGGTGTTCAACGGCAAGGTCGAGGTGCAAGGGGACTGGACCACGTCCTAGGACCGGCTCGGTCTCGCGGGGCCGGCGTCGGCTCCTGTGCCGTACGGCCGCCCCGTTCCCGCCCGGGTTCCCGCGTGCCCGCCGGTACGTGCCCGCATCCCGCCATCGACGTGAAGGCCGAAGAGCACCATGAGTGAGGACACCTCCGCCGGGGAGACGGCCCGGGAGGTCCCGGGCGGCCGGGACACGCCCGGACGCGGAGAGGCTCCCCGGCGCGTGCCGGACGCCCGGCGCGAGCCGGACGACGAGAAGGAGTCGCCGGAGGGCGGCCGGAAGGGCGACGAGGCGGCCGGCGCCGAACCGCGCGTCGACGCCGAGCAGCACGACGGGCCGGTCAGCGAGCAGGACGCGCTGCGCTCCCTCGTCGACGGCAGCGGACGCGACGACGCCGGACGCCACGAGGCGCTGCGCGCCGGGGCCATCGCCGACGAGATCGCCCGGAGACTGAACGCCGACGCCTCCGGCACCCGCATCGGCACCCTCGCGCTGTTCAACGACAGCGTCAGCTTCGGCGGCGGCTTCCACACCGCGGGCACCCGAACCGGCGCGAGCGGACCGGCCGGAGCACCGGCGTCGCCCCTGGACCCGGCCGAACTCACCGACCACACCGACCTCTTCCTGCCACCCGAGGGATACGAGGAGGCCGTGGACGCGCTGCGCGAGCGGCGGGTGCTGGTGCTGACCGGCCCGCCCGGCAGCGGACGCGAGGCGACCGCCGTGAACCTCCTCGCCGAGGCCCACGTCATGGAGGACGGCGGTGCGGGAGGCTGCCAGCGGCTGCTGACGCCGTCGGCCGTGCTGCGGGCGGGCTGGGAACCACCGGTGAAGGACGCGGGCTACCTCGCGGTCCTCGACGACGGGCCGGACGGACTGCGCGACTTCACCGCCGCCTTCGGCACCTCGGGCGGCGCGGGTCAGTGGGCGGCGGTGGTCGCCGCGCTGCGCTCCGCCGGCTGCCTCCTGGTGCTCACCGGCGGACACGACCTGGAGGTGCTGGCGGCCGGCCCCGGCGGCGACCAGGTGGCCCGGCACCCCGTCGCTCCCGTCGACCCCCTGGCGCTCGTCGAACGGCGGGTCCTCGGTCACGGCGGCGCCCCGGACGCCCGCGCCGAACTGCACGCCCTGCTGGAGCGCACCGGCGCGGTGACGGCCCTGCGCGAGCAGCCCGCGGCACGCAACGCCGCCCGGCTGGCCTCCGTGATCCGCGCGGACGGCGACGTGAGCGCGGCGGTGGCCCGGCTGCGCGACCCCAGTGAGCAGGTGCGCGCCTGGTTCCACCGCTACCGCGCACCGGAGGCGGTCGCCTTCGCGCTGGCCGCGGCCGTCCTGGAGGAGTGCGGTTACCTCACGGTCGCGGACGCCGCCGTGCACCTGCGCGCGGCCCTGACCGAGCCCGAGACCGCCCCGCCCGATCTGCGGTTCGCCGACCGGCTCGGACACGAACAGCAGTGGATCCGACTCGACCTGCCCGAGGAGAGCCGGCTCGCGGCCGGTCCCCCACGGGTCCGCTTCCGCAACGCGCTGCTGGCCCAGACCATCCTCGCCTACGCCTGGAACGCGCTCGACGGGCGCCGCGACGCCGTCCTCCAGTGGCTGCGCCGACTGCTGGACCACACCGATCTGGAGGTGCGCGCCCGGGCCGCCGTCGCGGCCGGCGTCCTGGCCCTCGCCGACCCGCACTACGCCGTGCACCGCTTCCTGACCACCTGGGCGGGCAGCAAGTCCTGGCCGCTGCGCCAGGCCGCCGCCACCGCGCTGGGCGTGGCGGGCAGCCGGCCGGAGACCGCCGAGGCGGTGTGGGAGCTGCTGCACCGCTGGGCGCGGGGTGACGCCTCCGCCTACCAGCGGCGCCTGGCCGGCACGGCGGCCAACGCCGTGGGCGGGTTGCTGGGCCGCACGGCGCCCGAGCGGGCCGTGGTCGTACTGCGCGACGCGCTGGACCGGGAGGACGACTGGGGCACCCTGCCCTCGGTGGCGTGGGGCGGGGTCCATCTCGTCCACCAGGGGCAGACGGGGGCCCTGCTGGACGCCTATCTGGAGTGGTCGGAGCCGCAGGACCTGTCGCCCATGGTCGTCAAGTCACTGTCCGCGTTCGTGTTCGCGGTGTCGCTGCCCTACGAGGAACCGGTCCTCGACGCGGCCGGGCCCGACGCCGACCGCACCCGGGTGCCCGGCGTCCCCGTCCTGCTGACCGAACTGCCCCGGCACCGCGAGCGGCTCGCGGAGCTGTGGGCGCGCGCCCTGGCCCGCAAGCCGGTGCAGGACGCCGCGTTGGACGCCCTGCGCGACTGGATCGACGACTACGCCGACGCCTGCCCCGGCGCCCTGGACGCCATCGGCGGACTCCTGGCCTCCGTCGCCCGCCGGCCCGGACGGCACCGGGAGCGGCTGACGTGGTGGCTGGAGAAGTGGGCCGGTGCCCGCGAGAACCCGTCGGCCAACGCCGCCCGCCTGCTGCGCACGCTCGACCGCTCCCGGTGAACCGCCGCACGCGCACCGACAGACCCACCACAGCACCGCACAGAGAGGGGGAGACATGGAGGAGCAGACCTACGATCCGATCCTGGGCTGCGAGGACCTGCCCAAGTGGCGGCTGATCAACCCGCTGCGGCCGCCGGCTCCCGGCCGGGCCCTGGTCCTCGTCCGGGACAGCGGCCCGTCGCTGACGATCCGCAGCGGGGAGGAGATCCCCTCGTCGCGGTTCGGGACGTACAGCACCGTGTTCACGGTCGACATGACCGAGCACCGGCTCGTCCTGGACATCCCGCTGCTCAGCCGGGACCCCACGTTCTCCTTCCGCAGCCGGGTGGACCTCGTGTGCCGGGTCGCCGGCCCGGCCGAGGTGGTCGCGCGCGGCATCCGCGACATGAGCGGCGCCCTGTACGGCTATCTGCGCAAGGCGCTGCGCACGGTGGCCCGGGACTACGACATCGCCGAGTTCCACGAGGCGGAGATGGCGCTGAACGCCTCCCTGGCCGGATTCGGCGGCGACGACGCGGTGCGGCTGCGCAACATCCAGATCGAACTCCTCGTCGACGAGGACGAGATCGCGACCGCCGGACGGGAGTACCGCGACGTCGTGCGCGAGACCCGGCTGGACGGCATGCGTCGCCGGCGGCATCTGGACATGATCCGTGAGGAGGGTGTCGACGGCCTGATCGCCGAGATCATGGAGAAGGAGGGGGCGCGCGCCGCCCTCGCCTGGATCGAGAAGGGCGAGGCGGAGAAGCGGGAGGTCCGGCGCGAGGTCATGCGCATGGTCCTGGAACGCGGCGACGCCGGCCGCGAGCCGTTCGAGCAGGCGGAACTGGAACGTGCCGTCCTCGACGAGGTCCTGCGGGACGGCGACGGCCTGTTCGAGACCGCGACCCGGCGCGGGCGGCTGCGGGGCAGTCTCGCCCGTGCCCTGGAGCCCGGCCCCGGCGAGAGCGCCGGCGAGGACCCGGCCGGGCGCGACCGGGAGCACGGGCCGCTCAGGGGCGAGGTGGTCCGCGACCGCTACGACAGCGACCACGACCGCGGTGGCTACCGCCCCGAGGATCCTTACGACCGCGGTGGCTCCCGCCCCGAGGGCAGGGGCACGGGGACCGCTCGCACCCGCCTGACCGGCACGGCCGGCCGGCCGCCCGGGAGTGCCGCCCGCGGGGCCGCGCCGCCGGAGGACGAGCCGCTGCCGGACGCGTTCGGCGGACCGTCGGACGACCGCTCGCGGGACAGGTCGTGGGACCCGCGGGACAGGCCGTGGGACCGGTCGCGGGACCGTCGTGGAGACGGCGGCGCCGAGGACCGCACCGGAGCCGGCCGCACCGACGGTGTCCATGGGGACGGCGGCCCCGGGGACGGCGGCCCTGGGTACGGCGGCCGTGCGGACGGCGGCCGCCCGGACCCGGGCCGCCCGGACCCCGGCGGTGTCGACCGTGGCCGTGCGGATCCCGGCCGCGGCGACGCCCCCGCCCCCCGGCGCAGCCGCGTCCGTGGGACCGCCAAGCGCCCCCGCCCCGGCGGGTCCGGCACCGGCACGGACAGCGGCACGCACAAGGGAGAGCCACGATGACCGACCCCGAGCGCCCGGTCCCGACGGGCGCGCCCTCCAGGTACCCGGCGCCCCAGCCGCCGCTGCGGGCGGTCCCCTCCCCCGGGCCCCTCGCCCCGGCGTCCGCGGACCCCGGACGTGCCGCGCCGCCGGAGCCCCCCGGGCCCGGGCCGGAGGGCGGGCCGGGAACCCGGCAGGTGCCCCAGCGGATCTGGTGCGAGGACGACGACCGGACAGGGCTGCTGGCCATGTCCGTGTGGACCGAGCGGGTACCGGGCCGCGGCGAGGACGCGGAGCCGTTCATCGCCCACCACCGGTCCAGCCACCAAGGGCTGCTGGCGGTCTTCGACGGATCCGGCGGCTCCGGGGCGGCACCGGCGTGGCAGGCCCCCGACGGGGACTCCCGCACCGGCGCCTGGGTCGGCTCCCGGGTGGCGCGGCTGGCCACGGACGTCTGGTTCCGCGCCGTGGCCGAGGACACCGAGACGACCGCGCCGGAGCGGCTGTGCGAGTACCTCCAGTACTTCCTGGACCACGCTCCCCAGCGCCGCAGCAAGATCAGCGGCACCATGCGCCGTCTGCTGCCCACGACCCTCGCGGCGCTGCACTACCGCCTGACGCGCGCCCGTGACGTACCGGAACTGGAACTGCGGCCGCTGTGGGCGGGCGACTCGCGCGCGTACGTGCTCACTCCCGCGGCCGGACTGCAGGTCCTCACCCGCGACCACACCCGGGAGGCCGACGCCCTGGAACTGCTGCGGACCGATCCGCCGATGACCAACCTGGTCTGCGCGGACCGGGAGTTCACGGTGGACAGCCGCCGGCTGACCTATCCGCTGCCCTGTGTTCTGGTGGCCGCGACCGACGGGTTCTTCGGTTACGTGCACACCCCGGCGGACTTCGAGTCGCTGCTGCTGCGCACCATGCGCGAGGCGCACACCGGTGACGAGTGGGCCGACCGGGTACGCCGGGAGGTGCAGGGCTACACCGCGGACGACGCCTCGCTCGCCGTCGTGGCGCTCGGCTACCACGGCTTCGAGGACCTGCGGGCACGGTTCGCGCACCGCCTGGAGGAGGTCACCGACCGGTATGTACGCGGCCGGCCGCAGGGCCTGGACGGCCCGTCCGGCGCGTCGGGAGGGACCGGGACCGGACCGGCCGCGCCCGAGGACCCCGCCGAGCTGCCGGCGAGGGTCCGTGCCTGGCAGGACAGCACCTGGCACACCTACCGCCCCGGCTACGAGACCCACCTGCCCCCGGCACCCGAGGAGCGCGCATGAAGCAGGGCGATGTCATCGGGGGCTACCGCATCACCAGCGAGCCCACGAACGCCAACGGCGGCAAGTGCATATGGGCGTTCGCCGAGAAGGACGGCCACCAGTACTTCGTCAAGCGGTTCCTGGAGCCCAAGCGGCCCCGGGACGACGCGGCCGACTCGCCGAGCGTGCGGATCCGCCGGCAGGTGGCCCGCGAGTTCGAGGACCGGCACCGCACGATCATGAAGCGGCTGCGCCCGGACGCGCGCGGCGGCGGCAACCTGGTGCTGGCCACCGACTTCTTCCACGAGGGCAGCACCTACTACAAGGTCACCGAGCGGATCGACACCTCCAGCCTGGAGAAGCCGCAGACGCTGGAGCCCCGGCAGAAGATGGTGCTGCTCAAGACGCTCGGCATGAGCCTCAAGCAACTGCACGACATCGACGTCGTGCACGGCGACCTCAAGCCGCTCAACGTGCTGGTGCAGAAGCGGGACGGCGCCGCCTTCCACACGGCGAAGCTGATCGACTTCGACGACTCCTACGTCTCCGGAAGCCCGCCGGAGCCGGACGACATCGCGGGCGACTCGGTGTACGGGGCGCCGGAGTGGCGCCGCTACATGCGGCGCGAGGAGTCGGTGGGACCGGAGCACCTGACCTGCGCGGCGGACGTCTTCGCCCTCGGCCTGATGACCCACCTGTACCTCACGGGTGAACTGCCGCACCACGACGGGCGGTACGGCTCCCCCGCCGACGCCGTCAACGCGGGTGAGCACCTGGACCTGGACGCCCGGTTGTCGGACGCGATGCTGGGGCTGCTGCGCGCCATGACGGCCCGAGCCCCGGGCGCCCGCCCCCGGATGGCGGCGTTCCTGAAGGCGCTCGCCGACCCGAAGGTGTGCGCCCTCCAGCCGCGGCGCCCGGGCACCAGCGGGCCGAGGAAGCCGGCGGTCCCCGGTACGGGACCCGAGCCGGGTGCCGTGAAGCCCGCCGGGCCCGGGCCGCGCACCAGCCGTATCAAGGCCAACCTGACGCCCCGTCCGCGCACCCCGGGCCCGGCGGGCGCGTCCCGGCCGGCGCCGGCCGAGGAAGGGTCCACCGCGCCGCCCACCACCCCGGAGCCGTCACCGGCCCCGGCCCCGCCCCCGTCGGCCGAAGCACCCGCGGCACGCCCCTCCCGCGTCCGCATCAACCTCGGTCACCGGCGCCCCCGCTCCGACCCTCGTGACCGCTGACCGCCCGGCGACCGAACCGCCCGAACGACCAGGAGAACTCCGTATGAGCAACGTCGAGCAGTACCAGGGGAATCTGCAGTACGCCGTCGACATCGTGCTGTGCGTCGACGCGACGGGCAGCATGTTCCCCGTCCTCGACAACGTGAAGTCGAGCGCCCTGCAGTTCCACGACCGGCTGAACGACGTGATGGGCAAGAAGGGCAAGGCGATCAGCCAGTTGCGGCTGAAGGTGATCGCCTTCCGGGACTTCGGCGAGGACGCCTCGGACGCCATCCAGCAGACCGGCTTCCTGCGGCTGCCCGAACAGGCCCGCGACTTCGAGGAGTTCGTCCGCTCCATCGACGCCTCCGGGGGCGGCGACATTCCCGAGTCCGGTCTGGAGGCGCTCGCGCTGGCCATCAACGCGCCGTGGGAGACGGGGCTGGACCGCCGCCGCCACGTCATCGTGATGTTCACCGACGCCCCGGCCCACCCGCTGGGCACGCACGCCTCCGTACCGTCGTATCCGGCTGAGATCCCGCGCAGCCTGGACGACCTGTTCGAGCAGTGGGGATACGCCCGCAGCCAGACGGCGGTCATGGAGCAGTCCGCGAAGCGGCTGGTGCTGTTCGCCCCCGAGCAGGCCCCCTGGTCCGATCCGATCGCCGAGGAGTGGGACCTCACCCTGCACTTCGCCTCCAAGGCGGGTGAGGGCCTGGAGGAGTTCGAGATGGACGAGATCATCGAGACGATCGCGAACAGCCTGTGAGGCTCGACTGGCCGGACTTCCGGCTGGAGTGCGACGGGGTCACGGGGCGGCTGTACCTCCGCTGGGGCCGGTTCTGCGACTTCGCTACGCACGTGCGCCGCTGCGCCCACGTCAGGCTGGTCCCGCGGGGCTCGGACGGCTGGTGCCAGTGGATCTTCCAGTTCGCCGTCGGGGAGGGTCCGACCCCCGGGCTCGTCGTGGTCCGGGTGGACGTGGCACCGGACCGGGTGCGCGAGGCGGAGGAGTACACCGACCTGCTGCGCCGCCGCTTCGGCGTGCCCGACCTCCCCGAGGAGGGCCCCGAGGAGGATCCGCTGGAGCGGGTGCCGCAGGACGCGCCGGAGTGGGTCACCGCACCCGCGGGGCCGGCCACGGAGGAACTGTTCCGGACCGTGCTGACCCGCGTCGCCGGAGACGCCGGCTGACGGTCCGGAACCGGCCGGACGGGACGAGTGGAGAGGGAGGGCGCGGCGGGTGGCGGGATCGGCCAACTGGCGTTGCGCGGACTGCGACACGTACAACGGCCCCGCGGACGCGTTCTGCGCGGCCTGCGGCGGCACCCGGCGCGAAGCGGCGCCTGCCAAGACGCCGCCGGCCGCCGGGACCGCCGGGAAGGGCGCCGCGAAGCCGACGCCGAAACCGGCCGCGAAGGCGGCGGGCTCCGGCGGGGGCGCCGCCCGGCCCGCCGCCAAACGCCCGGGGGGCGGGGGCCGCCCGCCCGCGGACTGGCGGTGCGCCAAGTGCGACACGAACAACGCGCGCACGGACCTGTCCTGCATCGTGTGCGGCACCGGCTGGCGGTCGACGGCGAAGAAGACCGCGCGGAAGCCGTCGCCGTCCGCGAAGGAGCCGCCCGGGAAGAAGGCGGCACCCGGCAGGACACCGCCCAAGAAGCCCTCGCCCGGACGATCGGCGCCGACCGCCCCGACCGGCCGCACCGCGCCCCGTACGGCGTCCGCCTCGTCGCGTCCTCGGCCCGGGTCCCCGTCGGGCACCGCCCGGCCGCGGAGCGAGGAAGGGGTGTTCTTCCCGTCCTCCGGCACGGGCTATCGCCCGCACCCGCCCCCCGCGCGCACACCGGCCGCCGCACCGCCCCGCCCGGCACCGGTCCGCGCCCCGGGCCCCAGGCCGCGCGCCACCCCGCCCCGGCCCGCGAAGCAGGGCGGGTGCGGGAGCGGCTGCCTCGCGTTCGTCGCGATCCTGTTCGTGCTCGGCCTGCTGAGCCGCGGCTGCGAGGGCCTCTTCGACCAGGGCGACGACTCGTCCGGCCCGGACGTCACCCGTACGTCCGCCACCTGCCCGGCCCGGATCGCGGCGGAGCTTCCCGGCGGCGGGGACGCGGAACTGGTCAAGGCGTTCCGTACGTCGAACAAGCAGATCACCCTGTGCCGCACCGCGTCCGGGACCCTGTACTACTACGGCGAGTTCAGCGACGGACGTGAACCCGGCATCGCCATGGAGGCCGAGAGGACGAGCACCGGTTTCGAGGCCCGCAACGGCGTGTACCGGTACGAGATCCACGACGGCGTCGTGACCATCTACGAGTCGGGCACCCGCATCGGCGAGGAGACCGTCGTCCCGGAGCCGTCGCCGACCTGACGCCCGCGGCCGCCCGCCGGGTCAGGCGTCCCCGTACGCCTCGCCGCCGAGTTCGAACCCGGCCGACCCGGCGGTGGCGTCCGCGAGCCAGGACCGGAAGGCGTCCACGTCGGCCTCCGGGAGGCCGATCTCCAGGGTGACGGCCTCGGCGTACCGCACGTCGCGCACCGCGTGCCCCGCCGTGCGCAGGTCGTTCTGCAGCTTGCCGGCCCGCTGGTGGTCCACGGTCACCGTGGCCAGGCGGAACCGGCGGCGGGTGAGGGTGCCGAGGTCGTCCAGGGCCTCGCCGACCGCGCCGCCGTAGGCGCGGATGAGTCCGCCCGCGCCGAGCTTGACGCCGCCGTAGTAGCGGGTGACCACGGCGACGACGTACCGCATGTCGCGGCGCAGCAGCATCTGGAGCATCGGGACGCCGGCGGTGCCGCCGGGCTCGCCGTCGTCGCTGGCCTTCTGGACGGCGGCGTCGGCGCCGATGACGTACGCCCAGCAGTTGTGGGTGGCGTCCGCGTGCTCCTTGCGTACGGCCGCGATGAACTCCTGGGCCTCCTGCTCGGTGGCCGCCGGGGCGAGGGCGCACAGGAAGCGGGAGCGGTTGATCTCGGTCTCGTGCACACCCGCGCGGGCGACCGTGCGGTACTCGTCCTGCATCCGGCCAGCCTATGCGCTACCGCCGCGCACCCCTCGGCGCGGTCGGCGCGGGCTCAGTCCGGGGCTCCGACGTCCCGGGCGAGGTGGAGGCCGAGGAAGCGGTCGGCGTAGGCGTAGGTCTCGAACCGGGCGCCGTCCGGGAGGCCCGGGTCGGTCTCCACGCCGTGCAGGACGCCCAGCACCCCGGGGGCGTCCAGGTCGGCCTCCCAGGCGGCCCGCAGCCCGTCGCGCACGTCGCCGGGGACGGGGCGGGACGGCTGCCGCGCCCAGCGGGCGACCGCCCGGCGCCAGCGTGCGAGCGTGTCCCGGGCGTCGCCCAGCGCGGCCGGGTCGAGCCGCACGCGCGCGTGGTGGTGCCGCGTGAGCAGGGCCAGGCGCAGGGCGTCGGGGTCGGCGAGGTCCGGTGCGGCCGGGTCCGCGGGGGCGACGGCGACCGTCGTCCCGTCCGCGGCGGCGCCGCCCTCGCGCACCACGCGCACCGCCTGTCCCGCGCCCGGTCCGGAGCCGACGGCGGCGTCCTCGAAGGGCCGGATGCCGAGGACCGCCGCCTGCGCGCGCAGCCGGGTCCGGTCCTCCGCCCCGGTCAGCAGCGCCCACGCGGGCGTGCCGTCGAGCTCCAGGGCGCGGATGAGCAGGTCGGCGACGAGCAGCACGCGCAGCCCGGTCGTGTCGTGGCCCGGCGCGTGCGCCTCGACACGGGTCGGGCCCCGCCGGGCGGGGGCGGCGGGGGCGGGCTCTCCGGTCCGGGCGTCGATGATGCGCAGCACGAGGGTGAGCGTAGGCGGGCCGGTGGCGTGGCGCACCGGGAACACGCGCCCGGCTCTCCCGGGCCCGCACCACCGTGCGGGGAATCCCGGCGCGCCGTCGTCCGTTGTCCCCGGCACGGGACGCGGCACGCGCGTCGCGCGGAGAGCTGGGAGGCCGCTGGTGTACGGCGACGAGGCAACCGTCCGGAAGATTCTCACCGAGCTGGGCGACACCTGGGCCGTGGTGGGCCTGTCGTCGAACCGGCAGCGCGCGGCGTACGGCGTCGCCGAGGTGCTGAAGCGATTCGGCAAGCGGGTCGTGCCCGTGCACCCCAAGGCCGAGACGGTGCACGGCGAGCGGGGTTACGCCTCGCTGGCGGACATCCCCTTCGACGTGGACGTCGTCGACGTCTTCGTCAACAGCGAGCTGGCCGGGCCGGTCGCCGACGAGGCGGTCGCCAAGGGCGCCGCCGCCGTGTGGTTCCAGCTCGGCGTGATCGACGAGGCCGCGTACGAGCGGACCCGGGCGGCGGGTCTGGAGATGGTGATGGACCGCTGCCCGGCGATCGAGATCCCCCGGCTCGGCTGACCGCCGGCGTCCTGCCGCCCGTCCCCCCTTCCGGCCGCCCCCTCGGCGGCCGGGACGAGGCCGTCGGCACCGTTCCCGCGGGCCGGGCCCGCCGCCGGCGGAGGTGTACCACGGCACGGCGTCGGGCGACCCGTACCGGGCGGGCGCCGCGCGGGCCCGGCTGCGCCGCCTGTTCACCTCACCGGTCGCGGCGGCGGCCTTCGCCGAGCAGTACCTCGGTACCCGTACCACCGGTCGAGAACCCGCGCTCACCACCGGTCGAGGGCCGCCCGCAGCACCGGTTCCGATGGCTCAGGGCCACCCGCGCCGGCGGTCAGGCGACGCCCAGCCCGTCCAGGACCACGGCGCCCGGCAGTTCCGCGAAGGCCTTGCCCGGGACCAGCAGTTTGCCGCGCCTGCGTCCGCTGCCGACGAGGACGTACGGCAGGTCGACGACGGCCGAGTCGACCAGCACGGGCCAGCCGGCGGGCAGGCCGACCGGGGTGATGCCGCCGTACTCCATGCCGGTCTCGCCGGTCGCCGTGTCCATGGCGGCGAACGAGGCCTTGCGCGCCCCGAGGTGACGGCGTACGACGCCGTTGACGTCGACCCGGGTGGTGGACAGGACCACGCAGGCGGCGAGCGTCGTCTCCCCGCCCCGCTTGCCGGTGACCACCACGCAGTTGGCGGACCGTTCGAGCAGCTCCCGGCCGTAGTGCTCGACGAAGGTGGCGGTGTCGGCCCACTCCGGGTCGGTGTCGACGTACACGATCTGGTCGGCGGGGACGCCGCCGCGCCAGTGGCGTACGGCGTCGGCGACCGGACGGGTCAGCCGGTCGACGCATTCCGGGGCGGGCGTGGCGCTGTCGAAGTCTCCGAGGGGTGCGTGCATGGCGGCACGCTAACAACGCCGGACGGCGTGGTGAACGGCCGTCTCAACGGACGGGCGGCACCGAGACGGCCATGATCATCTCCATGGGTGCGTCGCCCTCGTTGCCGTACGTGTGCGGGGTGTCGGACTCGAAGGAGGCGCTGGCACCCGCCGGGACGCGATGGGCCACCCCGTCGACCGTCAGCGTCAGCTCCCCGGCCGTGACGTGCACCATCTCGACGGTGCCGGTGGGGTGCGGGTCGGACGGGCTGTTCTCCCCCGGCATCAGCCGCCACTCCCACATCTCGAGCGGTCCCGGCGCCTCCACACCGGCGAGCAGCCGGCTGAAACTGCCGGCGTCGGTGTGCCACAGCCGCACCGACTGCTCGGCGGGGACGACGCGGACCGTGGGGCCCTGCTCCCAGTCGAGCAGGGTGGTGATGCTGACGCCGAGGGCGTCGCCGATCTTCACCACCGTGCCGAGGCTGGGATTGGTGCGGGCCTGCTCGATCTGGATGAGCATGCCGCGGCTGACACCGGCCCGGGCCGCGAGGGCGTCCAGCGTGAAGCCGCGCTCGGCGCGCCAGCGCTTGACGTTGCGTGCCAGGGACTGGGTCAGCAGGTCGAGGTCCGCCACGTTCCGTCCATCCGCGTCGTTCGTTGCTCAGGATGACGCGCCACAGCCCGTCGCACCACCGTCGACTGCACCCGACCGTCCACCGAACTGTACTGCGGGCCGCCGACGGCGACGGAGGGCGGCGTCCGGACGCTCAGCTCTCGGCGGCGGGCTCCGCCAGCCTGTCCGGCGCCCCGTCGCCCGTTCGGCCGTCCAGCTCGGCGAGCCGGGCCACCGCCTCGTCGTCCAGCCGTGACAGGGCCCGCAGCTGTCCCGGCGTCACCCCGTCGGGGATCGGCACCGGTGCCGGGGTGCGCAGCGGCGGCTGCCAGCCCTCGTCGGGGGTCCAGCGCCGTACGACGCGGGCGGGTGCGCCCGCCACCACGGAGTGGTCGGGGACGGCGCCCCGGACCACGGCACCGGCGGCGACGACGACGTTCCGCCCGACCCGGGCGCCGGGCAGGATCACCGCGCCGGTGCCGATCCAGCAGCCGGAGCCGATCTCCACCGGGTCCATGCGGGGCCACTGCTTGCCGATGGGCTGGTGCGGGTCGTCGTAGGAGTGGTTGGTGGAGGTGACGTAGACGTACGGGCCGAAGTAGCAGTCGCTGCCGATGGAGACCGCGGTGTCCGCGATGACGTGGCTGCCGCGGCCGAGGACGACGCCGTCGCCGATGCGCAGGATCGGCTCGGGGCCGAGGTCCAGGTCGGGCATGAGTCCGGCGGTCAGGGTGACCTGCTCGCCGATGATGCAGTGAGCGCCGACGTGGATCCAGGGCTCGCCGAAGACGGTCCCGAGCGGGAAGGCCAGCCGGGTGCCCGTGCCCAGCGCGCCGAAGCGGAAGCGCCCCGGGTACGCGGCGGTGACGGAGCCGGTGCGCTGCGCCCAGGCCCAGCCCGCGTGGACGGCCCGCTGCGCGAGCCGGCTCCGCCAGGACGAGAACGTGTTCTTGCGGTGGGGCACGCGCTCACGGTAGTGCGCGCGGGGTGCGGCCATGACGCCCCGGGCCTGTGATCTTCACCCCACCGGGTGGCGTACGGTGCCGTACATCACCCGAGCAGGAGGCGAAGATGACGCAGAAGGCGCTGATCACGGGCATCGGCGGCAAGGAGCCCACGGTGGACGCGGGGGCCTTCGTGGCGCCGACCGCCTCCGTCGTCGGGAACGTGACGCTGCACGCGGGAGCGAGCGTCTGGTACGGCGCGGTGCTGCGCGGTGACGTCGAGCGGATCTCGGTCGGCGCGAGCAGCAACGTCCAGGACAACTGCACGCTCCACGCGGACCCGGGCTTCCCCGTCAGCGTCGGCGAGCGGGTCTCCATCGGGCACAACGCCGTGGTGCACGGCGCGACCGTCGAGGACGACTGCCTGATCGGCATGGGCGCCACGGTCCTCAACGGCGCGGTGATCGGCGCCGGTTCCCTGGTCGCGGCCCAGGCACTGGTCCCGCAGGGGATGCGGGTGCCGCCGGGCTCGCTGGTGGCGGGGGTGCCGGCCAAGGTGAGGCGGGAGCTGACCGAGGAGGAGCGCCAGGGCGTCACCCTGAACGGGACGATGTACGCGGAGCTGGCGAAGGCGCACCACGAGGTCCACGAGGCCGCGGCGGGAGCGTGAGGCGGCCGGCGAGGGGCCGTGACGTTCGGTCGGCGGCCGGTGCAGGTTCCGGTCCGGCCGCCGGGCCCTGCCCGGGCACGGCCCGCTCGCCGAAGTGCCGGGGGGACCCCCCGCCCAGCCGGGCGCGTCCCTGATGCGTTCCGGGTGGGCCTCGCGCCGCTTCCCGGGTCGCCCTCGAACGAGGCGGCCCGGGAAGCCTGCCGGTTCGACGGACGTCAGCCGTTGGGACGCAGGGTCCATATGACGGTCATCTCACCCGTCACGGCGCCGTCCTCGCGCTGGATGGCGACGCTCACCGGGAACTCGGGGCGGCTGCCCGCGTCCAGCTCGGCGACCACCTCGGCGGCGGGCCGGCCGAGCGTCGCGGTGGCGGTGACCGGACCGAGAGCGATCTTCTTGAAGGCGATCTCGGCGGTGACCGGCAGCGGCACCGCCCGGGAGAGCTGGTCACCGAAGGCCGCCAGCACGATCGCGCCGCTGGCGGACTCGCCCAGCGTGAACATGGCTCCGGCGTGCGGTCCGCCGACGTGGTTGCGGTACTCGCTCTGGTCCGGGAGGGCCAGCACGGCCTTCTCCGGCGTGGTCTCCAGGTACTCGAGGTTCAGGGTCCGGACCATCGGCACCGTGGCGGCGAGCAACTCGCCGATCGACATCTGATCTGCGCTCATGACGGCAGGTTACCCACGAGTAGCATCCGAGGGCCAGGCCTGGCCGCCCCTTTCGCCGTACCGCCTCCACGGCCACGGCGGGCACGCCCGTCGCCGGTTTCGGTACGTCCCTGACAAAGGCCGGTGACCGAATCGTGTCCTGGGCGGCATTAGGGTGACTGCTCATGTGGCCAGGACAGCAGCCGCCCGGGGGCGAGCAGAACCCGCAGAACAATCCGTACCAGCAGCCGGGGTACCAGCAGCCGAATCCGTATCAGCAGCCCGGCTACCAGCAGCAGCCCGGCCCGTACGGGCAGCAGCCGTGGGGTGCCCCGCAGCCCGCCGGCGCCCCGCAGCCGGCTACGGGCGGTGGCGGTGGCGGTGGCGGCAACCGGACCAAGCTGGTCGCGATCGTCGCGGCCCTCGCCGTGGTGGTGGCCGCCGGTGTCACCGGGTTCCTCGTGCTGGGCGGTGACAAGGACGACCAGGCCGACGACGGCAAGGACAAGAAGCCGACCGCGAGCGCGTCCGCGAGCAAGTCCGGGGAGCCGTCCACCGAGCCGAGCGCGTCCGGCGACGACAACCCGCGCGGCGGCGACGACGTGAAGGCGACCATCGACGGCTGGAAGGTCGTCGCCAACCCCCGCTTCGGCACCATGTTCGACGTGCCGGCCGACTGGGAGATCGACTCCACCGACACCAGCGTCGGCTTCGAGTGGGAGGAGAAGGGCAAGACCGACCGCACCACCGTCACCGCCCCGGCCTACCTGAAGTCCGAGTGGTGCACGACCGACGAGAACAAGGACGGCCGCAAGGAGTCCACCGCCCTCGCCACCACCGGCACCCGCGGGGAGAGCGGCGCCACGAACACGGACATGGCGGCCGAGACCCGCGTGCCGTGGTGGATCTTCGGCGGTTACACCCAGCCCGACAAGAAGAGCGTGAAGTACGGCAAGCCCAAGCCCTACACCACGACGTCCGGCATCAAGGGCAGCGTCATCACGGCCTACTCGCAGGGCACGCCCCAGAAGGGGAAGTGCGACACCGAGGGCAAGGCGATCACCTTCGCGTTCCAGAACGGCGCGGGCGACTACGTCACCTGGAACCTGTACGGCGCCAAGGGCGTCGACGAGGAGGTCCCGGAGGCGACGATCCAGAAGATCCTGAGCACCGTCCGCCTCACCGAGGCACCGCCGACCGACCAGTAGGCACCCGGCGGGGCGGCGCCGCGCGCGCCGCTCAGCCGATGCCGAACGCCCCGGCGGGAGGCTCGGGCGACGGCGCGGCGTCCGCGTCCCGCACCGGCCGCGCGTTGCCGGTCCACTCCCGCAGGGCGGGCCCGTGCTCCACCCTCGCCGGGAAGGCGTCGGCGGCGGTGCGCCGGGCCAGCGCCGCCGTGTCGAGCGGCCGGTGCGCGGCGACGAGGACCGCGTTGCCGAACCGGCGCCCGCGCAGCACGCCCGGTTCGGCGATCAGCGCCAGCTCCTCGAAGAGCGTGGCGAAGCCCGCCAGTTGCCCCCGCAGGAAGGCGAACGGCGCCCCGTCGGCCAGGTTGGCCACGTACACCCCGTCGGCCCGCAGGACCCGTGCGGCCTCGCGGGCGTAGTCGACGGAGGTCAGGTGCGCGGGCACCCGGGAGCCCCCGAAGACATCGGCGACCAGGACGTCGGCACAGTCCGCCGGGGCCGCCTCCAGCCAGGCGCGGGCATCGGCGGCGTGCGCGGTGACGCCGGCGCCGTCCGGCAGCGGCAGGTGCTCGGCGACCAGGTCCAGCAGCCCCCGGTCGGCCTCCACGACGTCCTGCCGTGATCCGGGGCGGGTCGCCGCCAGGTACCGGGGCAGGGTGAGGGCTCCCCCGCCCAGGTGCACCACGTCCAGCGCCCGCCCCGGTTCGGCGACGGTGTCCAGGACGTGGCCGAGCCGGCGCGTGTACTCGAACTCCAGGTGCGTCGGCTCGTCCAGGTCCACGTAGGACTGCGGCGCCCCGTCGACGGTGAGCAGCCATGCCCGCCGCCGGTCGACGTCCGGCATGAGCTTGGCGGTGCCGTGGTCGGTGACGCGGCTGACGGGTACGGCTTCGTTCACCCGCTCATTGTGCCCGGGCACGAGGACCACGTTGTGCCCGGGGACGAGGACCACGGCGCGGCCGGGGCCCCGGTCGGGCCCCGGCCCCGCCTTCAGCCGACGGCCGTCACGGTCCCCGCTCCCACGGTCCGGCCGCCCTCCCGGACGGCGAACCCGAGTCCCGTCTCCAGCGGCACGTCCCGCCCCAGCTCGACCGTCATCGTGACGGTGTCACCGGGCCGGGCGACGGCCACCTCGCCGAGGTCCACGTTCCCGACCACGTCCGCGGTCCGGATGTAGAACTGCGGCCGGTATCCCGTCGCGACCGGTGTCGTCCGCCCGCCCTCGCGCGCCGACAGCACGTACACCTGCGCCGAGAAACGCCGCGCGGGCACGACGCTGCCGGGCGCGGCGACCACGTGCCCCCGGCGCACCGTGTCCCGGGCGACCCCGCGCAGCAGCAGCGCCACATTGTCCCCGGCCTGCGCCTCCTCCATCGGCTTGCCGAAGGTCTCCAGTCCGGTGACGACCGTGTCGACCGACGCCCCGAGCACCTCGACCCGGTCGCCGACGCGGACGGTGCCGCGCTCGACGGCGCCGGTGACGACCGTGCCCCGGCCGGTAATGGTCAGCACGTTCTCCACCGGCAGCAGGAACGGCGCGTCCAGGTACCGCTCGGGCATGGGCACGTACGTGTCCACGGCGTCGAGCAGCGCCTCGACGGACGCCGTCCAGCGCGGGTCCCCCTCCAGCGCCTTCAGCCCCGAGACCCGTACGACGGGCACGGCGTCGCCGCCGTAGCCGTGCGCGGTGAGCAGGTCCCGGACCTCCAGCTCGACCAGGTCGGTCAGCTCCTCGTCCCCCGCGTCGGCCTTGTTGAGCGCGACCACGATGTGGTCGACGCCCACCTGCCGGGCGAGCAGGACGTGTTCGGCGGTCTGCGGCATGATCCCGTCCAGCGCGGAGACGACGAGGATCGCCCCGTCGAGCTGGGCGGCGCCGGTGACCATGTTCTTGACGTAGTCGGCGTGGCCCGGCATGTCGACGTGCGCGTAGTGCCGGGTGTCGGTCTCGTACTCGACGTGCGCGATGTTGATGGTGATGCCGCGCGCCGCCTCCTCGGGGGCGCGGTCGATGCGGTCGAACGGCACGAACGTGCCGGCGCCGCGCTCGGCGAGGACCTTGGTGATGGCGGCGGTCAGGGTGGTCTTGCCGTGGTCGACATGGCCCATCGTGCCGATGTTCAGATGCGGTTTGGTGCGGACGTACGCCGTCTTGGACATGGCGGTACCTCGAAGCCTCGTGGCGGTGGTGGGGACCCCTGGGGCCGGCCGACCCTCCCCCTGCGGGGTCCGCCGGACGATCCGGGGAGGGTCAGCTTCGGGCGCCGTCGACTGCGGCGGGGAAGAAGGGAACGGCAGCCTTCGGGGCATCCGCGACCGCGGATGCTGCGAGGTGGAAGGCGTACCGGAACATGACGCAGATCCTCGCCGACGCCACGGCCCCCGTCGAATGGTTTTCCCGGCCGGACGGTTCGCTCACCGCGCCCCGGCCGGACCGCCCTGGGGGCCGATGTTCCGCAGCGCCTCCCGCACGGACAGCGGCGCGAGCCGGTGCCGGTGCTCGGTCACGAAGGCGCGCACGGCGTCCGGGTCGGTCCTGGCGTACTCGCGCAGGCACCAGCCGACGGCCTTGCGGACGAAGAAGTCGTCGTGACCGCTCTGGCGCAGGCAGTAGCCGAAGAGGCGTTCGGTGTCGGTGCGCCGGCGGTAGCGCAGTTGGTGGAGCAGGGCCGCGCGGACCAGCCACCGGTCCTCGTCGCCGATCCAGACGTCCGTCTCGGCCGTGAGGCCGGGGTCGGCGGCGACCAGTCCCCCGACGACGTGGGCGGCGAGCAGGTCGACGGTGTCCCACCAGGCAACGGTGGTGAGCAGCTGCCGGACCACGGGCAGGAATCCGGAGGAGCAATACGTCACATGCCGGCGCAGGAGGTCCACGGCGAAGTAGTGGTACTCGCGCTCGGGCAGCCGCCAGCAGCGCAGCGCCACCGCGGCGAGGTCCGGCTCGGCCGGGCGGGGCAGTCCGTCGAGGACGGTGCGGGACAGGGCGCGGCGAACAGGCGAGGTCAGGCCCAGGAAGGGGGCGACGTCCTTCATGTACGCCCGCATGGCGGCGGCCCGTTCGGGGTCGGCCGCGGGGGCGTACACGGCGGTGAGCCGCTCCATGACGGTGTCGGCGAGAGCGCTGCGCGGCACCTCCGGAATTCCCCTGGCTGTGACGCTCATGAGACGCACCATACGGCGATCACACACTTTTGTCGGTTAGTGTCACCGGATGTTCGATGCCACCACCCGCTCTGGGGGCACCGCCACGGTCTCTCCCCGGACCACCGCCACGGAACTCGCCGTCGCCGCGGCCGCCGGACCGGTCGCGCCGGCCGGTCCCGCCGCCCGCGTCACGAGAGTCCTGCTCTCCCCGTGGTCCCGGCTCTCCCTGCTCGTCGCCCTGCTGGCCTCGGCCGCGACGACGGTCGTGCTGTTCCAGCCGCAGCAGTTGCTGACCGACGGCTGGCCCCCACAGCTCGGTGGAGCCGCCGCGGCGGTCGCCTACGCCGTGGCGTACGGGCTGTGCACCGTCGCCTTCGTGCCGCGTCCGCTGCTGAACCTGGCGGCCGGCGCCCTGTTCGGCTCCCAGCTGGGCCTCGCCTCGGCGCTCGCGGGCACGGTGCTCGGCGCCGGGATCGCCTTCTGCCTCGGCCGGATCCTCGGCCAGGAGGCACTGCGCCCGCTGCTGCGGGGCAAGTGGCTGAAGGCGGCGGACGGGCAGCTCAGCCGGCACGGCTTCCGCTCGATGCTGGCGGCGCGGCTGTTCCCCGGCGTGCCGTTCGCGGCCGCCAACTACTGCGCGGCCGTCTCGCGCATGGGCCTGCTGCCCTTCCTGCTGGCGACGGCGCTCGGGTCGATCCCCAACACCGCCGCCTACGTCGTCGCCGGCGCCCGCGCCTCCACGCCGACCTCCCCCGCCTTCCTGATCGCGCTGGCCTGCATCGCGCTGCCGGGGCTGGCGGGGGCCGTGGTGGCCTGGCGCAAGCGGCACCGGCTGAGTGGGCGCTGACGGGGCCTCACACCGACTCCAGGATCATGGCGTTGGCGAGGCCGCCCGCCTCGCACATCGTCTGCAGGCCGTAGCGGGCGCCGCGCTCGTGCAGGGCGTGGACGAGCGTTGTCGTCAGCCGGGTGCCGCTCGCGCCGAGCGGATGGCCGAGGGCGATCGCCCCGCCGTGCACGTTCACCCGGCCGAGGTCCGCCCCGGTCTCCTGCTGCCAGGCCAGCACCACGCTCGCGAACGCCTCGTTGACCTCGAACAGGTCGATGTCGGCCAGGGACAGCGACGCCCTGCGCAGCACCTTCTCGGTGGCCGGGATCACGCCCGTCAGCATCAGCAGCGGGTCGGACCCGGTGACGGCGAAGCTGTGCAGGCGGGCGAGCGGGCGCAGGCCGAGGCGGGCGGCGGTCTCGCTCGACGTGATCAGCACGGCCGAGGCTCCGTCGTTGACCGGGCTGGCGTTGCCCGCGGTGACGTTCCACTCGATCTGCGGGAAGCGCTCGGCGAAGACCGGGTCGTGGTAGGCGGGCTTGAGCCCGGCGAGGATATCGGCGTCGGTGGAGGGGCGGACGCACTCGTCACGCGCGACGCCGTCGAGGGGCGCGACCTGCGCGTCGAAGCGGCCGGTGTCCCAGGCTTCGGCGGCCTTGCGGTGCGAGGAGACGGCGTAGGCGTCCATCCGCTCCCGGGTGAGCGACCACTTGGCGGCGATCAGTTCGGCGCTGATGCCCTGGGGCACGAGGCCCTGTGGGTAGCGGGCGGCGACACCGGGGCCGAAGGGGTCCGTGCCGGGCGGCACGTTCGACCACATCGGTACGCGGCTCATCGACTCGGCGCCGCAGGCGACGACGAGGTCGTACGCCCCGGCGATCACGCCCTGCGCGGCGAAGTGGACGGCCTGCTGGGGGGAGCCGCACTGGCGGTCCACGGTGGTCGCGGGCACGGACTCGGGGAAGCCGGCCGACAGGAGGGCGTAGCGGGTGGTGTTCATCGCCTGCTCGCCGACCTGGTCGACGGTGCCGCCGATGACGTCGTCGATCAGCGCCGGGTCGACCCCGGACCGCTCGACGAGGGCGCGCAGCGTGTGCGCGAGGAGTTCCACGGGATGGACGTGCGCGAGGGCGCCGTTCGGCCTGCCCTTGCCCATCGGGGTGCGTACGGCTTCCACGACGACTGCGTCACGCATGGTGCGGGCCTCCGTTCGCCGGCGACTACCGGTGAGTAGGAAATCTGGACCCACCCTAGCGTTGCGAGTTGGAAAAACAAACCCTCAGGCGCGCGCCCCCTCCATCCCGGGTTGGAAAACCGGACCCTCGCCTAGAATCGCGGCATGGCCGCCGCCCCCAAGAATCCGCGCCCCTGCTCGATCGCCGACGCGCTGGCGCTCGTCGGCGAGAAGTACTCCCTGCTCGTCCTGCGTGAGGTGTGCCTCGGCAACGGCCGCTTCGACCAGTTGGTGCGCAACACCGGCGCCCCGCGCGACATCCTCGCCACCCGGCTGCGGCGGCTCGTCGACGCGGGGATCCTCACCAAGCAGCCGTACAGCGAGCGCCCGCAGCGCTTCGAGTACCGGCCCACCCGGGCCGGACTGGAACTCGAGCCGGTCCTGATGACCCTCATGGCCTGGGGCGACCGGCACCTGCGCGCGGACGACGACCGCCCCATGGTGATCGAGCACGCCTGCGGCAACGAACTCGTCCCGCGGGTCACCTGCCGGGCCTGCGGCGACCCCGTCCGGCACGAGGACCTGACCGCCCATCCGCAAGTCGCGGGCTGGACGGTAGCGGGCCCTACAGCGGCGTAGGAGACCCTCCCACCCCTGTGGGCCGATCTTCACTTTGGGGCGCTACGCTGCCCCTCGGCACGCCCGGTCCTGATCACACACCCTCCGGTTCGGCGTGCCCAGCGACCCATCGACCGTTTCTCGATCGGCACTTGGACTCCGTAACTTCATGTCTTGGTTCGAATCACTCATCCTCGGACTCGTCCAGGGGCTGACCGAGTTCCTCCCCGTGTCCTCCAGCGCGCACCTGCGCCTGACCGCGGCGTTCTCCGGCTGGCACGACCCGGGCGCGGCCTTCACGGCGATCACGCAGATCGGCACCGAGGCCGCCGTGCTCATCTACTTCCGCAAGGACATCGGGCGGATCATCTCGGCGTGGACGCGTTCGCTCACGGACAAGTCGATGCGCCACGACCCCGACGCCCGCATGGGCTGGCTCGTGATCGTCGGCTCCATCCCGATCGGTGTGCTCGGCCTGACGCTGAAGGACCAGATCGAGGGCCCGTTCCGCGACCTGCGGATCACGGCGACCATGCTCATCGTCGTCGGCGTGATCATCGGCATCGCGGACCGGATGGCCGCGCGGGACGAGAAGGGCGGCCGGCACCGCGCGCCCCAGCAGCGCAAGGAACTGGAGAACCTGAACGTCCGGGACGGCCTGATCTACGGCCTCTGCCAGGCCATGGCACTGATCCCCGGAGTCTCCCGCTCCGGCGCGACCATCAGCGGCGGCCTCTTCATGGGCTACCGCCGCGAGGCCGCGGCCCGGTACTCGTTCCTGCTCGCGATCCCGGCGGTGCTCGCCTCCGGCCTGTTCGAACTCAGCGACGCGATGGAGAGCGACCACGTCTCCTGGGGCCCGACCATCTTCGCGACGGTCATCGCCTTCGCCACCGGGTACGTGGTCATCGCGTGGTTCATGAAGTTCATCTCGACCAAGAGCTTCATGCCGTTCGTCTGGTACCGCATCGCGCTCGGCATCCTCATCATCGTCCTGGTCAGCATGGGCGTCCTCAGCCCGCACGCCGCGGAGTCGGCCGGCTGACCATCGCCGGATGCGTAGCCGTCCGGTAGCGCAGTGTCAGTGCTTGCCCCTAGGCTTGTCCGCATGTCCCCCGATTCCACCACCCCCGCTTCCGTGCGGTCCGCCGCGGAGCTGAACGACCGGATCCGTGCCCTGTGGCGGCGTGCGGGCGGGTCCCTGTCGGCGCAGGAGCGCGTGGAGTACGAGTTGCTGGTGGTCGAGTGGGCCAGAGCGATCCGCGGCGAGGTCATCGAGGCGGCCTGAGCGGCCGGGCCGGTCAGCGCCCGCCGGCCACCCTGAGGACGGCCCCCGTCGTGTAGGACGCGTCGGGCGACATCAGCCAGGCGATCGCCGCGGCGATCTCGTCCGCCCGCCCCGCCCGGCCCAGGGGGACGGCGGCCCCCATCCGCCGGGCGCGTTCCGGGTCGCCCATCTCGGCGTGCATGTCCGTGTCGGTGACCCCGGGAGCGACCGCGTTGACGCGGACACCGTCCGGGCCCAGCTCCTTGGCCAGGCCGAGGGTGAGCGCGTCGACGCCCGCCTTGGTCGCCGCGTAGTGGACGTACTCCCCCGGGCTGCCGAGGGTCGCGGCCCCCGACGAGACGTTCACGATCGCGCCGCCGCCGCGCGCGGTCATCAGCTGCGCGGCGCGCCGGGAGCACAGCAGCACGCCCAGCAGATTGACGTCGAGGACCCTGCGGAGGTTCGCGGTGTCGCTGTCGGCGAGCCGCCCGAGCGGGCCGGTCACCGCCGCGTTGTTCACCAGGCCCGTCACCGGACCGAGCCGCTCCTCGGCCACCGCGAAGAGCCGGTCGACGTCCGCCTCGACGGAGGTGTCCACCCGCACGGCGACGCCACGGCCACCCGCCTCCCGCACCCCCGCCACGACCTCCTGCGCGGCGGCGGAGTTCCGCGCGTAGCCGACGACCACGTCGTGCCCGTCCGCCGCGAGCCGCAGACAGACCGCCGCGCCGATTCCCCGGCTGCCGCCGGTGACCACGGTGACGGGAACGGGACGCTCCACGACTGCCTCCACGAGTACCTCCACGAGAATCTCCACGAGGGATCTCCAGGACGACGGCGAGATGGCCGACGCACCCACATTTGATCGATCATCGATCATCCTAGGGGAGGCGGCTCGTTCCGGACAGGCCTTCACCGGCCCCGGCCGGCCCGCGAACCGCTCCGCCGCCTCCGCCGCCCCGGGCATCCCATGTGATCAACTGAATCCGCCCTCGCCGAGAGCGCACACTGAAGGGGATCACGGGTAGGGAGTCGCCCATGAAGACGCTCGGCCACTGGCTCGCCTCCCCGTGGCGGCGCTCGGTCGCCGCCGCGCTGGCCGGCGCGCTGCCGGTGCTGGCCTTCCCGGGCCCCGCCCTGTGGTGGTGGGCCTGGGTGGCCCTGGTGCCCTGGCTGCTGCTGGTGCGGACCGCGCCCGGCGGGAGGCGGGCGGTGTACGACGGGTGGTGCGGCGGCTTCGGGTTCATGCTGGCCATGCACCACTGGCTGCTGCCGAACCTGCACGTGTTCACCTTCGTGCTCGCCGCGCTGCTCGGCGTGCTGTGGGCGCCCTGGGGATGGCTGGTGCGCAGGCTGCTGGGCGGGCAGCCGTCGGCCCGCGCGGTCACGGCGGCACTCCTGGTGCTGCCGTCGGGCTGGCTGGCGGCGGAGCTGGTCCGCTCCTGGGAAGGGCTCGGCGGCCCCTGGGGCGTGCTCGGCGCGAGTCAGTGGCAGGTGGCGCCGGCGCTGCGACTGGCGTCCGTGGGCGGGGTCTGGCTGCTCAGCTTCCTGGTGGTCGCCGTCAACGTCGCCGTCACCGTGCTCGTCGCGGTCCGCCGGGCGCGGGTGCCCGCCGTGGCCGGGCTGGTCGCCACCGCGGCCGCCACCTCCGCGGCCTGGGCCTGGTCGCCGCGCCCCGACGCCGACGAGCGGGTCGCGATCGCCGTGGTGCAGCCCGGCGTCGTCGCCGGCGCCGACAGCGCCGACCGGCGCTTCGACCGCGAGGAGGAGCTGACCCGCCGGCTCGCCGGCCGGAACGTCGACCTGATCGTCTGGGGCGAGAGCAGCGTCGGCTTCGACCTGGACGACCGGCCCGACCTGGCACGGCGGCTCGCGGGACTGTCCCGGGAGACCGGCGCGGAGATCCTGGTCAACGTGGACGCGCGGCGCTCCGACAAACCCGGCATCTACAAGAGTTCGGTGCTCGTCGGTCCCGACGGCCCGACCGGCGACCGGTACGACAAGATGCGGCTCGTCCCCTTCGGCGAGTACGTCCCGGCCCGCTCCCTGCTCGGCTGGGCGACGTCCGTGGGCGAGGCGGCGGGCGAGGACCGCAGGCGGGGCAGCGAGCAGGTGGTGATGGAGGCCGGGGACGGGCTGCGGATCGGGCCGATGGTGTGCTTCGAGAGCGCGTTCCCCGACATGAGCCGCCGGCTCGCCGCCGATGGCGCCGAGGTGCTGCTCGCCCAGTCGTCCACGTCGACCTTCCAGCACACCTGGGCGCCCGGGCAGCACGCCTCGCTGGCCGCGCTGCGCGCCGCCGAGACCGGCCGCCCGATGGTGCACGCCACGCTGACCGGCGTCTCCGCCGTCTACGCCGCCGACGGCGCGCGGATCGGCCCGCCGCTCGGCACCGACGCGAGCACGTCACGGGTGTACGAGGTGCCGCTCACCCACGGGACCACGCCGTACGTCCGCTTCGGCGACTGGACGCCGCGCGCGGCGCTGCTGATCCTGGCGGCGTGGGCCGCCGCCGAGGGCGTACGGACGGTGCGGCTCAGGCGGAGCGCTCCGCCACCGCCCGCACCACCCGCTCACACAGCTCATGGGTCTCGAGCGCGTCCCGGGCGCTGAGCACCTTGCCGGCGCGCACGGCGTCGAGGAAGACGAGCACCGCCTGCTCGATGCCGCGCTGCCGGGCCACCGGGACCCAGTCGCCGCGTCGCCGTACGGTCGGCTGGCCCTTGTGGTCGATCACCTCGGCGAGGTTGACCACCTGGCGCTTGGTGTCCTGGCCGGAGACCTCGAGGATCTCCTCGGCCGAGCCGCTGAGCCGGTTCATGACGCCGAGCGCGGTGAAGCCGTCCCCGGCGAGCTGGAGCACCACGTGGTGGAGCAGGCCGTCCTCGGCGCGGGCCCGCACGGTCACGTCGTCGACCGGGCCGGGGACCAGGAAGCGCAGGGTGTCGACGACGTGGATGAAGTCGTCGAGGATCATCGTGCGCGGGTCCTCGGGCAGGCCCGTGCGGTTCTTCTGCATGAGGATCAGCTCGCGCGGGTGCTCCACGCACTGCGCGTATCCCGGGGCGAAGCGCCGGTTGAAGCCGACGGCGAGGCTCGTGCCGCGTTCCTCGGCGAGGGCCACCAGGCGCTCGGAGTCGGCGAGTTCGTAGGCGAGCGGCTTGTCGACGTACGTCGGGACGCCCGCGTCGAGCAGCCGGGTCACGATCTGGGGGTGGACGGCCGTCGGCGCGTGCACGAAGGCGGCGTCGAGGCCCACGGCGAGGAGCGAGCCGAGGTCCGCGTGGCGCTGGGCGTCCGGCAGGCGCAGCCGCTCGGCGACCCGGCTGAGCGTCGCCGGGGTGCGGGTCTGGAGGTGCAGGTCGACCCCGGGCAGAGTGGCGAGCACCGGGAGGTACGCCTTCTGCGCGATGTCGCCGAGTCCGATGACGCCGACCTTCACGGGGTGTGCTCCTCTAACGCTCGCCGGCCTGGGTCCGCTGGGAAGCATACGGCCGCTGCGGAGGCCGCCAGTCGGCGATGCCGTCGAACCCGCGCAGGAACAGGGCGGGCCCGGCCTTGGACAGCGCGGTGAGCACGGTGTCGCGTACGGCGGTCCCGGCGCGGCCGGTCATCAGGTTGAGCCGGGCGACCCGCACCGCCTGGCGGGCGACGGCCGTCGTGCGGGGCAGGCGGGCCCCGGTGTATGCGGTGAGGTCGTCGTGGTGGTGGGCGAGCACGATCGCGTCCTCGACGGCCTGGTTGCCGCCCTGCCCGAGGGTCGGCGGCATGGCGTGCGCGGCGTCGCCGAGGAGGGCGACCCTGCCCCGGTGGTAGGAGGGCAGCGGCTCGGCGATGTGGTGCACGTCGTGGCGCAGGACGTCCTCGGGGCGGGCGGCGGCGAGGACGGCGGGGATCGGGTCGTGCCAGTCGCCGTAGCGGTGCAGCAGTTCCGCCCGCTCGTCGGCCGCGTGTCCTCCCGCCGGTGTGACGGCGGCGGCGTACGCGTAGACCCGGCCGTCCCGCAGCGGGTGCGTGCCCCAGATGCGGCCCCGGCCCCAGGTCTCGTGCGAGGCGAACTCGACGCCGGGCAGGGGGATCAGCACCCGCCAGGTGGTGAAGCCGGAGTAGACGGCGCCCGGGTGCTGCGGGAACAGCGCGGCGCGCGCGGTGGAGTGGATGCCGTCGGCCGCGACGACCAGGTCGGCCTCCAGGTCGCCGTCGGGTGTGCGCACCCTGGCGGGTCGGCCGTCGTCGCCGGGGTCGGCGAGCGTCGCGTCGGCGCCCGTGCGGACGGCGTCGGACGGCAGTCGCGCGGCCAGCAGGTCGATGAGGGTGGCCCGGTGCAGCAGCACGAGCGGACCTCCGAAGCGGGCCGCCGCCGCCTCGGCGCTGGAGCGGGAGAGCCAGCGCCCGCCCGGGGCGCGCAGCCCTCCGTCGCCCTGCCAGGCGGCGAGGGAGCGGATCTCGTCGCCGAGGCCGATGACGTCCAGGGCGCGCAGGGCGTTGGGCGACAGGGAGATGGCCGCGCCGGCCGGCCGGAGCGAGGGGGCCCGCTCCAGGACGGTGACCCGCAGGCCGCGCAGGTGCAGGGCCGCCGCGGCGGTCAGGCCGCCGATGCCGCCGCCGATCACGACGGCTCGCCCGGTCCGTGTCATGGCTCCTCCTCCGGCCCGCGGCCACTACATCTGTAGTACCGCTTGTTCCCCGACTGTACTACAGACGTAGTGAGCGGGGTAGGTTGATCTCCATGTCCGCACGCACCGCATCCTCCGAGCCCTCCGCGGGCGCGTCCCGTGCCGATCGCGTCGCCGACGCCGCGCTCGCACTGCTCGCCGCACGCGGGATGCGGGGGCTCACGCACCGCGCGGTGGACGAGGCCGCCGGGCTCCCCCAGGGCTCCACGTCCAACCTCGCCCGCACCCGGCAGGCGCTCCTGGAGCTGGCGGTGCGGCGCCTGGCCGACCGCGAGGCGCGGGTGCTGGCCCTGCACGAACTGCCGGACCCGCGCCAGGGCCTGGACTCCCTGGTGGACGCGCTGGCGCTGGCGACGCACCGCGCCCTGACCCGCAACCGCGAACTGACGGTGGCCCGCTACGAACTGGCGCTGGAGGCCACCCGCCGCCCCGAGCTGCGGGTCCACTTCGACCAGGCGGGTGCCCGCTTCCGGGAGCAACTCGGCGCCCTCGTCAGGGCGATGGGCTCGACCGACCCGGACCGGCACGTACTGTCGCTGGTGGCCTGGGCGGACGGCCTGATGTTCAGCTGCGTGGCCGGGACCTTCCACTCCGAGGTGCCCGGCCTCCGGGACGTGCGGACGGGGCTGCGCGAGGTGCTGGACGGCCTGCTGGGCGGCCTGCCGGGCGGCCTGCCGGGCGGCCTGCCGGGCGGCTGAGAAACCCCCTGGTGGGCCGGGCCCGGGTGAGCGAGGATGCCGGGATGACGACCGAGCGCCGCGAACCCGCCCCCGACGCCGACGAACGCACCATGCTGGAGGGCTGGCTGGAGTACCACCGCCAGACCCTCGCGTGGAAGTGCGAGGGCCTCACCGACGCCCAGCTCAGGACCGCCTCCGCCGCACCGTCCGAGCTGTCCCTGATGGGGCTGGTGCGGCACATGGCGGAGGTCGAGCGGGGCTGGTACCGCAGGGTGCTGGTGGCGGACGACCCGGGCCCGATCTACTACAGCGACGCGGACCCGGACGGCGAGTTCCACCTCACCGAGGCGGACACCTGGCAGGATGCGTACGCCACCTGGCAGGCCGAGATCGACACGGCCCGGCGCAACGCGGCGGGCTTCCGCCTCGACGAGCCGTCCCGGGGCAAGCACCGGCGCACCGGTGAGCGGTTCACCCTGCGCTGGATCCACACCCACATGATCGAGGAGTACGCGCGCCACAACGGGCACGCCGACCTGATCCGCGAGCGCCTGGACGGCGCCACCGGGGACTGACACGGTCTGACGGCGGGTCCGACGTGGGACTGACGTCACCCTCGGCGCCTCCCGAGCCTCCGTACGGGGCCGGAGATCACCCGTGCGGGGCATCCTCCGCTTGTCCGGCGATGCGGAACCATCCCGACCCAGCAGAGTGACGCGGGTGCATCGAACGACGACCACCGCAACGCTCCTCGTGACCGCGGCCGTCTCGGCCCTGGCCGGCTGTACGACGGTCCAGGCCCCGGCCGGGACCGGTCCGTCGGGGGCCGGCGTCCGCTCCTCGGCACCGCGTCCGGACGGACCGGCCGAGCCTCGGGTCGTACAGGCCCCGGCCCGTGAGGCGCTGGAGATGATCGGCCCCTCCCGGACCCCTCACCGCCCCTCCGTCGCACCGCGCCGCTCGGCTCCCCCGGCGGACCCGCCCCGGCGGGAGCCGCCCGCCGCACCCGCCCGTCCCGCTCCACGGCCGCGCCCCGACCGCCCCGAGGCGCCACAGCGCGCGCAGGGCGACGAGCGGCCTCGCGTCGACCTCCCGGATGTTGTGCCGCCGGCCGGGAGGAACCCCGTCGGCAACGGGGACGTGTGCTCCCTGGGCAAGCGGTACGGCGGCTGGCGTCCGGGCAGCCCCGAGGCGGTCGTCTGCGAGCAGACCTACGGCCGCTGAGCACCCGGCGCCACCGGTCGACGGGTGCGGGCGCGGCTCCCGGCGGCGGCCCCGGACCGCCTACGGCCGCTGCCGCGGGGGTCCCCACCGGCCGTCCGGGCGGTCCGGCCCGTCCGGCGTGGGGCCGGTGTCGCCCAGCCGTGCTCCCAGCCGTTCGATCGCCGCGCGTACGCCCTCGCCGTAGCGGTCGGCGGCGAGGGTCCGGGCCGCGCCGCGGGCGCGCCTCAGGTGGGCGCGGGCGGCCTCGCGGTGGCCGAGCCGGTCGTAGTCGGCGGCCAGGTTCAGGTGCAGCGAGGGGTAGAGGGCGCGCGCGGCGAGGGCGCCCTCGTGGCGGTCGGTGGAGGCGCCCCGGGTGAGTTCCTCGGCGGCCGACAACGCCCGCAGGTCCCAGGCCAGTTCGTCGCCGGGGTCGTCCTGGGTGTCGGCCAGGTAGTGGGCGAGGGTGCAGCGGTGCAGCGGGTCGCCGTGCTCGCCGATCTCCGCCCACAGGCCGAGGAAGCGGTGCCGGGCCTCCTCGCGGTCGCCCGCGTGATGCAGCATGACGACCTGTCCGATCCGCGTCAGCACGGCGTCCGGTGCCGCCTGCTCCTGTCCCTTGGCCACCGCGCGCCCTCCGTGCCCGTCATCGGCTGTCCCCGACGACGCTAACGGCACATACCGGCAATAACGGGCAGGCGGCCCGTGACGCGCGCGGGCTGGCCGGTGGCCGGCCCGCCCGCGCGACGGCTCAGCCCAGGTTCGGGATGGTCCAGTCGATCGGCTCGTGGCCCTGCCGCGCGACCGCCTCGTTGATCTGCGTGAACGGGCGGGAGCCGAAGAACTTCTTCGCCGACAGCGGGGAGGGGTGCGCGCCCTTGACCACCACGTGCCGGGACTCGTCGATGAGCGGCAGCTTCTTCTGCGCGTAGTTGCCCCACAGCACGAACACCGCCGGGTCGGGCCGGTGCGCCACCGCGCGGATCACCGCGTCGGTGAACAGCTCCCAGCCACGGGCCTTGTGCGAGTTCGCCTCGCCGGCCCGGACCGTGAGCACCGCGTTGAGCAGCAGGACGCCCTGCTCGGCCCACGGCATCAGATAGCCGTTGTCCGGGATCGGGACGTCCAGCTCCGCGTGCAGCTCCTTGTAGATGTTGCGCAGGGACGGCGGGACCTTCACGCCCGGCCGGACCGAGAAGCACAGCCCGTGGCCCTGTCCCTCGCCGTGGTACGGGTCCTGCCCGAGGACCAGCACCTTCACCCGGTCGTACGGAGTGGCCTCCAGCGCGGCGAAGACCTCCTCGCGCGGGGGATAGACGGGGCCGTTCGCCCGCTCCTCCTCGACGAACTCCGTCAGCTCCTTGAAATAGGGCTTCTGCAGTTCGTCGCCCAGCACCTCGCGCCAGGACTCGGGCAGCATGGCGATGTCGGTCACGTCAACTTCCTTACGCTGTGCGGTCGCTTCCGGTCCTCAGAACCTACCGGCGACCACTGACAACGGGAGCCCCGCCCAGCGCGCACCGCGCCCCTACCAGCTGGTCTTCCGGGACAGCTGCCACATCATCATGATCGTCGAGGGGTCCATGGCCCGCTCGGCGCCCGAGATGTCCGCGCTGGCGGCGACGTACTGCTTGCCCTGCCACAGCGGGAGCAGCCGCGCGTCGTCCACGAGGATCTGCTGCGCGCGCTCGAACTCCTTCTCCACGTTGGCGCGGTCGCTCTCCCGGCGCGAGCGCGGCAGCAGCTCGCCGGTGATCTCCGGTGCGGGGTACGGCGTACCGAGGGCGTTCTGCTTGCCGACGAACGGGGCGATGAAGTTCTCCGCGTCCGGGAAGTCGGGCGACCAGCCGCGCCCGAACACCGGGTACTCGCCCTTCTGGTAGCCCCCGACGTACGTCTTCCACGGGCGGCTCTTCAGGGTGACCGTGAACAGGCCCGACGCGTCGAGCTGTCGCTTGATCTCCTTGAACTCCCGCGCGGTCTCGGACCCGTAGCGGTCGGTGGTGTACCAGAGCGTCAGCGGGACGGGCTCGGTGATGCCGGCACCGGTGAGGATCTCGCGGGCCTTGCCGACGCTGGGGTCGCCGTAGTCGTCGAAGAAGCCGGTGGTGTGTCCGGTGAGGCCCTTGGGGACCATCGAGTACAGCGGGTCGACGGTGTCCTGGTAGATCTTGTGGGCGATCGCGGCCCGGTCGATCACCTGGGCGATCGCCTGGCGGACCTCCTTCTTGCCCGCCCACGGGTCCTCGGGGTTGAAGACCAGGTACCGGATCTCCGTACCGCTGCCCTCGACCAGCTGGAGGTCCTCGTCCTGGCCGGCGCCGCCCTGGAGCGTGATGACGTCGTCGGCCGCCAGGCCACGGTAGGTGACCTGGATCTCCCCGTCCCGCAGCGCCTTCACCATGCCGGCGGAGTCCTGGAAGTAGCGGACGGTCACCGCGTCGTTGTGACGCTCGGCGAAGCCCTTGTAGTGGTCGTTGCGGACGAGTTCGGCCCGCTCCCCGTCCTCGTACGACTGGAGCGCGTAGGGGCCGGAGCCGACGACCTCGCCGTCCTCGCGCAGGGCGTCCGCCGGGTAGCCGCCCGGTTCGACGATCGACATCGCCGGGGTGGCGAGCACGAACGGGAAGGTGGCGTCGGGCTTGTTGAGGTGGAAGACCACTTCCCGCTCGCTGGGCGCCTGGACCCGGTCGAGGCTGCCCAGGAGGCCGGCGGGACCGCCGTTGACGTCGATCGCCCTGATCCGGTCGATCGAGTGCTTGACGGCCTGGGAGTCCAGCCGGTCCCCGTTGGAGAAGGTCAGGCCCTCGCGCAGCTCGCAGCGGTACACCTGGTTCGAGGAGTCCGTGAACGCGCAGCTCTCGGCGGCGTCGGGCTCGGGGGCGGTCGCGCCGTTGGGGTAGCTGAGCAGCGTCTGGTAGATGTTGCGGAACAGCTCCCAGGAACCGTCCCAGGAGGCCGCCGGATCCAGGGTGCTGGGGGCGCTGGTCGTCCCGACGACGATCGGCCCCTCGTCCCGCGAGCTGTCGGACGACAGGATTCCGCAGCCGGTCACCAGCGACGACATGGACACGATGGCCGCGACTCTCCGCAGGCCTCGCTTCCGGTTGAACACGCGCACGCTCCTCGATCCGCCGTACCAAGGTCGGCAGACCATACCGCAGCGCCACGCCGCCTGAACCCCCTTCTGAACAGGGGTTTTGATCATTTGGCCGATGACTACGTTGTCATGGCCCCGCGGTCTCGGAACGCGGACACGGGCGCCGCCCGGGTAGGCGGCGCCCGTGCTCGGGTTCGTGCTGGTGGGGCGCGGTGGCAGCGGGTGTCAGGCCACGCCGGCGTTCAGGAAGATGCCGCCGTCGACCACGAGTGTCTGACCGGTGACCCAGGCGGACTGCTCGGAGGTGAGGAACGCGGCGGCGTCGCCGATGTCGGAGGGCACGCCGAGCCGGCCCAGCGGGTAGCCCGCGGCGGCCTCCTCCTCGCGCCCCTCGTACAGGGCGGCGGCGAACTTGGTCTTCACGACGGCCGGGGCGATCGCGTTGACCCGCACGCCGGGCGCGAACTCGTGGGCCAGTTGCGCGGTGAGGTTGATCAGCGCGGCCTTGCTGACGCCGTACGCGGCGATGAAGGGCGAGGGCGACAGGCCCGCGACGGAGGCGATGTTGACGATCGCGCCGCCGTTGTCCTTCTGCCAGGCGTGCCAGGTGCGCTGGGCGAAGCCGAGCGCCGAGATCACATTGGTCTCGAAGACCTTGCGCGCGACGTTCAGGTCGAGGTCGGCGATCGGCCCGAACACGGGGTTGGTGCCGGCGTTGTTGACCAGGAAGTCGACGCGGCCGAAGGCCTCCATCGTGCGCTCGACGGCGACGGCCTGGTGGGCCTCGTCGTGCGCCTTGCCGGCGACGCCGATGACCCGGTCGGCGCCGAGCTTGTCGACGGCCTCCTTCAGGGCGTCCTCGTTGCGGCCGGTGATGCAGACCCGGTCGCCGCGCGCTACGAGCGCCTCGGCGACGCCGTAGCCGATGCCGCGGCTCGCGCCCGTGACGAGCGCGACCTTGCCGGAGAGTGCGGGGAGTTCAGTCATGTCAGTGGTCCCAAGTCTCCGTGTTCGCTAGTCGAGCGGTCCGCCGGCCACGTACAGCACCTGGCCGGAGACGAAGCCGGCCGCCTCGCCGGTGAAGAAGGCGATGGCGTTGGCGATGTCCTCGGGCTCGCCGACGCGCGCGACCGGGATCTGGGTGGCGGCGGCGGCCTTGAAGTCGTCGAAGCCCATGCCGACGCGGTCGGCGGTGGCCTTGGTCATCTCGGTGGCGATGAAGCCGGGGGCGACGGAGTTGGCGGTGACGCCGAACTTGCCGAGCTCCTTGGCGAGGGTCTTGGTGAAGCCCTGGAGACCGGCCTTGGCCGCGGAGTAGTTGACCTGGCCCCGGTTGCCGAGCGCGGAGGAGGAGGACAGGTTGACGATGCGGCCGAAGCCGGCGTCCACCATGTGCTTCTGGCAGGCCTTCGACATCAGGAAGGCGCCGCGCAGGTGCACGTTCATGACGGTGTCCCAGTCGGAGACGCTCATCTTGAACAGCAGGTTGTCGCGGAGCACGCCCGCGTTGTTGACGAGGATCACCGGCGCGCCCAGCTCCTCGGCGATCCGCGCGACGGCCGCCTCGACCTGCGCCTCGTCGGAGACGTCGCAGCCGACCGCGATCGCCTTACCGCCGGCCGCGGTGATCTTCTCGACGGTGTCCTTGCAGGCGGCCTCGTCGAGGTCGATGACGGCGACGGCACGGCCCTCGGCGGCCAGGCGTACGGCGGTGGCGGCACCGATGCCGCGCGCGGCTCCGGTGACTACGGCGACCCGCTGCTCAGTGGTGGACATTGCTGCTTCTCCTCGTCCTGGGGATGCGGCCCATGCGGAGCGTCGCGGGGCGCCCGGTAGGTGAGCGACCGCTTAGTACCTTCCGCAGACGTGACGCTAGAAGCCCTGGCACCCGGTGTCAACGGGACACCGGGCCGGTGTGATCCATTACCCGGCCTCCCCCGCCGCGCCACCGCACCGGCCCCCACCCGATCGGCCCACCGCTGCGGGCCCTCGCGCCGCGGGACACCTAGCGTCGGAGGCCGAGCCCCTCGTGGCCGGAAAGGAGGCGTCCATGCGCCGTCGTACCGGTGCCGCAGGCATAGCCGTCGCGATCGCCGCGATCGTGCCGCTGGCCGACCCCGCACACTCCCAGGAGCTGGACTCCTGGACGCTCACTCAGCAGCAGGCCCTTCGGCCCGTCTTCGTCAGCGACCAGGAAGACGCGGACCCGTTCGCTCCGGACCCCTACCCGCCGGACGCACTCTCGCCGGACGCGCTCGGTGTGGGAGGGACCGACGACGGCGGAGCCGGCGCGGGCCTGTCCGGCGAGGGCGGACTCGACGAGTACCGCCCGGACGAGGGCGGCGACGGCCAGGGCGGATTCGAGCCGGGCAGCCCCGACGACGAAGGGTTCGGCCAGGGCGGGAACGGCCAGGGAGGATTCGGCCAGGACGGATTCGGCCAGGACGGGATCGACCAGGGCGGAGGATTCGGCCAAGGCGGGAACGGCCAGGACGGTTTCGGCCAGGCCAACGGGTTCGGTCAGGGCGGAAACGGCCAGGCCGGCTTCGACGCCGTCCGTGAGGTGGACGGCGGCGCGGCCGGCGGGGCGCCGCGGCGGGACTCGCTCCCGACGATCTCCGCGACCTCCAAGCCGCGCCCCACCACACCGGCCCCGGTCACCACGCCCACGGCCGCACCGACCACCGCCGTACCGGGCCCCGCGACATCCCCCGCCGCCACGCCGACACTCGGCACCCGGGGCGGACTGGGCGGCGCCTCGGGCATCGGACCGAGCGGCTGGGACGTCGGTATCGGCCTGACCTGCGTGACGGCCGCGGCGCTCGGCACCGCCTACGTGCTCAGGCGCCGCCGGCGCGCCTGACCCCCGGAGACGTCGGCCGGCTACCGCACCAGCAGGGCGAGGAGCCGTTCCGTCTCGGCCGCCGGGTCGGTCGTGAGCCCGGTGTGCACGGGTCCCGGCTGGACGATCGTGGACCGGGGGGCGATCAGCCAGCGGAAACGGCGGCCGGGGTCGTCGCCGGCCGCCTGGCCCGCCGCGCCGCCGCCGGCGCAGACGCCCTCGACGGCACGCAGCGCCGCGCGCACGCCGGGCAGGTCCACGTGCGGGTCGAGGGCCAGCAGCCTGCTCTCGTCGAGGTGGGTCCGGGCGCCGACGTAGGACGCGGCCCGGCAGTACACGAGCACGCCGGCGTTGACGCACTCGCCGCGCTCGACGCGGGGCACGACGCGCAGCAGCGCGTACTCGAAGACGTGGCGGTCGCTCACCGGGCCCCCTCGAGGCGTTCGTGGATCGTCGCGGCCCGCGCGAGCAGCGGCCGGGCGTAGGCGCGCCGGAGGTCGTCGGGCGTGGTGAAGCCGGGCTCGTCCCGCAGCCAGGCGTCCGGGATCTCGGCGGTGACCTCGGCGAGCAGTTCCTCGGTGACCAGCGGCGCGAGGGCCGCGGCGGCCGAGCGGATGTCCGGTGCGAACCGCAGCAGGGCGTGGTCGCCGATGTCGTACGGGCGGGCGGCGGAGGTCTCGGCGCCGGGCCAGTTGTGGTGCCAGATCATGCTCGCGCCGTGGTCGATGAGCCACACCTCGCCCTGCCAGCGCAGCAGGTTGGGGTTGCGCCAGGACCGGTCGACGTTGTTCACCAGCGCGTCGAACCACACGATCCGCCCGGCCTCCTCGGGGCTCACCTCGAAGGCGAGCGGGTCGAAGCCGAGGGCGCCGGAGAGGAAGTCCATGCCGAGGTTGGTGCCGCCGCTCGACTTGAGCAGTTCCTGCACCTGCTGGTCGGGTTCGCCGAGGCCGATCACCGGATCGAGGTCGACCGTCACGAGCCGCGGCACACGGAAGCCCAGTCGGCGGGCGAGTTCCCCGCAGACCACCTCGGCGACGAGCGTCTTGCGGCCCTGGCCCGCGCCGGTGAACTTCAGGACGTACGTCCCGAGGTCGTCGGCCTCGACGAGGCCGGGCAGCGAGCCGCCCTCACGCAACGGCGTGATGTAGCGGGTCGCGATGACTTCCTTGAGCATCGCCCCAGGCTACCGGCGTGGCGCGGGAGCGCGGACCGGGGGCGGGGCCCGGCCGACAGCGAATCGACAGCCGTGTTTTACGTCCGTCCGACCGCCGGCCGGGCAGCATCTCGGCACGGTCTGAACAGCCTGTGCCACGGGGCCGTACCTCTCGGCAGATCATCACGCCTCCACCCCGGAAGGGAACCCCAGCATGACCAGCGCATCGTTTCACCCCGCGACGGGTCCGGCCCGTCGTACCGTCGTGGCGGCGGCCGGAGCGGCGGGGCTCACCGTCGTGCTGGCCGCGTGCTCGGGCTCGGACGACGACGCGTCCGGCGACACCGGCGCCGCAGCCTCGCCCCCTGCGTCCGAAGGGGAGGCGAGCGGCGGCGAGGACTCCGGTGCCGGTGCGGCGGCGCTCGCGGCGACCGCCGACATCCCCGAGGGCGGCGGGAAGGTCTTCGCGGACCAGAAGGTGGTGGTCACCCAGCCCTCCGCGGGCGAGTTCAAGGCGTTCTCCGCCACGTGCACCCATCAGGGATGCGCCGTGAAGAGCGTGTCCGACGGCGTCATCAACTGCCCCTGCCACAACAGCAACTTCTCGATCACCGACGGCAGTGTGCGGAGCGGTCCGGCGTCCAAGCCGCTGCCGGCCGTGGAGATCACGGTCAGCGGGGACTCGATCCGGCTGGCCGGATGAGCCTCGCCCAGCGCCGGGGCCGGAAGATCATGATGTCGCCCGGTGAGCTGGACGCGTTCCTCGGCACCCAGCGCACCTGCCGGGTCGCCACGGTCTCGGCGGACGGCACCCCGCACGTGAGCGCGCTCTGGTTCGCCTGGGACGGCTCCTCGATGTGGCTGTACTCGGTCGTGCGCAGCCGGCGCTGGGCGGACCTGCGGCGCGACCCCCGGGTGGCGATCGTGGTCGACACCGGGGAGGAGTACGACGAGTTGCGGGGAGCGGAGCTGTCCGGCCGGGTCGAGTTCGTGGGCGAGGCGCCGCGCACGGGTGAACTCCACGCCGAACTGGACGCCCCGGAGACGCTGTTCGCCCGCAAGAACCTCGGCCTCCAGGAGATGCCGCACGACGGCCGTCACGCCTGGCTGCGGCTGACGCCCGACAAGGTCGTCTCCTGGGACTTCCGCAAGCTGGCGTCCCGGTAGGGGCGCCGCCCCGCCGCGGCCCGCAGCGCCTCCACCGCCGCCCGGATCGACGGGCGGCGGTCGGCGTCCGCGCGCCACACGACGTACACGTGCCGGCGCACCCGCTGGCGCAGCGGCACGGTGACGACGCCGTCGGGCATGGGATGGCGTCCGAGCAGCGGGGCGATGCACACGCCGAGTCCCGCGGCGACCAGGCCGAGCTGGGTGTGGGTCTCGGCGGCGCGGTGGCCGACGATCGGCTCGATGCCCCTGGAGCGCAGGGTGAACATCAGCCACTCGTGGCAGAACTCGCCCTCTCCCCACGTGATCCACTCGTCCTCGGCGAACTCGGCGAGGTCCACCTCGTCCCGGCCCGCGAGCCGGTGGCCGGCCGGCATGGCCACGTCGGCGGGGTCGTCCAGGAGCGGCGCCTTGACCAGGCCGTCGGGCAGCGGCATCGGCTTGTTGTACCAGTCGAGTACGACGGCGAGGTCGAGGTCGCCGCGCACCACGCCGGAGATGCCGCGTTCCGGTTCCAGCTCGCAGGAGCGCAGGCGCAGCGCGGGGTGTTCGGCGCGCAGGCCGGCCAGCGCCGCGGGGAAGAGTCCGCGGGCGGCCGTCGGGAACGCCGACAGCCTCAGCTCGCCCGCCACCTGCCCGCGTTGCGCCTCCAGGTCGGCCTGGGCCAGCTCGACCTGGGAGAGGATGCGGGCCGCGTGCTCGGCGAGCAGCCGTCCCGCGTCGGTGAGCCGTACGCCCCGCCCGTTCTTCGCCAGCAGTCGCTGGCCGGCCTCGCGCTCCAGCTTGGCCATCTGCTGGGAGACGGCCGAGGTGGTGATGTGCAGACCGGCGGCGGCGCCGCTGACCGATCCGTGCCGGGCGAGGGCGTCCAGGGTGCGCAGGCGCTCCAGGTTCAACATGTAAGCGATGCTACGAGATATTCGGTGCGAAATCTCGATTGTGCTACGAGGACGAGTGCACCATCGTTGCCGGCATGAGCAGCAGTGTCGCGTCCTCGCCCGCAGTCCGCCGCGTCTTCGACTGGCGGCTGCGCTTCGGGGTCCTCTCCCTGGTCTGGGGTTTCAGCTTCCTCTTCATGAAGGTGGGGACGGAGGCGTTCGCCCCGTTCCAGGTGACGCTGGGCCGACTGGTGGCCGGTACGGCGGTGGTCGCCGTGGCGATGGCGGTGCGGCGGGAGCGGCTGCCGCGCGGGACGTGGACGTGGGTGCATCTGGCGGTCGCCGGGTTCCTGCTCAACGCGCTGCCGTTCTCCCTGTTCGCCTTCTCGGAGCTGACCATTCCGTCGTCGCTGGCGGGCATCTGCAACGCGACGTCGCCGCTGTGGGGCATGGCCCTGTCGCTGGTCGCCCTCTCCGAGGACCGGCCGACCCGGCGGCGGGTGGCGGGCCTGGGCCTCGGCTTCCTCGGCGTCCTGACGGTGCTCGGCGTCTGGCAGGGCTTCGACGGCCTGGACGTCACGGGCACGGCGCTGGCGTTGCTGGCCTCGCTCAGCTATCCGGTCGGCTGGATCTACGTCCGCCGCACCCTGGCGGGCTCCAGCCACTCCCACCTCTCGCTGACCGGCGCCCAGCTGGGACTGGCCACGCTGCAACTGGCCGTCGTGACGCCGCTCTTCACCTCGATGCCGGCCGAGTTCCCGGTGCTGCCCCTGCTGGCGGTGGTGGCGCTGGGCACCCTCGGTACCGGGTTCGCCTTCCTGATCCAGTACGAGCTGGTCGCCGAGGTGGGCCCGACGACGGCCCAGATGGTCACCTACTTCACCCCGGTCATCGCCACGGTCGCGGGCGTCGCGCTGCTCGGCGAGTCCCTGTCCTGGTCGACGCCGGTCGGCGCGGTGATCGTCCTGGCGGGCGCGGCGCTGACCCAGGCCCGGCCGAGGGCGGGCACGGCCGCCCCGGAACCGGCCCGGCGGGCACGGGAGCGCGCGAGGGCGACGACGTGACGCGGCGGCACGGCCGAGGGGCCGGGGGTCAGACGTAGCCGCGCGGCGGTCCGGTCCCCGGTCCCACCGCCGCCGCGACCGCGTCCGCCAGGGGGCGCGTGTCCTCCTCCGCCAGCGTCGAGACGGTGATCCGGATGCCGGGCGGCGCGCTCACGCGGAAGCGGGCGCCGGGGGCCACCGCCCAGCCGGCGTGCAGCAGCCGGGCGACGGCGCCGGTCTCGTCGGGCACCGGGATCCAGACGTTCATGCCGCTGCGTCCGTGGGCGGCGATCCCCCGCTCGGCGAGCGCGCCGAGCAGCGCGTCCCGGCGCCGCCCGTACACCGCCGCCACCGCGCGCGCGTCCACCGCGCCGTCCGCCCACAGCCGGGCCACGGCCCGCTGGGTGATGCGGCTGACCCAGCCCGGTCCCAGCCGCTGCCGGCCGCGCACCCGGTCGAGCGTGACGGGGTCCCCGGTGAGCACGGCCAGGCGCAGGTCGGGGCCGTAGGCCTTGGCGGCCGAGCGGACGAAGGCCCAGTGGCGGGTCGTACCGGCGAGCGGGTGCAGGGCGAGGTCGACGATGCGGTGACCGTGGTCGTCCTCGATCAGCAGCGTCCGCGGGTGCTCGCGCAGCACGGAACGCAGGGCACGCGCGCGCGTGGCGCTCACCACGGCGCCGGTCGGGTTCTGCGCGCGGTCGGTGACGACCAGGGCACGGGCACCGGCCGCCAGGGCCCGGCGTACGTCGTCGGGCAGCGGCCCCTCGTCGTCGACGCCGACGGGCACCGTGCGCAGGCCGAGCGCGGGAACGAGGTCGAGGAGACTGCCCCAGCCCGGGTCCTCGACGGCGACGGTGTCGCCCGTCCGGAGGTGGGCCGCGAGCACCCGCTCCATGGCGTCCAGCGAACCGGAGGTGACGGCGACGGGCCCGTCCGGCACCCCGTCGGCGTCCAGGTCGGCGCGTGCGCGGCGGACCAGTTCCTCTTCGACGGGCGCGTGTCCGTAGAGCACCGGCTCCCGGTCGCCCTGTGCGGCCGCCGCCGCGAACACCGGCCCCAGGGCGGGCAGCAGCGCCGGGTCTGGGTTGCCGGCGGACAGGTCGCGCACGCCTTCCGGCACGTCCACCCGGATGAACTCGCGCCCGGTGGTGGCCGGTTTCGCGCGCACCCGGCTGCCCCGGCGCCCGGCCGTCTCGATGACCCCGCGCTCGCGCAGGGTGCGGTAGGCGGCGGCCACGGTGTTCGGGTTCACCCCGAGCTGCCTGGCCAACTCCCGCATCGGCGGCAGCGGTTGCCCGGGTTCCAGCTCCCCGGAGCCCACCGCGCGTTCGACGCTCCCGGAAATCTCGGCCGCGCTCCGCCCCGCGATCAGATATTCTCCTAGCACAAACCACATTATGCACTAGTGCAATGGAGATGTGCCATGCAGGGGACCACGCGGACACCGTCGCAGCCCGTCACCGCCTACCCGCCCACCGACCGCACCGTCCCCACCCGCTCCGCCGACCGGGCCTCCTACGACAAGGACCTGGTGCACTCGATCCTCGACGAGGGCTACGTCTGCCATCTCGGCTTCGTCCGCGACGGTGCCCCGGTGGTCCTGCCGACGCTGTACGGCCGGGTGGGCGAGCGGCTCTACGTGCACGGTTCGACGGGCTCGCGCCCGCTGCGGATGGCGGGCGCCGCCGACCCGGGGCTGCCGGTGTGCCTGACGGTGACGCACGTGGACGCGCTGGTGCTGGCCCGGGCGGCCTTCCATCACTCGCTCAACTACCGGTCGGTGGTGGTGCACGGCACCGCGTACGACGTGACGGATCCCGAGGAGAAGCGCGCGGCCCTGGACGCCCTGGTCGACCATGTCGTCCCCGGCCGATCCGCCGACTCCCGGCCTGCCGACAAGAAGGAACTGGCCGCCACCGCCGTGATCCGACTCGACCTGAACGAGGTCTCCGCCAAGCTCCGCACCGGCGGCGTGAACGACGAGCCCGAGGATCTCGCCCTCCCCCACTGGGCCGGCCTCGTCCCGCTGCGCAAGGGTTACGGCACCCCGGTCGCCGACCCGGGCCTGGACGCGGGCACGGCCCTGCCGGACTACCTGTCGGACCTGTGACGCCGGTCCGTCCCCCGGGGGACGCGTAGCCGGAAAGCCCCCCCCCGCGACGCAGGGGGCCTCCCGCGCCGGGAGACCCCCACGCCGTCACGCCGGCGACGGACGGGTCCGCGCCTCCCGCGTCTCCGCCACCGCCAGTCCGGCCACCGAGCCGAGCATCAGCAGTGTGCCGGCCACGGTCGCCGCGGTGAGGTGCTCGCCCAGCAGCAGGACGGCGAGCGCGGCCGCGCTGACCGGCTCCAGGAGCATGATCACGGAGACGGTGGCGGACCGGACGACGGCCGCGCCGGCGAAGTAGAGGGCGTAGGCGAGGGCGGTGGGGACGGCCGCGACGTACACCAGGAGCCACAGCAGCCGGGCCGGCTCCGCGGTGTGCGGCACCAGTCCCTCGGCGAGGGCGAGCGGCAGCAGGCACAGGCTCGTCACGGCGAACGCCCCTACGGACGTGGAGGCGGCGTCCGCCCCGCCGTCCCGTCCCCACCACCGGGTGAGCAGGGTCATCGCCGAGTACCCGGCCGCCGACAGCAGCGCGAGGAGCACGCCGGGGAGGTGGACGGCGGTGCTCCCGTCACCGAGGACCAGCACCCCGAGCCCGGCGAGCGCACCGGCGACGGCGGCGATCCCGCCCCGGCCGAGACGCTCCCCGAGGGCGAGGCGCGCGCCGAGCGCGATCAGCACCGGGCCGGCGCCGAGCGTGACGACGGTCGCCACCGCGAGGCCGGTGGACCGCACCGCGGCGAAGTAGGCGGTCTGGAACACGGCGAGGCCGACGCCGGTGACGAGGACCCGTAGCGCCTTGCGGGCGAGGGGTTCACGCACGGCGGTGCGCACGCGCCGGGTCAGCGGGCGGGCGGCGAGCAGCAGCACCAGCCCGGCCGCGCACCGCCAGAAGGACAGGGCGACGGGCCCCATGTCGCTGGCGAGGTAGACCAGCGAGGCGGCGGCGCCGGCGGTGCCCCAGGCGGCACCGGCGACGATCAGATAGAGGAGGCCACGCCCGACGGGCAGGCCGGAGACGGCATTCGACACGGCTTTCGACACGAGTTCTCTCCGCAGACGCGCACAGGGCGCGGACGTATGAAGCGGCCCCGGAGCGACCGGGGGCGCGGGGACTGCGTCTGCGGGCAGCACCGTCCGGCCCGGCGACAGCGCGCCGGGCTGGTCACAGGGGCCCGCCTCAGGCGGCCGGAGGCGGGAGGACGAGTGCGTCGGAATGCATGATCGGCACCTTAGGTCGCCGTTCCCCGGCTGGACAACTCCCTTTCCGGTCCGCCGCTCGCCACCGGGTCGGCGGAGCCCTTCGCGGGCGTCGACGACTGCGCGATGAAGGCGCCCGCCAGGACCACCGCCCCGCCGATGATCTGCGGGGCGGAGAGGTGCTCGCCGAGCAGGACCCAGGCCAGGACGGTCGCGATGACCGCTTCGAGGCAGGCGACGACGCCCGCGACCTGCGGCGAGAGGCGGCGCACGGCGACGATGCCGGTGACGTAGGCGAGGACGGTGGCGATGAGCACGATCCAGGCCAGCAGCAGGGCGGCGGAGACGGGGGTGCCGTCCATGGGAGCGGTGCGGGCGAGGACGGACCAGTCCATCGACCAGGGGCGGGCGACGACGGTGAGCACGGCGGCGCCGACGAGCAGTCCGTACGCGATGACACCGAGCGGGTCGGGCGTCTCGTCGCCCGCGTCGCTGCCCTGGTCGGACAGGACGAAGTAGCCGACCTGGCAGCAGGCGGCGCCGAGCGCGAGGAGCAGCCCGAGGGCGTCGAAGCCGAGCCCCGCCCAGACCTCCACGACGCAGGCGAGCCCGCCCACCGCGAGGACCACGCCGAGCGCCGCGGCCCGCGTCACCGGGCGCCGCTGCACGAACCGCACCCAGCCGAGGACCAGGGCGGGGGCCAGGTACTCGACGAGCAGCGCGACGCCGACGGGGATGCGGGAGATGGCGGCGAAGTAGCAGGCCTGGACACCGGCGACGGCGAACAGCCCGAACCCGGCGAGCAGTCCGGGCCGGCGGCGCAGCAGCGCGCGGTGGCGCACGGCGAGCGGCAGCATCACCAGGGCCGCGCCGGCCACGCGCAGCCAGACCACGTGGAGCGGGTCGAGTCCCGCCTCGATCAGCGGCTTGGCCGCGACCCCGGACCCTCCGAAGGCGACGGCGGAGGCGAGCGCCAGGCCGAGCCCGGTGCCCTTGCCGCGGCTGCCGCGAGCGCTGTCAGACGTATGCACCGGCACATGATGACAGGGGACGACATGACCGTCACCCTCGATGACACCTGTCTCACCGACTGGACGTGCCCACGACGACGGTCGGGAACCGAGCGGGGCCGGGGCGGGTCAGGGCGTCGGCTCGAAGTGGCGCTCCACGCGGGTGAGCACCGTACGCGGCTCGACGGCGGCGCGGCCGAGCACCTCCACGGCCCGCGCCTGCGGGTCCGCGACCAGCGCGGCGAGCAGATCGACACCGCAGGCGCGGGCGTCCCCCCGCCGGGCGGCACGTGCGCGGGCGTCCTCCATGGCCGCGGCGGCCAACGGCGAGAATCCGGCATCACCGGTCACCACGGGCACCGCGCCGGACTCCTCCACGGTGCTCTGCCAGCGCAGGCCGTAGCCGATGCTGCGCTGCACGAGGTAACCGAGCAGCCGGGCGACCTGGGGCCCCTCGCCGAGGACGGCACGGGCCTCGGGGTCGTACTCCAGGAGGGAGTGCAGCAGGTGGGCCGTGTCGATCTGCCGGTCTCCGTCCCGCACCGCCCTGCGGCGGGCACCGGAGACCACCGATGCCAGCTCTTCGCTGAACCGGACATCGGAGTCGGGGCCGTCCGGGGGCCGGTCGAGCTGCTCGCCGGCCGACTGCCGGGGGATACGGGGTTGCACATCCCCCAGCTCATCAGTCCCACGGGACCTGGTCATCCCCGAGGGGAAGCATTTCGGCGTCCCACGCAGAGTGGACCCGTCCGGCCGGAATCTCCTCCTTACGGATGAGATCAAGCCGTTTCGGCCCGCCGGGCGCGCGCCGCCTTGCCGCCCGCCGCCCCGGGGCAACCCAAGGGTGCCGTGGCGGGTCCAACAGGGGCATGAGGAGCAGGTGCTGGCTCGTGGCCCTGCCGGCGGTCGACGGCAGGCAGTACGTGTACCGGGTCTACGCCCCGGAGGAGGCGCTGCTCGCCGACCTGTTCTGGGAGGCGTGGCACTGCCATGACGAGAGCGCCCTCCCGCGCGCGTGGGACCTCTTCGACGCGGCGGTGATACGGCGGGTCGACTGACCGGCGCGCCGGCACGCGAAGTGCCCCGCGGAACGTTCGCGAGGCACCTCGTCGCACCGGCCGTGACCGGGGCCGACCGCACCGGTACACGCCGGTACCGGTCAGTCCTCGTCGGCGAGGATCAGGTACAGCTTCTTGCGGGCGTCGCCGATGACGGCGAGCGCCTTCTCGCGCTGCTCCTTGCTGCCGGTCTTCCAGACCTGGCCGAACGCCTCCATTAGCCCGAACCCGGCCTGCCGGATGTCGTTCAGGGCCTCCCAGTCGACACCCCTGGAGGCCTCTTCCCAGGGCGCCTCGGGGCCCTCCTCGGCCGCGGTGCGGCCCGCCTCGGTGAGCGCGAAGAGCTTCTTGCCGCCCTCGCTCTCACTGGCGATCAGGCCCTCGTCCTCCAGCAGCTGGAGGGTGGGGTACACCGAACCGGGGCTGGGCTTCCACGCCCCGCCACTGCGCTCGGCGATCTCCTGGATCATCTCGTAGCCGTGCATCGGCCGGTCCTTCAGGAGAGCCAGGATCGACGCCCGTACGTCACCGCGCCGCGCCCTTCCCCTGGGCCCGCCGCGTCCTCGGCCGCCCCAGGGGCCGCCGTGGCCGAATCCCGGCCCGAAGGGACCGCCGGGGCCGCCGCCCGGGCCACCCGGCCCGAAGGGGCCGAAGGCGGCACGCCGGCCGTCGAAGCCGCCGTGCCCGAAGGGACCGCCGTCGCCGCGGCCGTGTCCACCGTGTCCACGCTCGTATCCGTGGGTACGCATCGCCATCACTCCATTCAGTCGTTGATCTGTCGCGATGCTTCAACGATATATCGGAACGTATCGACTGGCAAGGCGCACCCGAAGGAAGCCGAGGGAGTCCGGAGAGGACCGGGGAAGTCGGGAGGGAACGGGAGACGGGAGCGGGAGACCGGGATCAGGTCCAGCAGTGACGAATTGGCCTTGGTCCGCCGATCCGCGCAGCGTCTAGCGTCGAGGCATGCGCATCCGAATCGTCGACGCCTTCACCGACCGCCCGTTCGCCGGCAACCCGGCCGGGGTCCTGCTCCTGGACGCCTTCCCGGACGACGACTGGCTCCAGCAGGTCGCGCTGGAGGTCAACCACGCCGAGACGGCGTTCGCCCACCGCCTGCCCGAGGACGGCGACGCCGACTGGGCGCTGCGCTGGTTCACCCCGGCCACCGAGGTCGCGATGTGCGGCCACGCGACGCTCGCCACCGCCCACGTCCTGCACACCACGGGCGCCCACGAGGGCCCGGTGCGCTTCGCCACCCGCAGTGGTGTCCTGATCGCCACGCCCGGAGCGGACGGCTCGATCACCCTGGACTTCCCGACCGCGCCGCTCACCCCGGTCGAGGCGCCGGAGGGCGTCGCCGAAGCGCTGGGCGCGGAGCCCCGCGCGGTCCTCGACACGGGACCGAACACCGGGGACCTGCTCGTCGAGGTCGCCGACGAGCGGACCGTCCGCGGTCTGACCCCGGACCACAAGGCACTGGCCGCCTACTCCGAGCGCGGCATCATCGCCACCGCCCGTGCGGACGACCCCGCCGCCGGCTACGACTACGTCTCCCGCTGCTTCTTCCCCAACGTCGGCATCGACGAGGACCCGGTCACCGGCAGCGCCCACACCGCCCTCGCGCCGTTCTGGTCCGAGCGCCTCGGCCGCCCCGACCTCACCGGGCTCCAGGCCTCGCCCCGCTCCGGCCGGGTCCGAACGGGGCTGCGCGGCGAACGCACGCTGCTGAGCGGGCGCGCGGTGACGGTGATCGAGGGGGATCTGCTGGTCTAGGAGCCGCCGTCACGCCGTCGGCAGCCAGTCCACCTTCCCGGCCAGCAGCGCGTAACCCACGAACGCCCCGATGTCGAGCAGCGCGTGGGCCACCACCAGCGGTCCCACGCGCCCCCACCGGCGGTACAGGTACACGAACACCACGCCCATCACCATGTTGCCGATGAAGCCGCCGATGCCCTGGTAGAGGTGGTACGACCCGCGCAGCACCGAACTGGCCGCCAGCGACGCGCCCGGACTCCAGCCGAGCTGGTCGAGCCGGCGCAGCAGGTAGCCGACGACGATGACCTCCTCCAGGACGGAGTTCTGCACCGCCGAGAGGATCAGGACGGGGTACTTCCACCACACCTCCGGCAGCGCCTCGGGCACCACTGTGAGGTTGAAGCCGAGGCCGCGGGCGGCCAGGTAGAAGGCGATGCCGGTGCTGCCGATGACGGCGGCCACGGCGGCGCCGCGGCCCAGGTCCGGCCACGGGCGGGTGCGGTCGAAGCCGAGGGAACGCAGGCTCCGGCCCTCCCGCAGCAGGAAGTGCGCGACCAGGGCGACCGGCACGAGCGCCGTGGTGATGCCGAAGAGCTGCCAGGCCAGGTCCAGCCAGGGACGGCCGGGCGCGGCGGACGCGTTGAGGGTGGCGGCCTGGTCCTTGAGCCCGCCGGGGCGGGTGACCGAGCCGATGAAGCTGATCAGGGCGGACACCCCGCTGGCGCCGAGCGAGAGCGCCAGGACGAGGAGCGTCTCGTCCCGCAGGGTCCGTCGCGAGAGCCGCTCCCCGGGGGACGGCTCGGGGTCCACCGGCTCCCCGGGAACGTGCTTGTGAGGGAACGAATCGTCCACCGGGCCCGCCTCCGCCATGCGCACCTGCCTCCAGCTGGGACGTCACAGCTTGCCCGATGAGCATGAGGCGACACGCGGCGGGGGCGGTCCCGACGCTTCCCAGGATCGGCGCTCCCCGAGCGCCCCCGGCGCCCGGCCGTTCCTCAGCCCAGCGGCGCCGGCTCCGGCAGACCCACCGGCCACAGGTGTACGGGATCGCCCTCGCGCATGAGCTCGACGTAGCGGCGGGTCGTGGCGGCCAGCGCGGCCTCCCGGGACATCCCCGCCTCCAGCGCCCGGTGGAAGGTGGCCGCCTGCCAGGAAGCGCCGTTGACCCGGCGCCGGCACCGTTCCTCGATCACGCCGAGGTACAGGTCGCGGTCGGCGGGCTCCACGCCCCACGCGTCCAGCCCGGCCGCGGCGAGCGGCAGCAGTTCGTCGCGCACGAGCACGGCGGCGTCGACCTCGGTGGTACCGCCCAGCCGACCGCGCCGGGGCCACTCGAAACGGGCGTCGATGCCCTGGCGGCACGCGGCCTCGAAGTTGGCGGCGGCGGCCTCGAAGGGCAGCCGGGTCCACAGCGGCCGGGGCTCCTCGGCCAGGGCGCGCACCACGCCGTAGTAGAAGGCCGCGTTGGCGATGACGTCGGTGACGGTGGGTCCGGCCGGCAGGACGCGGTTCTCCACGCGCAGGTGGGGGACGCCGTCGGCGATGTCGTAGACGGGGCGGTTCCAGCGGTAGACGGTGCCGTTGTGCAGGACCAGTTCGGAGAGCGAGGGCACTCCGCCCGCGTCCAGGACCTCCAGCGGGTCCTCGTCGTCGCAGATCGGCAGCAGCGCCGGGAAGTACCGCCGGTTCTCCTCGAACAGGTCGTACGCGGAGGTCACCCACCGCTCCCCGAACCAGGTGCGCGGGCGGACGCCCTGCGCCTGGAGCTCGGGCGGGCGGGTGTCGGTGGACTGCTGGAACAGCGGGGGACGCGACTCCCGCCACAGCTCGCGGCCGAACAGGAACGGCGCGTTGGCTCCGACGGCGATCTGCGCGGCGGTCACCGCCTGGGCCGCGTTCCACACGTCGGCGAAGCGGTCCGGGGTGACCTGGAGGTGCAGCTGCACCGAGGTGCAGGCGGCCTCGGGGGCGATCGACTTCGACGTGCAGGTCAGGCGCTCGACACCCTCGATGTCGAGGGTGAAGTCCTCGCCGCGGGCGGCCACGATCTGCTCGTTGAGGAGCGCGTAGCGGTCGACGGCGGAGAGGTTGGACGAGACCAGGTCGTCCCGGTCCAGGGTCGGCAGGATGCCGATCATCGCGATCCCGGCGTCGACCTCGCCGGCCTTGCGGTCCGCATATGCCAGCGACGTACGGATCTCCTCGGCGAGCCGGTCGAAAACCCGGCCGCCCAGCCGGTGTGGCTCGATGTTGACTTCCAGGTTGAACATGGCGAGTTCTGTTTGGAAGTCGCGGCTCGCGATGCGTTCGAGGACTTGCGCGTTCAGCATTTTCGGCATCCCGTCGGAACCGACGAGATTCAATTCGATCTCCAGCCCCATCAGGTTCTTCGGGCGATCGAACCGCTTCTCCGCCAGAAGCCGCTCCAGGCCCGTCAGGCAGCGCTGGAGCTTGTCGCGGTAGCGCTGGCGATCGGAGAGGTCGAACTGACCTGCCACGACCTTCTCCCCCATGGAAGCGTCCCTTCTCGGAGCGTGCGTCGATGATCCGGCCGCCGGGGGCCGGTCAGGTGGGATGATGCCCCGCCGATGCGATCGATAACGTCCTCGCACCGGTCCGGTACCCGCTACGCTGTGCCGATGTGACCGGTGGCACATTCACCGGGCATGGCACGAGCGCAGTTTCCGGTACGGCCTCCCGCACGGCGAACTCGTGAAAAACGCCGACGACAATTGGCCGACCGCTCGGTGAACATTCCCCGAGGTCACCGCCGTACGCCTGGTGCGAAATGCGGAGGATTCCCGCGAATCGACGGCCGAATGCAACCTTGTACCGGTTGCCGGAATCGGCTAGCCGAAACACAGTCTGAACACATGTCGTATAAACTCCGCTCACAAGGCAGAAGACCGGCGTCCACGGTCGATTGATCCTGCCGTCGGGCTGACACGCGGCAGGCCCCACCCCTTTCTCGTTTCCCGGGCCCGGTTCCTGCCTCCCCAGCCCCGTGAGCTGACAGCGTCGTCCGCCCCCGCCCCGCCCTCGCGCCACCGTGCCTTCGAATGAGAGGCGACCCATCATGCCCCTGCATGTCCCCCCGGCCCCCGCGCCCGCCCTCCGCTCCGTCCTCACCGCCCTCTCTTCGCCCACCGCGGTCCGCGAGGCCCGAACCCCCTCCCTGCTCGGCTCGCAGGGACCCGCGACACCCGAACTGCCGTTGCCGGTGCACGTCCTGGACCGGATCACCCCGGAGGGCGTGACGGCGACGCGGCTGACCGGGTGGCGGTTCCTCATCCGCTGCGGAGACCGGGCGGTGGCGGCGGCGGAGACCAAGCTGACCCCCGACGGCTGGGCGTTCTCGCACTTCTTCGAAGGCCCCTACGTCGCCTCGACCGAGCGCGCGCTGCGCCAGGCCGAGTCGGTGCCGCAGGCCTACCAGCCGCGGCTGCTGTCGCTCCCCGGTCTCTACATGCTCACGCTGTGGCTGCACGGCGACTGCACCGCGGACGCGGCCGCCGGGCACCCCGCCGCCAGCGATCTGCTGGTGCCGCTGGCGCCGGCGCCCCCGGGCATCGCCGCCCACCGGCCGCACCGGGTCGCCGAGCTGCTGCCGGTCCTGACCCACCGGGTGACGGCGACACGGCTGCTGCGGTCCCCCGCCTGAGCGGAGCCGGTCCCGGCGCTCCTCGCCGCTCGGCCTCCCCGCTCGCCCACCCACGCGGACTAGCCCCATCCGGCCATTCCGAACCATCCGAAGTGACCGTGCAGTTGTGCTGAACCGTCCGCGTGGGTGAGGCGTCATCAACCTGTGAGAAGCGGTGCTGCGAAATACCTGCGGATCGAGGCCCGTGGGGCAACACTGGGTTCGGACCGACTTAGACAACGGGGGGCGGCCATGAATGACGCTTCACGCCGCGGGACACAGACGACAGCGACCTCACCCATCACAACGGACCGAGAGACCCCACCCATGTGCCAGCACCAGCCACCGTGCCCTTCAGCCGACTCCGCCGACCGGGAATCCGCCCGCCTCGTGGCGCACCACCCGGAACAGGGATGGAGCCTGCTGTGCAACGGCGTCGTCCTCTTCGAGGACACCGGTGAGCTCCTGCCGGACGGCCAGGTCATCGCCCCGCACCGCCCGGTCGGCAAGGGCCTGATGACCGCCGCCTGAGCACCACCCGGGCGGCGTGCCACCACTCCGCCCGGCGAACCACGGGGCCGGCCCGCAGACACCCTGCGCACCGGCCCCCACGCGTGTCCGGTGCCTTTCGTGTCCGGACCTCTCGTGTCCGGACCTCTCGTGTCCGGGCCTTCCGTGTCCTGTCTCACGACCGGCCCCGCGTCCTCCGCACCCTCCCGGCCGCCTATCGTGACCGGCATGCAGTCCTACACGATCGGTCAGGCGGCGCGGCTGCTCGGCGTCAGCCCGGACACCGCCCGGCGCTGGGCCGACGCGGGCCGGATCGCCACCCACCGCGACGAGGCCGGACGACGGCTCGTCGACGGGCGCGACCTGGCCGCGTTCTCGGTCGACCTCGCCCGCTCCGCCGGAACCGACGAGGAGACCCCCCACACCTCGGTCCGCAACGCCTTCCCCGGCATCGTCACCGCGATCAAGCTCGGCGACGTCGCCGCCCAGGTGGAGATCCAGGCCGGCCCGCACCGGCTCGTCTCCCTGCTGACCCGGGAGGCGGTGGAGGAACTCGGGCTGGAGGTCGGCATGGAGGCCACCGCCCGCGTGAAGTCGACAAGCGTGCATATCGACAAGACCTGACCCTCCCCGGCCGCCCGTACGAACGCACATGCAAGGTGTTCTCCGGCATGGGGCCGCTCATGCGATGCGACAGGAGACATTGCCCTCGCAGATGCGGAAGTATCATCGGCGTAAGGGGGAGCCCCGCCGCGCGCCCGGCCGACGAGCCCGTCGGACTCCTGCCTCCAGAACGCCGAGGGAGTCGCCCGAGATGACCCGTTCCGTACGCAGGACCCGCCGCGCCGGCCGCACCCTCCGGGCGTGCGGCGCCGGTGCCGCCCTGCTCCTCGCCCTGAGCGCCTGCTCGTCGTCCTCCGGTACGGACGCGGGCTCGGACGCCGTCGGCTCCTCGTCGTCCGGGAAGGTGTCCGCGAAGGTGTCCGGGCCGGTCACCGTCTTCGCCGCCGCTTCGCTCAAGGAGAGCTTCACGGCGCTCGGGGAGACGTTCGAGAAGGAGCACCCGGGCACGGACGTCACCTTCAACTTCGCCGGCAGCGACACCCTCGCCGCCAGCATCACCGCCGGCGCGCCGGCGGACGTGTTCGCCTCCGCCAGCGCGAAGACCATGGCCACCGTCACCGATGCCGGGGCCGCGGCCGGCGCTCCTTCCACCTTCGCGCGCAACCAACTGGAGATCGCCACCCTCCCGGGCAACCCCGAGAAGATCTCCTCCCTCGAGGACCTCACCGCGCCCGGCCTCAAGGTGGTGCTGTGCGACGAGTCGGTGCCGTGCGGGGCCGCCGCGCGGAAGGCGCTGGAGGCCGGCGGTCTGAAGCTGACCCCGGTCTCCTACGAGCAGGACGTCAAGGCCGCCCTGACCAAGGTCGAGCTGAAGGAGGCCGACGCCGCCGTCGTCTACCGCACCGATGTCGAAGCGGCCGGGGACAAGGTGACCGGCGTCGAGTTCCCCGAGTCGGCCGACGCCGTCAACGACTACCCGATCGCCCGCCTCGAGGACGCTCCCAACGCCGACGCGGCCCAGGCATTCATCGACCTGGTGAAGTCCGCCGAGGGCCGGCGCGTGCTGACCGGGGCCGGATTTCGGGCGCCATGAGGAAGCCCGCGGCGCCCGAGCCCGCCCAGCCCGCCCAGCCCGCCCAGCCCGCCGAGCCCACCGGGAGCGGGGCCGTGGACGCCGGCCCGGTCGAGGACGGCGCCCGCCGCGCCCGCCGCCGCCCAGCGGCCCGCACCGTGCCCGTCCCCCTGCTGGTGCCCGCGCTCGTCGGCCTGGCGTTCCTGCTGCTGCCCCTGGTCGCCCTGCTGGTACGGGCCCCCTGGCGCACCCTGCCCGAGCAGCTGACCAGCCCCGAGGTGTGGCAGGCCCTGCGGCTGTCGCTGGTGTGCGCCACGTCGGCGACCGCGCTCAGCCTGGTCGTGGGCGTGCCGCTGGCCTGGCTGCTGGCGCGCACCGAGTTCCCGGGCCGCGGCTTCCTCCGCGCGCTGGTCACGCTGCCGCTGGTGCTGCCCCCGGTGGTGGGAGGCGTGGCTCTCCTGCTGGCGTTCGGGCGCAACGGCGTCGTCGGGCAGTGGCTGGACGCGTGGTTCGGGATCACGCTGCCGTTCACGATGACGGGTGTGATCCTCGCGGAGACGTTCGTGGCCATGCCGTTCCTCGTCATCAGTGTGGAGGGCACGCTGCGCGCCGCGGACCCGCGCTTCGAGGAGGCAGCCGCGACCCTGGGCGCGTCCCGCTTCACCGCGTTCCGCCGGGTCACGCTGCCGCTGATCGCGCCGGGCATCGCGGCGGGCGCCGTGCTGGCGTGGGCGCGGGCGCTGGGCGAGTTCGGGGCGACGATCACGTTCGCCGGGAACTTCCCGGGCCGGACCCAGACCATGCCGTTGGCGGTCTACCTCGCCCTGCAGAACGACCCGGCGGCGGCGATCGCGCTCAGCCTGGTGCTGCTGGCCGTCTCGATCGCCGTACTGGCCGGTCTGCGCGACCGCTGGATGAGGGCGTCGTGACCGGGCGGACGAGGCCCTCCGAGGGGCCGGACGAGGACCGCATGGCACACATGACGGACACCGGCCAGCCGGTCACCGCCGCTCGACCCACCCCGGGCCCCGCCCGCGCCGGCGGCCTCGACGCCCGGCTCGTCGTGGACCGCGGCACCTTCCGCCTGGACGTCTCGCTCACCGCGGCGCCCGGCGACGTCGTGGCCCTGCTCGGTCCCAACGGCGCCGGCAAGAGCACCGCCCTGCGCGCGCTCGCCGGTCTGGAACCCCTCACGGACGGTCGCCTGCTCCTCGACGGCACCGCCCTGGACCGTACGCCGCCCGAGTCCCGCCCGGTCGGCGTCGTCTTCCAGGACTACCTGCTCTTCCCGCACCTGACCGCCCTCGACAACGTCGCCTTCGGGCCGCGCTGCCGGGGCGCGAGCAAGGCCGAGGCCCGGGCCCGGGCGGCGAAGTGGCTCGACCGCATGGGGCTCGCCGACCACGCCGGCGCCAAGCCGCGCCGGCTGTCCGGCGGCCAGGCCCAGCGCGTCGCCCTCGCCCGCGCCCTGGCCACCCACCCCCGGCTGCTGCTCCTGGACGAACCCCTCGCGGCGCTGGACGCCCGGACGCGGCTGGAGGTGCGGGCCCAGCTGCGGCGCCACCTGGCCGAGTTCGAGGCCGTCGCCGTCCTGGTCACGCACGACCCGCTGGACGCCATGGTGCTGGCCGACCGGCTGGTCGTCGTGGAGGACGGCGGGGTCGTCCAGGAGGGCGGCCCCGCCGACATCGCCCGCCGGCCCCGTACGGACTACATCGCGCGGCTGGTCGGCCTGAACCTCTACCGGGGGCGGGCCGACGGCCACACCGTGCGACTGGACGCGGGGCCCGCGATCACCACCACCGAGGACCTCTCCGGCCCGGTCTTCGTGGCGTTCCCACCGAGTGCCGTGACCCTGTACGGGGAACGGCCCGCCGGCTCCAGCGCCCGCAACCTGTGGCGCTGCGAGGTCGCGGGGCTGGAGACGCACGGCGACCAGATCCGCGTCGACCTCACCGGCGAACTCCCGCTCGCCGCCGACCTCACCACGGTCGCGGCGGCGGAGCTGGGCCTCCACCAGGGCGCACCGGTGTGGGCGGCCGTCAAGGCGACCCAGACCCACGCGTACCCGGCATAGCCCCCGCGCGGGGCTACGGTGCCCCCATGAGCCTGAGCATCCGCAACCAGCTCCCCGGCACCGTCACCGCCGTCACGCCCGGCGAGGCCATGGCGACGGTCGGGGTCCGCCTCGACGGCGGCCAGGACCTCACCGCGGCGATCACCCGGGACGCGGCCGAGGACCTCGCCCTCACCGCCGGTACGGCCGTGCGCGCCCTGGTGAAGTCGACGGAGGTCTCCCTGGCGACCGCGCGCGTCCAGGGCCTGTCCATCCGCAACCAGCTGCCCGGTACGGTCACCGCCGTCACCGCCGGCGACGCGATGGCCTTGGTCCGGGTCGCCGTCGAGGGCGCCGAACTGACCGCCGCGATCACCAGGGAGGCCGCCGCCGACCTCGGCCTGTCCGCCGGCGTCCCGGTCGTCGCGCTGGTCAAGTCCACGGAGGTGTCCCTCGCGACCGCGTGACGCGGCACGAGCGGCTCCGTGCGGGCCCCGGAGGGCACGCGCGGAGCCGCTCTCCGTACTACGGGGCTCAGTCCTCGTACGCGTCCAGCGGCGGGCAGGAGCACACGAGGTTCCGGTCGCCGTAGGCCTGGTCGATGCGGCGCACCGGCGGCCAGTACTTGTCGGCGGCGGACACCCCGGCCGGGAAGACGGCCTCCTCGCGCGTGTACGCGTGGTCCCAGTCGCCGCCCAGCGCGCCCGCGGTGTGCGGCGCGCCGCGCAGCGGGTTGTCGTCCGCGGACCAGGTGCCGGAACCGACCTTCTCGATCTCCGCGCGGATGGCGATCATCGCCTCGCAGAACCGGTCCAGCTCGTTCAGGTCCTCGGACTCGGTCGGCTCGATCATCAGCGTTCCGGCCACCGGGAACGACATCGTCGGCGCGTGGAAGCCGTAGTCGATCAGCCGCTTGGCGACGTCGTCGACGCTCACGCCGGTCGCCTTGGTCAGCGGACGCAGGTCGATGATGCACTCGTGCGCGACCAGGCCGCCCGGGCCGGTGTAGAGCACCGGGTAGTGCGGCTCCAGGCGCTTGGCGATGTAGTTGGCGGACAGCACGGCCACCTGCGTGGCCCGCTTGAGCCCCTCGCCGCCCATCAGCCGGACGTACGACCAGGAGATCGGCAGGATGCCGGCCGAACCCCAGGGCGCCGCCGAGATCGGGCCGACGCCCGTCTGCGGACCGGCCGCGGGCTGCAGGGGGTGGTTGGGCAGGTACGGCGCCAGGTGCGACCGTACGGCCACGGGGCCGACGCCGGGACCGCCGCCGCCGTGCGGGATGCAGAAGGTCTTGTGCAGGTTCAGGTGCGAGACGTCGCCGCCGAAGTGGCCCGGCTTGGCGAGGCCGACCAGGGCGTTGAGGTTGGCGCCGTCCACGTAGACCTGGCCGCCGGCGTCGTGCACCCGGGCGCAGATGTCGGCGACGTGCTCCTCGAAGACGCCGTGCGTGGAGGGGTACGTGATCATCAGCACGGCCAGCTCGTCGCGGTACTGCTCGATCTTGGCCCGCAGGTCCTCGACGTCGATCTCACCGTCCCCGGCGGTCTTCACGACGACGACCTTCATGCCGGCCATCACGGCGCTGGCGGCGTTGGTGCCGTGCGCGGAGGACGGGATGAGGCAGACGGTGCGCTGGTCGTCGCCGTTGGCGCGGTGGTAGCCGCGGACGGCGAGCAGGCCGGCGAACTCGCCCTGCGACCCGGCGTTCGGCTGGAGGGACACCTTGTCGTACCCGGTGACCTCGGCCAGCCGCTCCTCCAGCTCGCGGATGAGGGTCAGGTAGCCCTGCGCCTGCTCGGCGGGCGCGAAGGGGTGCAGCGCCCCGAACTCGGACCAGGTGACCGGCTCCATCTCGGTGGTCGCGTTGAGCTTCATGGTGCAGGAGCCCAGCGGGATCATGCCCCGGTCCAGCGCGTAGTCCCGGTCGGCCAGGCGGCGCAGGTAGCGCAGCATCGCCGTCTCGGAGCGGTGCCGGTGGAAGACGGGATGGGTGAGGAAGTCGTCCGTGCGCAGCAGCGCCTCGGGCAGCGTCTCCTCGGTCGCCGCGTCCAGCGCCTCGATGTCTCCCTCGACGCCGAAGGCGTTCCACACGCCGGCGACCTGGGCGCGGGTGGTGGTCTCGTCGCAGGCGAACGACAGGTGGTCGCCGTCGACGAGCCAGAGGTTGATGCCGTTCTCGCGGGCGGCGTGGACGACCTCGGCGGCCCGGCCGGGCACCCGCGCGGTGACGGTGTCGAAGTAGGACCCGTGGACGACCTCGACGCCGCAGGCCGCGAGGCCCGCCGCGATGAGGGAGGCGTACCGGTGGGTGCGCCGCGCGATGGCCCGCAGCCCCTCGGGACCGTGGTACACGGCGTACATGCCGGCCATGACGGCGAGCAGCACCTGCGCGGTGCAGATGTTGCTGGTGGCCTTCTCGCGGCGGATGTGCTGCTCGCGGGTCTGCAGGGCGAGCCGGTAGGCCTTGTTGCCGTCCGCGTCCACGGAGACGCCCACGAGCCGTCCGGGCAGGCTGCGCGCGAACTTCTCGTGCACCGCCATGTAGCCGGCGTGCGGCCCGCCGAAGCCCATCGGCACACCGAAGCGCTGCGTCGTGCCGATGGCGATGTCCGCGCCCAGCTCACCGGGCGAGGTCAGCAGCGTGAGGGCGAGCAGGTCGGCGGCGACGGTGACGAGCGCGCCCAGTTCGTGCGCCCGGTCGATCACCGGCTTGATGTCGCGGACGGCACCGGAGGCGCCCGGGTACTGGATCAGAACGCCGTTGATCTCCCGCTCGGCGACCTCGGCGGGGATGCCCGCGCTCAGGTCGGCGACGACGACCTCGACGCCGGTCGGCTCGGCGCGGGTCCGGATCACGGCGACGGTCTGCGGCAGCGCGTCCGCGTCGACCAGGAAGAGGCCCTTCTTGTTCTTGCCCATGCGCCGGGACAGCGCCATCGCCTCGGCGGCGGCGGTGCCCTCGTCGAGCAGCGAGGCACCGGACGTCGGCAGGCCGGTCAGCTCGGCGACCATCGTCTGGAAGTTCAGCAGCGCCTCGAGACGCCCCTGGCTGATCTCCGGCTGGTACGGCGTGTACGCGGTGTACCAGGCGGGGTTCTCCATGACGTTGCGCAGGATGACCGGCGGGGTGAAGGTGCCGTAGTAGCCGAGGCCGATCATGGAGTCGAGGACCTGGTTGCGGTCGGCCAGCGAACGCAGTTCGGCCAGCACCTCGGCCTCGGAGCGGGCGCCCGGCAGGTCCAGCGCGTCGGCGTTCTTGATCACATCCGGCACCGCGGCGGCCGTCAGCTCGTCGAGCGAACCGTAACCGACCTGCGCGAGCATCTTGGCCCGGGCCTCTTGGTCGGGGCCGATGTGGCGCTGCTCGAACGGCATGGCCTGTTCGAGTTCGGAGAGCGGAATGCGGTGGGCGGTCATTGCGGAGGCCTCCTGGTCTGACGACCTTCGAGGGGCACCACGGCGCGGGTACCCGAACGGCCTCCCCCTCTGTCATCTCGACCTGAGAGCTTCACCGGTCGGGCCCGAGGGCTCTTCCGGCTTTCACCGTCGGTGAGGGCGAGAGCCGCCGACTGCCGTCGGTGCCCGCCCTGCTTTCCAGAGTGACCTCGTCCGTGCGGTACGTGAGCCTGAGAGATTCCGGGGAGGATTTGCTCCTTCGGCGCCTCCGATGGTGTCTGGAGGACTCTCCCGCACGGGGTCAGCAGCCGTTGCCAGCGTACCAGCGAGGTCACCGCACGGACCTTCGAGTGGCCGACCCTCCATATCTGCTCTTTCGTAGTACTACGGATGATTTCGGCGGCTGGTGGGTCGGCTGGTGCACGGCCCCACTGCGACCAAGTGGAGGGCCCCGTGCGTACGGACATCGACCCGCGCAACCTGATAGGCCGCAAGGCCTTCGACCGCAACGGCACCCGGATCGGCACCGTCGACGAGGTCTACCTCGACGACGCCACCGGCGTCCCCGAATGGGCGGCCATCCGCACCGGCCTGTTCAGCAGGGACGCCTTCGTGCCTCTGGAGCCGAGCGAACTGGTCGACGGCACCCTGCGCGTGCCCTTCGACCGGACCCTGATCAAGGAAGCCCCCGACTTCGGCGTCGGCCGCCATCTCTCGCCGGAGCAGGAACTCCAGCTCTACCACCACTACGGCCTCGATGTCGCCGCCCCTCCCCCGCTCCCCGACCACGACTTCGGCAAGCTGGCGGGCAAGGAAGACGCCTGACGGCCCTGACGGCCCCGCCCTCCCGCGGCCGCGCTAACCGGGGGCGACGTGAGCCGGCCCCGCCGATCCGGCATCGGCGTCGGCATCGGCGTCGGCGCGCGCACTCGGGCCCGCCTCCCCGCCCCCGGCCATCGACGCGGACGCGCGCGCCCCGGCGTCCGGGCCGGGCTCGGCGTCCCCGGGAGTGAGCGGCGCCGGCCGCACCAGCGGCAGCGGGTCCGCGGGTGACAGCTCCGGGTCGTCCACCGGGAAGGTCCGCACCCGGCCGGTGGGCGAGTACGGCGTCTCGAACCGCACGGTGACCCGCCCCAGCCCGCTGCCCTGCACCCAGCCGTGCCCGTACTCCGCGTGCCGCACGTCGTGGCCCGACGGCCACCGGCGCTCGGCCGGGGACTCCCGCTCCTCCCGTGCGGGCTCGTCGACAGGCTCGTCGACGAGGTCGTCGGCCCGCTCCCCCGCCGCCTGCGCGAACAGGTCCTCCTGCGTGTAGTCGGCGAGCCCGCTGACGCCGACCCCGAGCAATCGCACGCCACCCGTGGTGTCCACCGAGTCCAGCAGCCGGGCCGCGGCCTCACGCACCACCCCCGGGTCGTCGGTCGGCCCGCGCAGGGTCTCGGAACGCGTCAGCGTCGAGAAGTCGTACCTGCGCACCTTCAGCACGATGGTCCGCCCGGACAGCCCGGACGCGCGCAGCCGCCGTACACACCGGTCGGCCAGCCGCCCCACCTCCACGCCGACCCGCACCCGGTCGTGGATGTCCACGTCGTACGTGTCCTCCACCGACACCGACTTGGTCTCCCGCTCGGCCACCACGGGCCGGTCGTCGCGGGCCAGCGCCATGGCGTACAGGGCATGCCCGTGCGCCTTGCCCAGCAGCCGTACGAGTTCGTCCTCGCCCGCCTCGGCCAGTTCACCGATCGTGGTGATCCCGGCCCGCCGCAGGTGATCGCCCGTCGCCGGCCCCACCCCGGGCAGGGTCCGCACGGACATCGGCTCCAGCATCGCCCGCTCCGTGCCCGGCGGGATCAGCACCAGCCCGTCGGGCTTGGCCTCCTCCGAGGCGATCTTGGCGAGCATCTTGGACGCCGCCAGTCCGACGGAACCGGTGAGGCCGGTGACGGCACGGATGTCCGCGCGCAGTCGCGCCCCGGCCAGCCGCGCCGACTCCGCGTCCCAGGCCGCCCCACCGGCCTCCAGGTCCACGAATGCCTCGTCCAGGCTCAGCGGCTCCACCAGCGGCGACAGCGCCCGCAGCAGCCCCATCACCTGCTCGCTGATCGACCGGTAGAGCTCGAAGCGCGGGACGAGGTACGCGGCGTTGGGGGCCAGCCGCCGGGCCTGGCCCATGGGCATCGCCGAGTGGACGCCGAAGACCCGCGCCTCGTACGAGCAGGTGGCGACCACCCCTCGTGGCCCGAGGCCGCCCACGACGACGGCCTTCCCGCGCAGGCTCGGCTTGGACGCCTGCTCCACCGAGGCGAAGAAGGCATCCATGTCGAGATGCAGGATCGTGGGCGCGGTTCTCACATCTCCGATGCTGCCCTACGGCACTGACAACGCGCCGCCGGAGCACTCCGGTGTTCAGACCGCCCGGTTGCGCCGCCGGGCCAGCTCGTCGGCGGGATTGTGCCCGACCAGGGTCTCCCCCGTGTCGATCCGCTCGCCGTGCAGCTGCGACAGCGCGCTCTCCACGTCCCGCCACACCACGCCGACCGCGATGCCGAAAATGCCCTGGCCGCCCTGGAGCAGCGCGTGCACCTCGTCGGGCGAGGTGCACTCGTGGACCGTGGCGCCGTCGCTCATCAGCGTCATCCGCTCCAGGTCGCGAAAACCCCGCTCCCTGAGGTGCTGGACGGCGGTGCGGATGTTCTGCAACGACACCCCGGTGTCGAGGAAGCGCTTGACGATCTTCAGCACGACCACGTCGCGGAAGCTGTACAGACGCTGCGTCCCGGATCCGTGCGCGGGTCGCACACTGGGCTCGACCAGTCCCGTGCGAGCCCAGTAGTCGAGCTGCCGGTAGGTGATGCCGGCGGCCGCGCAGGCCGTAGGCCCGCGGTAGCCGATCTGCTCGGACGCCATGGGCGCCGCCCCTCCGCTCCCGGGCACGGCAGCCGGTCGCTGCGGAGCCCGGTCGGCCGCGCCACCGTGCTGGGGATACCCCCCGCCCGCGCGGAGCCGAGAGTTCGGGGGAGGGTACGGACCACTTGCCCCGAGGCTGTGCCCGGAGCCACCCCCAGCCGTACCGTCGCCGCTGATTCTCACGCCGACCTCCGTCCTTGACCTGCCTCCTCGACGGTAGGCAGTCACCAAGGGTGCGTCAACGATCGCCACACTCGGCACGCCGAGTGATAATCACCCTACGAGTGGTTTACCGTGCCCAACCGCGGGGAAAGGCTAGCCGAATGTGCCCGGAGAGGGCCGCGCGACGCCCGTCGCGCGACGCCCGGCCGCACGTCTCACTGGTTGCTGGTCCCGAAGTCCTCCGGCGAGATCTGGTCGAGGAACTCGCGGAACTTCTCGACCTCGTCCTCCTGCTCGTCCGGGATGGCGATGCCGGCGTCGTCGAGGACCGTGTCGCTGCCGAAGATGGGCGTTCCGGTGCGCAGGGCCAGCGCTATGGCGTCGGACGGCCTCGCACTCACCTCGACACCGCTCGCGAAGACCAGCTCGGCGTAGAAGACCCCGTCCCGCAGGTCGGTGATGCGCACTTCCGTGAGCTCCTGGCCGACGGCTTCCAGCACGTCCTTGAACAGGTCGTGGGTGAGCGGCCGCGCGGGAGCCATGCCCTGCTGGGCGAAGGCGATCGCCGTCGCCTCCCCCGGCCCGATCCAGATGGGAAGGAAACGGTCGCCTCCCACCTCGCGCAGCAGCACGATCGGTTGGTTGGAGGGCATCTCGACCCGGACACCTACGACATCGAGCTCGTTCACACAGCAACCCTAGGCCGTGCCCGGGACATTTGGGTAGTCGGGCCGGGATCGGGTGGGCGATCCGGGTTCCCGCACCCGCCCGCTCAGGGCAGTCGCACACCGAGTGCGGTCTGCACCAGCGCGGCGTGCAGCTTCACCGCCAGCCCTGCCAGCTCCTTGGTGCGGGCCTCCGCGTGCGCCCTGGTCTGCGGGTTGCGGTGCCGTCTCAGCGGCGCCACCACCTGGTCGACCAGGCCGGCCTCCCGGTCGGCGGCGGCCTTCATCACCCGAAGGTGCCGCGGCTCGATCCCGGACCGCCCCAGCTGGACCACCAGCGACGCCACGGTGACCGCCTCGGCGTCGTACGCCCCGTCGGGCAGCGGAGTGAGCAGCCCGTAGGACTCCCACTCCTTCAGCTCCTGGTCGTCGACCCCGGCAGCGGCGAGCAGCTCCTCCCGCCCGATCCGGGCCGCCGTCGGCACCTCGGCGGACTCCGGTACCGGCTCCCCGTCACGCTGACGGCCCAGCGACGGCAACGCCCTGGCCTCACCGCGCTCCATGGCGTCCAGGTGCTCGCGGATCACCTTCAGCGGCAGATAGTGGTCACGCTGCATGCGCAGCACCTGGCCGAGGCGCTCCACGTCGTGTGCGCTGAACTTGCGGTACCCGGCCGGGGTCCGCCGAGGCTCGACGAGCCCCTCGGACTCCAGGAAGCGGATCTTGGAGATGCTGATGTCGGGAAACTCGTCACGCAGCGCGTTCAGCACCGCGCCGATGCTCATCAGCCCACTGTCCGTGACGGCGGCACCGCTCCCGGCGCCGCCGCTCGGTGATCGAAGCATGGACCTTCCCTGGAGGTTCCCCGGGCCGACGGCCCGGGGGCGGGTCAGTAACCCCGCTGGCTCGCGTAGAACACCAGCCGGTACTTGCCGATCTGCACCTCGTCACCGTTCGACAGGGCGACCTGGTCGATACGCTCGCGGTTGACGTACGTACCGTTCAGGCTGCCGACGTCGGCCACCGTGAACGAGCCGTCCGGACTGCGGCGGAACTCCACGTGCCGGCGCGAGACCGTCACGTCGTCCAGGAAGATGTCGCTCTGCGGATGACGCCCGGCGGTGGTCAGCTCGCCGTCCAGCAGGAAGCGGCTGCCCGAGTTCGGACCGCGGCGCACGACCAGGAGGGCCGAGCCCAGCGGCAGCGCGTCGACGGCCGCCTGCGCCTCGGGAGAGAGCGCCGGCATCGCCGTCTGGCCGGTGACCTCGGCGTCGTACGCCTCGAGGCCGGAGATGGAGATCGTGGACGTCGTCTCGGACGCACGCTCCGGAACCGCCCCGGCACGCAGCGGCGCCCCGCAGTTGGAGCAGAAGCGGCTGTTCTCCGCGTTGCGGTTACCGCACCTCGTACACACCAGGGCCGACATGGACGGATCCTCCTGCCGCGGCTGCCCCGCCGGGGCGTTCGACGCGTACGGGCCGGGGGCAAACCCTCCACCCGTACCTGAGGTTGACGGTTGGCCGAAACCTATGCCGCCGGCCTGGGCAGGGTCAACAGACGGCGCGCCCTGACCACCCGAAATGTCACCGCCCGGACCAGCCACCTGGTCCCGGAACATCGGACGTCGGCCCTCCGCGTCGGGCTGTGCCCGATGGCGAGCGGTCGCGTTGTCGCTGCCCTCTCGCGCGCTCTTGCCGAACAACTTCGCAAACAACTTCACGGGCGATTCCCCTTGACCGAAACAGACCCGCCCGTGGGGCAGGACGAACCCTGACTGAACCTACTGGCCGACCCGGACACCTTCACAACGTCCGTCTCCACCGGACAGTTTCCACCACGCACCACCCAATCGGTGCGCCGACCCCCCGCAACCTCATGCCCTGGCCGGACGCCCCCCATGCACCGCCGGTTCACTGGGAGGACGACCGAGCGTAGTCAGGCCGCTTCACCGCTCGCAAGGCGTCCACGACGATCTTGCTCGACCGCTCAACAGTAACGGTGGCCTGTTCCTTTTCCAGAGTCTGCACGACGCCTCCAGGAATGTTGAGAGCCGGTTCCAGGTCCTGCGGCTTGCCGATGACCTGGAAACGATAGGGCGCGTTGATCTTGTTCCCGTCGACGCTCACGGTCTTGCCGGAGTCGGTGAGGTACGTGCCGGCGACGACCCGAACACCGTTCACCTGGATCGCCTCCGCACCCGCCGCGCGCAGCTCCTGGATCGCGTCGAGCAGCATGTCCGCCTCGACCGCTCCCTTCGTGTCCTCGATCGTCACCGTGATGCCGGGGCCCTGCGCGGCCACGGTGCCCGCGAGGACGCCGAGTTGCCGTTCCTTCTCGAGCGTCTGCCTGCGGGCCTCCTCCGCCTGGTCGGAGCTGTTCTCCAGCTCGTCGCGCTGCTTCTCGAGGCCCTGCTTCTCGTCTTCAAGACGCTGGGTCCGGTCGTCCAGTTCATCGAGGATGCGGACGAGATCCTCCTGGCGGGCACCGCGCAGCGCCCCGTCGCCCTCGCTGTTCGACGCCACCTGGACCGCGAGCCCGAACCCGAGGCCGAACAGCAGCAGCGCGACGATCAGTTGGGCCCGGGTGAGCCGGGGCGGCCACAGCCCCTTGACGAGCCGCTGCCGACCCGACGGGCCAGGCGGCGACGCGGGCCGCACCTCCGGCGTGTCGCCGACCGGGGACCGCGGCGGCGGCACCTCGTCCGGCAGTTCCTCGCGCAGACCGCGCGCGCTCCGCTCCTCCTCGTCGCTCATCCGCCTCACGCCCGGAAGACGTGGCGTCGGATCGCCGCGGCGTTGGAGAAGATGCGGATGCCGAGGACGACCACGACACCGGTGGACAGCTGGGCCCCGACGCCCAACTTGTCGCCCAGGAACACGATCAGCGCGGCCACGACCACATTCGAGAGGAACGACACCACGAAGACCTTGTCATCGAAGATGCCGTCGAGCATGGCCCTCAGCCCGCCGAAGACGGCGTCCAGCGCCGCCACGACGGCGATCGGCAGATAAGGCTCGACGGCCGCCGGCACCTCCGGTCGGACCAACAGGCCGGCCACGACTCCCACGACGAGGCCCAGTACGGCGATCACGATGTGCCCTTCTCGGTTATCGGCTGTGCTGTTCGTACGATCACACTCGTGGCGGCCGGCAGCTCCAGGTCGTCCGCGTCGGAGATGGCGGTCCGGATGCCGTAGTTCTCCTGCAGGGCATGCAGGTACAGCCCGTCGGCACTGTCCTGGAAAGTGCGGCTGAGCCGCTCGCCGTCCCCCACCGCGAGCACCGTGTACGGCGGTACCAGCGGCTTGTTGTCGACCAGTATCGCGTCACCGGCGGCCCTGATGGCGGACAGCGCCGTCAGGCGCCGTCCGTTGATGGAGATCGCCTCGGCGCCCGACTCCCACAGCCCGTTCACCACGCGCTGCATGTCCCGGTCCCGCACGCGGCCCGTGTCGGAGAACCCGGAGGCGCCGCGCGGCTGCCCGTCACCGCCCGTGCCCGCGGCCTTGGCGTCGTTCACGACGAGCTTCACGCCCGGGCCGTGCACCTCGACCGCGCCGGACAGGATGCCCACAAGCTCGGACCGGTCACCGTCGCCGTGCTCCTGGAGCGCCTCGCGCTGCCGCGCGCCCACGTCCTCGCGTAGCTCGTCGACACTCCCCTCCAGCTTGTCGGCCGCCGACGTCTCTGCCTCGATACGGTCGATGAGCTCTTCCCGCTCCTTGGCCACGGCGGGCGCGGCGACCCGTGCCTGGGCCGCACCGACCGTCACCACCAGCGCCGCGAGCACCAGCCCGGCGGCCAGTCCGAGCTTGGCGCGCAGGGTCTTGGGCAGACCACCGGCGCCCTCGGCGCGCTTCCTGGCGGCGGCCTCGGCATAGCCGTCGTCGAGACTGTGATCCATGACGTTGGTGAGCAATGACATGGACGCGTCCGGACGGGCGGGCCGCGTGGATGTGCTCCGAACGGGGGGTGGCTGCGGCATGCCGCACATCGTCGCACGGCACGGCCACTACCTCCGAATGGCCCCACCGGCGTGCCGGACAGGCCCCCTTGGGGACACTTGTCCGGCACGCACCCGTGCGGTGAGTTCTACCGGCCCGCGCTGTCCACCACGGCGGACCACTCGTCGAGCAGCGCCTGGGCCGAGGCGTCGTCGGGGCCCTCCGCCCACAGGTGGGTGACCGCTTCGGCCGGGTCGGGCAGCACCATCACCCAGCGCCCGTCGGTCTCCACCACCCGCACACCGTCCGTGGTGTCCACGAAGCGGTCTCCGGCCGCCTCGACGACCCGCCGCATCACCAGACCCTTGACGGCCCACGGGGTCGCCAGATCGCGCTTGAGGACGTGTGCCCGCGGGATCCGCGCGTCGATCTGGCTCAGCGTGAGCTGTGTCCGCGCCACCAGCCCGATCAGCCGCACGAAGGCCGCCGTACCGTCGTAGACGCTGCTGAACTCCGGGACGATGAAGCCACCCTTGCCGTCACCACCGAAGATCGCGCCTTCCTCGCCCCCGACCCGCGTCAGATCGTCCGGGGAGGTCGTCGTCCACTCGACCTGTGTGCCGTGGTACGCCGCCACCTGCTCGGCGATCCTGGTGGTCGTCACCGGCAGCGCGACCCGCCCGCTGCGCCGCTCGGCGGCGATCAGGTCGAGCATGACCAGCAGCGCCCGGTCGTCCTCGATGATGCGGCCCTTCTCGTCGACGAGCGAGAGCCGCTCACCGACCGGGTCGAACCGTACGCCGAAGGCCGCCCGGGAGGACGCCACGATCTCCCCGAGACGGACCAGTCCCGAGCGCCGCACGTCGGCCGACTCGGTCGGCCTGGACTCGTCGAGGCCGGGATTGATCGTCAGCGAGTCGACACCCAGCTTCCCCAGCAGGCTGGGCAGGACCAGCCCGGCGCTGCCGTTGGACGCGTCCACGACCACCTTGAGCCCGGACTCGGCGATCCCCGTGATGTCGACGTTCCGCAGCAGCGATCCGGTGTACGAGTCGAACACGCTGGACGGGAAGTGCAGGTCCCCGATCTCACCGGGGAACGCACGCCGGTACTCCTGCCGCGCGAACACCCGGTCCAGCTTCCGCTGACTGCCCTGCGACAGGTCGGCACCCTGTCCGTCGAAGAACATGATGTCCACGGAGTCCGGCACCCCGGGCGTGGTCCGGATCATGATGCCGCCGGCACTGCCCCGCGCGGTCTGCTGACGCGCCACGGGCAGCGGTACGTTCTCCAGGTCCCGTACGTCGATGGCGCTCGCCTGCAGCGCGGAGATCACCGCCCGCTTGAGCGCACGGGCACCACGGGAGTGGTCGCGGGCCGTGGTGACGGTGGAGCCCTTCTTCAGCGTGGTCGCGTAGGCGCCGGCCAGCCGCACCGCCAGTTCCGGCGTGATCTCCACGTTCAGGATGCCGGACACCCCGCGGGCGCCGAAGAGGTGCGCCTGCCCTCTGGACTCCCAGATGACCGACGTATTGACGAAGGCACCGGCCTCGATGGTCTTGAACGGGTAGACCCGCACGTTGCCCTGGATGATCGATTCTTCACCGACCAGGCACTCGTCCCCGATGACGGCGCCGTCCTCGATCCGCGCGGCGCGCATAATGTCGGTGTTCTTCCCGACGACGCAGCCCCGCAGGTTGCTGTGCGGCCCGACGTACACGTTGTCGGCCACGACGGCCTTGTGCAGGAAGGCACCGCTCTTGACGACGACGTTGGAGCCGACGACCGTGTGTTCCCGGATCTCGGCGCCGGCTTCGACCTTGGCGTAGTCACCGATGTACAGGGGCCCCCGGAGCACGGCGTCGGGGTGCACCTCGGCCCCCTCGGCCACCCATACGCCGGGCGAGATCTCGAAGCCGTCGATGTCGACGTCGACCTTGCGCTCGAGAACGTCGGCCTGCGCCTTCACATAGCTCTCGTGCGTGCCGACGTCCTCCCAGTAGCCCTCGGCGACGTAACCGTAGACGGGCTTGCCTTCCTTCATCAGCTGGGGGAAGACATCACCGGACCAGTCGACGGGCACATCGGGGTCGACGTAGTCGAAGACCTCGGGCTCCATGACGTAGATACCGGTGTTCACGGTGTCCGAGAAGACCTGCCCCCAGGTCGGCTTCTCCAGGAAGCGCTCGACCTTGCCCTCTTCATCGACGATGGTGATGCCGAATTCCAGCGGATTGGGCACGCGCGTCAGACATACGGTGACGAGCGCTCCCTTCTCCTTGTGGAAGTTGATCAGATCGGTGAGGTCGAAGTCGGTCAGGGCATCGCCGGAAATAACGAGGAAGGCATCGTCCTTCAACGCCTCCTCAGCGTTCTTGACGCTTCCGGCGGTACCGAGTGGCTTCTCCTCATTGGCATAGGTGAGCTCCATTCCGAGCTCCTCGCCGTCACCGAAGTAGTTCTTGACCAGCGAGGCCAGGAACTGGACGGTGACCACGGTCTCGTTGAGCCCATGCCTTTTGAGCAGCCTCAGAACGTGCTCCATGATCGGCCGGTTGGCCACCGGCAGGAGCGGCTTGGGCATGCTCGAGGTCATCGGGCGAAGGCGTGTGCCTTCGCCTCCGGCCATCACGACGGCCTTCATGTCGGAAGCGTCCTCCTCTAAGAGACGACGGATTGACCGACTTCACCCGTCCAGAGTCCCGCACTTCTGCAATGCGGGCCATCCGGCCACTCCGGGCCGCACAATCGGTGAACGAGCTCAATCGGCCATGGTGTCCGCACGGACCAAGCGGCGGACCTGAACCACGTAGAGAACACCTGCCCACCAGTACAGGGTTGTACCCCATCCGGCGAACGCCCATCCGAAAATAGCAGCGAGTGACGCGATCCACCCGCTTCCGTCACTGAGCAGCAGCAGGGGGAAGGCGTACATGAGGTTGAAGGTGGCGGCCTTCCCCAGGAAGTTCACCTGCGGCGGCGGATAGCCGTGCCGCCGGAGGACGAGCACCATCACGAGCAGGACCGCTTCGCGAGCGAGCAGTACAAGCGTCAACCACAGTGGGAGGATCTCCCGCCACGTCAGCCCGACCAGGGTGGACAGGATGTAGAGCCGGTCTGCCGCAGGGTCCAGGAGCCGGCCGAGGCTGCTGATCTGGTTCCACCGCCGCGCGAGCTTGCCGTCCAGGTAGTCACTGACTCCGCTCAGGGCCAGCACCAAAAGCGCCCAGCCGTCGCTCTGCGGGCCGCCGAACTCGGGCCGGAGGATCAGCCACAGGAAGAGCGGAACGCCGGCGAGACGCGCCATGCTGAGGATGTTCGGGATGGTGAGGACCCGGTCGGTCTGCACGCGGGTCTCCTGGACCTCCACGCGGGGGCCTCCTGGGGTGAAACGAGCCAATGATGCTCCCTGACCTTACCTCAACGCAAAAAAGCTCTGGCTCTCGGGCGGCATGCCCAAGAGCCAGAGCTCTAAAAGGA